>NZ_JAFCXJ010000005.1:0-463582 GCF_049898265.1 Pseudomonas sp. PSPC2-3 | reverse complement strand
CGATAGCTGAACAACAGATGATGTGAACGGCACACCGGCCTGGCGAAGATCCTGACATAAAAATCGGCTTCAGAAGCCGACGGGTTTTTAAGGATCGTCAGGCGCGACTCTCATCGTGGTGCTGGGGCATGCCCCAAACAGACGCCGGATAGATTTAAGCAAACCAACCACACCACCCGTTAATCAGTATTGCAAAAATGGGGGTGACCATAGATTTTTATACCTGCGATTTACGATCCCTTCCGCAACTCTTCAGATGTGTTCCGCAACTTCACTGTTCTGACCGGATTACATACTGGATCACCTCTTCAAGGGTGCCTATGTCTGGAGCGTTGCTCGCTAATGCTTCTGGGCGGCACCATGGATAGTCCAAGTGGGATACCCACTCCATGATGGTGTGAAGATCGGTAGGTGGCAGGGTTTTCATATGTTCGATGGTGATAGTGAGCCGCTCGACAAGTCCCGACTCGGGATTGAACTGCCATCCATATTGACCACAACCGACTCGGACCTCGCCGGAGTTTTTGTCGGACATAGCGACCAGCCATTGGCATTGGAACGTTTTGCTATCCGGCTCCGGTGGGTGTCCCAGACAAAAGGTATAGACGTTTTCGAATGTCTGGCCGAAGCGTCTGACCAGTACGTCGCCGATGGACTCGAGGCCTTCAACGTGGGGTGGAAACGAGATAGACCCCGTGTGTACCACCATCTCCAGTTGTGCATCCGGCATAAAAGCCTGGCGCAGCAGATGCGGGCGGTTACTGTCCTTGGCGTTTATGTACTGCTGAATCGACCGTTGAGCTGTGTTCATTGTTTGTCCATTGCATCCATTCGTTGTTGTTGAGGGCAGTGCCAGCATCCAGGAGCGCTTGTTCGAAGGAAAACGAGCAGCCGATGGTGAAGGCAACCAGGTCATCCTGCCACAGGGGCTCTATGTCTGGCAGTTCTTCGCTCATGCGCTAGGGCGGCAAAAATTTCTGAAGGAGCCCCGCTTGGTTAACTGTATCGACCAGTCGACCGGCTGTGTAGGGCAGATGTTGCGTGGACGTCGGAGCTTTCACCCTTCCTGGGAAGGGCGCCTCGCATAGACGGCCAAAACAATGCGTTCGGAATGAATGAGGTATTCAAGCATTGCGTCGCGAGCTTTGGCCATCTCGTTGCGTTCAACGAGTTCAAGAATCTGAAAGTTCATATCGACGTAGGGCTCATGCAAGAACTCGGCGTCCTGCAACAGCCCAAAAGTCAGCCGTAGCTCTGCAAGTATGCGCCGGAACATGGCGTTCAAGCGTTCACTGTCCGCAAGTTCAACGACGGCCGTATGGAAGTCCATGTTAGCTGTGCCCACTGCCAGCCAGTCCCCCGCGTCCCGCGCTCGCTGGGCCTGTTCTGCCGCTGCGCGCATGTTCTTCTTCGCCGGGTGGCGCGGGTAAGCCTCTGCCAACGCCTGGCATTCGATGAGGCGTCGCACGCGGTAGATGTCGATGACGGCCGCGATGCTGGGAACCACCACGAATACCCCACGGTTGGGTTCGTGTCGTAACAAGCCGTCTTTAGCCAGCGTCCGGAACACTTCGCGCAGGGTGTTTCGCGAGATGCCGAGGTTTTCGCTGAGCACTTGCTCGGACAGCCGTTGCCCAGGTGTGAATTCGCCTTGGGTGACTTGCTGACGCAACTGTTCGGCGATCCGCTCGTTTAGCGTCTGGGCTACGAATGAAGGGGAGGCGGGAAGGGGCATCGAGCGGACTTCTGAGTGGCAGGGGCGATTGGATTCTAGCAGGTTTTGCCCTGCTCGCAGTGTCGCTTTTTCCTGTAGGGCTGAAACGAATTCATATTTTGGCATGCATATTGCTTATTATTATCCGTGTTGGATTGTTGAACAATTCTGTTGAAATGATCATTCAATCGGATGAAGATAGTTGAGTGATCTAAGAAAATAACTCAAACAACTTGGAGAAACGCCGGTGCCCACTGACATCAACTTGTGGCCCTTGCTGGGGGTCGTCGTCATCATCGTGGGCTTCGTCCTGCGCTTTAATCCCATGTTGGTCGTGATTGTCACGGCCGTCGTCACCGCCTTCGCGGCGCACTTTCCGGTCGATAGGATTCTTGCCGCCATCGGCACAGGCTTCATCAAGACACGTAACCTGCCGTTGATCATCCTGCTACCGCTGGCGGTGATTGGCTTGCTCGAGCGTTATGGTTTGCGCCAGCACGCCCAGCGATGGATCAGCAGCATCAAGTCCGCGACTGCGGGCCGCTTGCTGATCGTCTACCTTGGCGCACGCCAGATGACCGCAGCCATCGGTCTTACCAGCCTGGGCGGCCATCCACAAATGGTGCGACCGCTGCTCGCGCCAATGGCAGAAGGTGCGGCCGAAGCCCGTTTTGGGGCACTGCCGGAGAAGGTTCGCCACAAGCTGCGAGCGTATGCCGCAGCGACCGATAACGTCGGCCTGTTCTTCGGCGAAGATATCTTCGTGGCTTTCGGCGCGATCGTGCTGATGACCACGTTCTTGCGTGAGGCGGGCATCGAAGTCGAGCCGATCCGCGTCGCGCTCTGGGGGATTCCGACAGCTGTTTGCGCATTCACCATCCATGCTTGGCGCCTGCGCCGGCTTGACACTTGGTTGATGCGCGAGATGGCCGGCGGCGCCGCGGCCGCGGCGGCAACCGTCACAGTCGAAGGCAAGGAGTCCCGACCATGACGCTCACGATCACGCACCTGTACTACCTCGTCGGTGCCATCCTCGCCATCACCGCGGTGATGACGCTCATGGATCGCCAGCACTCAAAGCGCTATTCCAGTGCCTTTTTCTGGGGCCTTTATTCGCTCGTCTTCTTGCTCGGCGACCAGTTGCCGCCGGTCTGGGTCGGCGTCGGTGTTGTGGTGATGGCGCTGATTGCAGCCTTCGGCGGTGTCGGCATTGGCCGTCACGTGGCCCGCTCGGCGGCGGAGTACTCGGCCAGCGCCAATCTGCTGGGCAACAAGCTTTTCATCCCCGCCCTGGCGATCCCGGTCGTGACCATGATCGGCACGCTGTCGGCGAAGTACCTCGTGGTTGGCGGCATACCGCTGCTCGACCCGAAGAACACCACGATGGTAAGCCTAGGGCTGGGCTGTATGGTCGCGCTTGCGCTGGTCTGCAAGATGACGAACGAAACGCCGATGCAAGGCATCCGCGAATCGCGTCGGCTGACCGATGCGCTCGGTTGGGCGCTGGTACTGCCGCAGATGCTCGGCATGCTGGGCCTCGTATTCTCCGACGCCGGTGTGGGCAAGGCCGTGGCGCATATCACCACCAGCTACATCAACATGGATGTACGTTTCTTCGCGGTGATGGTGTACGTGGTTGGCATGGCGCTTTTCACCATCATCATGGGCAACGGTTTCGCCGCCTTCCCCGTGATGACAGGGGGCGTCGGGGTGCCAGTCCTGGTCGGCATGTACGACGGTAACCCGGCCCTTATGGCAGCCATCGGCATGCTCTCGGGTTATTGCGGCACCTTGCTTACGCCGATGGCCGCCAACTTTAATATCGTACCGGCGGCCCTACTCGAACTGCCCGACAAAAACGCGGTGATCCGCGCGCAGGTGCCCACGGCGCTGGCCTTGCTGACTTGCAATGTTTTCATCCTGTATTTCCTGATGTTTCGCTAAAGAAAAGAAAACAACATGAAGATAGACCTCAATAGTGACTTGGGTGAAAGCCTGGGCGCCTGGCGCATGGGTGACGACCACGCGATGCTCAGCATCGTGAGCAGTGCCAATGTGGCCTGCGGCTTCCACGCTGGCGACGCCGCCGGCATCCTGCGGACGCTACGTCAAGCGGCGGAGCGCGGCGTGGCAGTAGGCGCGCACGTCGCCTATCCCGACCTCGTCGGTTTCGGCCGCCGCCAAATGGACGTGGCAAGCGCCGACCTGCAGGCTGACGTGATCTACCAGATCGGCGCGCTGAAGGGGTTGGCTGCAGTGGCCGGCACGTCGGTACGATACGTCAAGCCACACGGAGCGCTCTACAACACCATCGCGCACGATAAGCGCCAGGCACACGACGTGATTGCCGCCATCCGCGCAATCGACCCGTCGCTGGTGCTGGTCGGTTTGGCCGGCTCGCCGCTACTCGGCTGGGCGCAGGCAAGCGGGCTGAGCACTGTGGCCGAAGCCTTTGCCGATCGCGCCTACATGCCGGACGGTTCGCTGGTCTCCCGTCGCGAGAAGGGCTCCGTGCTGCACGATGCGCAGGATGTTGCCGAGCGCATGCTTCGCCTGGCGACCGAGGGTGTGGTCACGGCCATTGACGGCAGCATCGTGTGCCTTAAGGCCGATTCGGTCTGCGTGCATGGTGACAGCCCCGGCGCGGTGGAGATGGCGCGGCAAGTGCGTGCGCTGCTTGAGCGTTCGGGCGTCAAGGTCGCTCCTTTCGTCGACATGGGAGTCGTACCGTGATGCGATTTTTGCCCGCTAATCTCGACGCCCTGTTGGTCGAGCTGGATGACTTGTCGCAGACGCTGGCGCTGCTTGCATCACTACAGGCCGAGCCCATCGATGGCATCGTCGAACTCGTGCCGGCCGCGCGCACGGTCATGGTTCACTTCCGGCCTAACACGGTGACGCATGATGAACTCGTCACGCGCATCAGCCGCCGCGACCTCACGGCGCAGATCGAGCGTGCGACCACTCGCGTGGAGATTCCGGTCTCCTACGAAGGAGAGGACCTTGACGAGGTCGCGCAGATGCTTGATCTCTCGCACGAAGAGGTGATTCGCCGCCATACCGGCTGCGACTACACCGTTGCCTTCACTGGCTTCGCACCTGGGTTCGCCTATCTGAGCGGCGGCCACCCAAGCCTCAACGTGCCGCGTCGCACTACGCCACGCACGCGCATCCCCGCGGGCGCCGTGGGGTTGGCCGGCGCTTTCAGCGGCGTCTATCCGCAGGCCAGTCCGGGGGGGTGGCAGATCATCGGCGTGACTGCCACGCCGATGTGGGACCTAAGCCGTGACGTGCCCGCGCTGCTGCAACCGGGCTTCAAGGTACGTTTCGTCGATGTTTCAGGGCGGCAGGTTTCAGCTTTGCCAGCGCCGTCGACTGGCCCCGTCGAGGTTCCGCTCCACAATGGTCCGGCGCTTGTTGTCCGTAGCACCGGCCTGCAGGCGCTGTTCCAGGATCTCGGGCGCGAGGGTCTGGCCGGGCAGGGCGTATCCGCCTCAGGGGCGATGGATAAGGGCGCACTGCGCGCGGCCAACCGTCTAGTCGGCAATACGAGCGACATGGCCTGCGTCGAGATCGTCTACGGTGGCTTCCAAATCACGAGCCGCGCAGACACGGTGGTGGCCTTCACCGGTGCCGATGCGCCGATCGAACTCACGCGTGCGAACGGCGCTCGATATCGTGTGCCAGGCCATGAAGCCATCGCACTTTCTGATGGCGACAGTCTATCGCTTGGCGACCCGCGTGCCGGCATCCGCAGCTACCTGGCGGTGCGCGGTGGCTTCGCGATCGCGCCCGTGCTCGGAAGTCGATCGACGGACACGCTCGCGCAGGTCGGTCCGCCGCCCATCAAAGCCGGTGACATTTTGCCGGTACCTGTGGTCACGCATGGCTCCATCGTCGGCGCGCCCGAAACGCCTCGTGCCGATCTCCCGACGACGACGCAGACCGTGGTGCTCGATGTCGTGATGGGGCCGCGCACCGACTGGTTCACGCTGCAGGCCATTGCATTGTTGGCGAGCCAATTGTGGACTGTGACGCCGCAATCGAACCGCGTCGGCCTGCGTCTGGCCGGTGAAACGCCGTTGATGCGCGCACAGATCGCCGAACTGCCCAGCGAAGGCACCGTGTTGGGCGCGATTCAGGTGCCGCCAAGCGGCCAGCCCGTGCTCTTCCTTGCCGACCACCCGCTGACCGGTGGCTACCCAGTGATCGGCGCTGTCGCCCCTTACCACCTCGACCGTGCGGGGCAGATCCCCATCGGTGCGCAGGTGCGCTTCAACCCCATACGCGCGTTCACCGCGGCCCTCTCTTCCGACCTGCGAGAAACCCCATGAAGAAAGTTCTTATCGCCAACCGCGGCGAGATCGCTGTACGCATCGTGCGCGCCTGTGCCGATTATGGTGTGAAATCCGTCGCGGTGTATGCCGACGCCGACATCGACGCGATGCACGCTCGTATGGCCGATGAGGCCTACGGCCTTGACGGCCAGCGCCCGGCCGACACCTACTTGAACATCGAAAAGCTGCTCGCCGTGGCCGACCGCTGTGGCGCCGACGCGGTACACCCCGGATACGGTTTCCTTTCGGAAAGCGCAACTTTTGCCAGGGCCGTGATTGGCGCGGGCCTGAAGTGGATCGGCCCTTCGCCGGCAGCCATCGAGGCATTGGGTGACAAGGTGCAGGCGCGCAAGATCGCCCTGGCTGTCGGTGCGCCGTTGGTGGCTGGCACGTCGGAGCCCGCGCGCGATGCGCAGGAGGTCGTGGCCTTTGCCGAGAAGAACGGCCTGCCGATCGCCATCAAGGCGGCCTTTGGCGGTGGCGGCCGCGGCATGAAGGTCGCATGGCGGCTCGACGAAGTAGCCGAATTGTACGAGTCGGCGGTGCGTGAAGCGGTCACTGCTTTCGGCCGTGGCGAGTGTTTCGTTGAACAGTTCCTCGATCGGCCTCGTCATGTCGAGGCGCAGGTGATTGCCGATACGCACGGCCATGTCGTCGTGCTCGGCACGCGCGATTGCTCGTTGCAGCGGCGCAACCAGAAGCTGGTGGAAGAAGCCCCCGCGCCCTTCCTCAGTGATGAGCAGCGTGAGCGCATCCATCAATCGGCGCGCGATGTGTGCGCGAAGGCAGGCTACGTCGGTGCGGGGACTGTCGAGTTTCTGTTGAGTCCTTCCGGAACAATCTCGTTTCTGGAGGTCAACACGCGCCTGCAGGTCGAGCATCCAGTGACCGAAGAGACGACGGGCATCGACCTCGTCGTCGAGCAACTGCGCATCGCCGATGGCTTGCCGCTGTCGGTCACCGAGACGCCGAAGCCGCGCGGTCATTCTTTCGAGTTTCGCATCAACGCCGAGGATGTGGGGCGCGGCTTTCTACCCGCGCCGGGGTTGGTGCATCTGTTCGAGGCACCGTCGGGGCCCGGCGTGCGCCTCGATACCGGCGTGCAGTCGGGTTCTACCGTCCCAGGTACATTCGATTCGCTGATGGCCAAGTTGATCATTACTGGCGCCACCCGTGCCCAGGCTATAGCCCGCGCGCGCCGGGCGCTGAAGGAGTTCCGAATCGAAGGGGTGCCATCGGTGCTTCCTTTTCACCGGGCGGTGATGGCACACGCCGATTTCACATCAGCCGATGCTTTCAGCGTGCATACGCGCTGGATCGAGACAGATTTTGCCGACACGCTGGCGGCCGCTGTACGGCCTGAACCGCTGTCCGATATCGCGCTGGTACGCACGGCCGTGGAGATCGATGGCCGAAGGATTGCGCTCGGGTTGCCGGCTGAACTGCTGCGCGGGCTACATTCCACTGCGCCGTCTGCTGAGCGCGAGGGGGCTGATGTGTCTTCCATTTCGACGGATGCCGCCGCCGTTGTAGCCCCGATTTCGGGCACCCTGCAGTCCTGGAACGTCGCCGACGGCGACAACGTGGCTGTGGGTGACACCCTCGCTTCCATGGAGGCGATGAAGATGGAAATGCAAGTCACGGCACACCGCGCAGGACGCATCACCCTAACGGTGTCCGTGGGTTCGACCGTCGCCGCAGGCATTGCAATCGCAAAAATTGTGAGTTGATGAGAGTCGACTCGCTCGCCCTGGGCTCGGCTCAAGACGACTGAATTATTCGCTGTTGTAAATGGACGTTAACCGGCAAGAAAACAGATACGGCTTATAACGAGCTTTCAATTTTGGTTGAAGGTTGTGATTTTTTAGACGGGGTGAATAAATGATTGATGTTGCAACTCAAATGAAACGGACAGCTTTGGTTGCTTTTATGGCAGTAGCATCGGGGTGTTCGTCACCGCCAGAGCGCAGCGCTGATTCCACCAAACCTACTGAGCCACTCGCGGATTCTCACTTTCATATTTCCAACTATGCCTTCCAAGGCACAACGCTGCGCAATCTGGTAGACAACTACATGTCGACGGGTATCACGCGCTCGGTCGTGATGCCACTGCCACTGCAGCAACGATGGGACAGTTTTGAGGGGTACCAAGCAAATTCCGGAGGGGATGCGTTCGGGCCGAACTACTATATTGGGCCGAAGTCAGATCTTTATTACTATGCATTCGCCGATGCCATGTACGCCAAGGAATATCTTGAACTGCCCCGGGAGTACCAAGAACGATTAGATCTCATGATCACGGGATTTAATCCCATGGATCGCTATGCCGTTCAGCATCTGAAACGGGCGATACTCACGTACCCCGGGGCATTTGTTGGAATCGGTGAGTTTACAATTCATAAAGAAGTCGTCTCCAAGAAAATCGGGGGTGAGCCAATCAGCCACACTGCCGCAGGCGATATTCCATCGGACGTTCACAGCGCTGACGAGACGATGTCCCTGACTTCAGAATCACTCTCCAGCCTTCTCCAGGAAGCTGGCGAAATAGGGCTCGTGGCGACGCTTCACAACGATGTCTATGATTCGGATGTTACACACACCGGTGAAGTAAAAGCTCTCCACCCTGAACGGAATTATGAGGCAGAACTGAAATCGCTGTGCTCAACGGCCCCCAAAACGGTCACTATTTGGGCTCATACCGGTTTGGGGCGATTCGTCAAACCTACAAAAGACCACTTGGCAATCGTTGGTCGAGTCTTGGATAGTTGCAATAATTGGCTGGTCGATATCTCATGGGATATCGTACAGGAAACGATTCTTCATCCTGGCTCAGCAATGCCGTCGACTGAAGAATGGATTGCATTTCTAGATAAATATCAGGACCGGATTCTTTGGGGCTCTGATACCGTTATTTTCGGGCGCAACAAGTTCGAGGCTCTTCCAGGTACCGGAATGACCGTTACCCCCGGAAAATTAATGGCCGCCCAAGACTATAAGAGTGTTTCTAATATTCTCGATCCGGTGTTTGCGACATTGTCGCCTCAGGCTGCGGCGAAGATAAAATATGAAAACTATGTGCGCGTTTTTAACGGGGCTCGTCTAAAAGTTCGTGCGTGGGAACAGCTTCATCGAGACGCTAACGTCTGGGACATCAAAACGCCCAAGACTCCCGATCTTCGCCCTCAGTGAGTCGCACCGCTATCAGCCTATAGCGACCAGGTATTTGTAGCCTTTCCAATACATTCAATACCATCAAGTTACACGATAGGCGTGACGCACTTCATTTTGAACGGTCTTATCCATCGAGCATTAAAGCTTGTGACTAGAGAGTGTTGTGATGAAGTTGAGCAATCTAACTAAGGCGGCACTGATTGTCGCGTTGTTATCGTCCCTGTCGGGCTGCTGGATATTCATGCCGCCGGGTGGTGGTGGTGGTGGTGGCCACGGTCAGGGCGGTGGCCATGGCGGTCCGGGCGGTCCCGGTCTGCGTTAAGTAACGGCTTATTGGGGCAAGCCACGCTATTCATCTTGATGAGGCGTGGCTTGCCTTTTTTTTGCCCGGCTTAAATCACAGGCAAAGAAAAGCCCGCGATGGGGAGAGCGGGCTAAAAGGTGTTTCTCTAGGAGCTGAAACAACACTAGGTGTTCACCTGTGAAAGCTTTGTGAAAGGCTTGAGCCAATGTGTCGATGGCCAGTTTGCTGGTGCTGTCGCTGTACCCGAGGCTGTTTTCGCGTTGAGTGCCGGGCTGCGCTGACGTCAAACGGGCGAGATGGTCGCCAGCAGACCGATGCCAATGGTCAGCACCAAAAAGCCAAACAGGAAAATTGCCATCTTGGTCATAAGGCCTCCGAAGGGAAGGGGGCGGCAGGAACATTCCTGTCGCGCTCGACAAGGGTGTCGGGAGTGGCCCTATTGTCCGCCTCGATGACATTTCGATACAGGCGCAGATAGTAAAGAAAAAACCGTATCAGATGCGCGCGCAACGCTTTGGCCTGGGGGGTTGGAGAGGGCTGGGTTTATCAAGATCAGCAGGTGAGCCATGTCTTGAGGGTACGGCGAGCCACCTGAGACAGCCGCAGCATTTCCCCCTAAGATGGCGCCCACAGCCTCAACAATAAGAGAGGGCCGACCCTCGATGGAAAGACGTCAATTCAGCGGTGGCATGAAAGGCAAGAACCTGCGCTATCTCAATGAAACACCCGGCCAGCCGGCGTCGGCCACCCGCGTTGGCTTCCTGCTGCTCGAACACTTCTCCCTGCCGGCCTTCACCCAGACCCTCGACACCTTCGTCACCGCCAACCTGTTGCGCCCCGAGTTGTTCGCATCGCGCACGTTCGGCTGGGGCGACGGCGAAGTCATCAGCGACCTGGGCCTGGTGATCCGCCCGGATGCACGCCTCGACGTGGCGGCCCTGCAAACGCTGGAGTTGTTGGTGATCTGCGGCGGCTTTCGCACCGAACTCAAGGCCAGCGACGACTTCATCCACCTGCTGCGCAATGCCGCCGAGCAGGGCGTCAGCCTGGCCGGCTTGTGGAACGGCGCCTGGTTCCTCGGCCGCGCCGGCCTGTTGCAGGGCTACCGCTGCGCCATCCACCCCGAACATCGCCCGGCACTGGCGGAAGTGTCCAAGGCGGCCCACGTCACCAGCGAACCGTATGTCATCGACCGCGACCGCCTGACCGCCTCGAGTCCGTCTGGCGCTTTCCACATGGCGCTGGATTGGATCAAGGGCCTGCACGACAAGGCCTTGGTCGAAGGTATCGAAGATATCCTGGCCTTTGAGGAGTCCCGCTACCGGCGCATCAAACCGACGGAAAACATCTGCGTCAGCGCGCCGTTACGCGAGGTGGTGAAACTGATGGACGCCAACCTCGAAGAACCCTTGGAGCTCGACCAGCTCGCCGTCTACGCCGGCCGCTCCCGCCGCCAGCTCGAACGGCTGTTCAAGGAACAACTGGGCACCACGCCGCAGCGCTATTACATGGAACTGCGGGTGACCGAGGCGCGCCGGCTGTTGCAGCACACTGAGTTGTCGCAGGTGGAGGTGCTGGTGGCGTGCGGGTTTGTTTCGCCGAGTCATTTCAGCAAGTGTTATAGCTCGTATTTCGGCTACAGGCCGTCGAAGGAAAAGAGGTTGGTCAAGTAGCGTGGAGGTTGTTGGATTTTTTGTGTGACGAGTCATGATCACGGAGTGCTGATTCTCATCATATGTTTCAGAACCGCGCCAACCGATACCCCTCCAACTCCGGCAAACCCGACAGCCGCGGCCGCGTCGAAGCCAGTTGCGCGATGAGCTCCGCAGTCACCGCCGCCTGCGTCAACCCCAGATGCTGATGCCCGAACGCAAGCAACACCTTGCCGTCGAAGACCCGATCGATGATCGGCAGCGAGTCCGGCAGGGAGGGCCGGAAGCCCATCCATGGCGTCGCGTCCTGTGCATTGAGGTCTTGCCGGAACAGCCCTTTGCTCAGGCGATGCAGCTGCCAGGCGCGTTGCATATTCGCCGGGCGCTCCAGGCCGGCGAATTCCACGGTGCCGGCCAGGCGCAGGCCGCCGCGCATGGGCGTCATGATGAACTTGCGCTCCAGGGAGGTAACGGCGAAGGGCAGGCGTTCATGTTCGTGGGGCAGCATCAGGTGGTAGCCGCGTTCGGTGTCGAGGGGGACGTGCTTGCCGGTCAAGGCGGCGGTGAGTTTCGCCGAGTGGGCTCCGCAGGCGATCAGCACCTGGCGTGCGGCCAATGGGCCTTGATCGGTGATCAGCGTGACGCCATGGGCGTCGACTTGCCCGCCCAGCACCTGGCGGGTGAAAAATTGCACGCCGTTGGCTGTGGCGGCGTTCACCAGTTCGCACACCACTTGATAGGGATCGAGAAAGTGCCCGGTGCCCGCAAAGAACAGCCCGCCCAGGATGTGCTCGCTCAACTGCGGCGCGGCCTTGCGAATGGTGTCAGCCGACCAGAACGCCACCGGCACGCCTTGCTGCGCCATCCGTTGCTGCAGCGCGTCGATGGCCCCTCGCGAATCCGCACGCTCGAACACCAGCAACGAGCCGTCTTCGCGCAGCAGCTCCGGCCGGTCGATGCCTTGCAGCAGGCGCTGCCATGCGCCCAGGCTGCCTTCGTTCAGTGCGCGAATGCCGGCGACCGTGCGCCGGTAGCTGGCCGGGCGCAGGTTGAGCAGCAAACGCGCAAACCAGGGCAGGGCGCGGGGCAGGTATTTCCAGTCCAGGCGCAGCGGGCCCATGGGGTCCATCAGCATCGTGGGCAAGCGCTTGAGGATCGACAGGTCGGCGATAGGGAACACTTGTTCGCTCGCCAGATGGCCGGCGTTGCCATAGGAGGCGCCCATGCCGGGGGGCTGCGCGTCGATGACGACGACCTGGCGCCCTTGACGTGCCAACTGCAAGGCACAGGCGACGCCGATGATGCCCGCGCCGACCACGGCGATGTCGGCGCTAGGGGTTTCAAGCGACATTCTGTTCCGCCGACCAGTTCGCGTACCACTGGCGGAACAGCGCGTACTGGCTTTCGGCATAACGACGCTGGGCCGCGCTGAGTTGGTCGCTTTCGTTGAAGTGCAGGGCGTAGCCATGGTCACCGTTGAGCACCATCAGGTGCTTGTAATACAGCACCAGATCGCAGCCTTCGTCGAAGGACGACAGCACCGCCAGCGCAGCCTCCAGCTCAAGGGCCTGGCGACGTGCCTTGGCATCGCCCTTGGCGGCTTGCTTGCTCAGCGCCACCAGTTGCAGCACTTCCCGAGGTAGGGCGTTGCCGACGCCGGTGATAGCGCCGGTCGCGTTGCAGTTGACGAAGCCGTGTACCACCTGGGTATCGACGCCGACCATCAAACTCACGTTATCGTCCTGGGAGGTGATGTGTTCGGCGGCGTAGCGCAGGTCGGCGGCGCCGCCGAACTCTTTGAAGCCGATCAGGTTCGGGTGCTCGCGGCGCAGCTCGAAAAACAGCTCGGCGCGGGTGGCGAAGCCGTAGTAGGGGCTGTTGTAGATCACCGCCGGCAGGTGGGGCGCAGCGTCGAGGATCGCGGCGAAGTGGGCCTTTTGCGCGGTGGCCGAAGCGCCACGGGACAGCACGCGGGGAATCACCATCAACCCCTGGGCGCCGACCTTGGCCGCATGCGCTGCGTGGGACACCGCTTCACGGCTGTTGACCGCGCCGGTGCCGACGATGGTCGGCACGCCGGCGGCGGCCAGGCGCGCC
Source organism: Pseudomonas sp. PSPC2-3 (assembly GCF_049898265.1). Classification (NCBI taxonomy): domain Bacteria; kingdom Pseudomonadati; phylum Pseudomonadota; class Gammaproteobacteria; order Pseudomonadales; family Pseudomonadaceae; genus Pseudomonas; species Pseudomonas sp. PSPC2-3. Next base: position 450,307 of record NZ_JAFCXJ010000005.1, on the reverse strand, counting down.
ACGCCCTCCTGGCGCTGGGCTTCGGTGAGCAACGGCCAATCGCCCATGGAGCCGCAATAGACCACGGCGCTCATGCCGATATCGATCAATTCGCGGCCCTTGGCGACGAGGGCGTCGAAATCCGGCTTGCGCGCGGCGGTACACGGGGTCATCAGTGCGGGAATGCAGCCGGTGAAGATGGTGTCGCTCATGGGGCTAACTCCTTGGAATATTCAGTCAAACCATGCAGGGCTCAGATGCCCCAGGCGAAAGGGTCCTGCGCATCGATCAGCAGGGTGCTGTCGGCGGTCATGTAGGCGCGACCGGTGATGTACGGGCGCACGCGTTCGCCGTCCCATTCATAGCGGCCTTCGAACTGGCTGCCGGTGATGCTGGCTTGTACCCAGGTTTCACCCGGCGCGAGTTTGTCATCGGCGGCCAGGCAGGCGAGCTTGGCGCTGGTGCCGGTGCCGCAGGGCGAGCGGTCGTAGGCTTTGCCCGGGCACATGACAAAGTTGCGGCTGTCGGCGTGGGCGTCATCGGCGAACAACTCGATATGGTCGATCAGTGCGCCGTCTTCGCCATAGATGCCTTGGCGTTCGAGGGCCTTGAGCATCGCCCAGGTGTAGTCGGTCAGGGCGTCGACGTTATCCATCTGCAGCGCCTGGCCGTGCTCCGACACCAGGAAGAACCAGTTGCCGCCCCAGGCGATATCGCCATGGACCACGCCATGCCCCGGCACTTCCACCGCTACCCGTTGGCGAAAACGGTAGGCGGGCACGTTGCGCAGGGTCACGGCGCCGTCTGCATGGAGTGTGGCCGCCACCGGCCCGACGGGCGTGTCGACGGTGTGTACGCCTGGCTCGATGCGCCCCAGATAGTGCAGCGAGGCAACCAGGCCGATCGTGCCGTGGCCGCACATGCCGAGGTAGCCGGCGTTGTTGAAGAAGATCACGCCGCAGGTGGCGCCCGGTGTGACCGGCGCGCAATACAAGGCGCCCACCAGCACATCGTTGCCACGCGGTTCCAGCAGGCAGGCGCGGCGCCATGCGTCGTGGTGGGTGCGCAGGTTGTCGAGTTGCGCGGCGATGCTGTTGCCGGCCAGTGCGGGGAATCCGTCCATCACCAGGCGCGTGGGTTCGCCGCCGGTGTGAGAGTCGATGACGTGCAGTCGTTTCATGACACGCTCCATTCAGGGGTGAGCCTGGCCGATGGGATAGGCATGCAGTGGCCATATCGTGAACGCGTCAGCGCTGCGACGATTGATGTTTTGCGCCGGGTTGGATGACGAATTCAGCACAGTTTTCTACGCTCGACAGCATCCCGTGCATGGGGCAATCTGCTGGACGTCGAGGCGCAAAGAGGGGGGCGGAGTGATGTTGCAGAGTGCGTTTGCGGCCCTGTGCCAAGGGCGCGAGGCGAATCGCCCGCAGAGCATCGAGCAGTTATTGGCCGGCGTCATGCAACTGCTGCCGATGCTCGACGTGATCCCCAATGCCGCGATTTTCATCAAGGATCTCGACGCCCGCTATGTGCTCGCCAACCGCACCCTGGTGCAGCGTTGCGGGCTCAAGCAACTGCAACCGTTGCTCGGCAAAACCAGCGCCGAGGTGTTCCCCGCGCAATTGGGGCCGGGTTATACCGAGCAGGACCGGCGCGTGCTGGAGCAGGGGTTTGTATTGGCGGATCAGCTCGAGTTGCATCTCTACGGCAGCCGCGAACCGGGCTGGTGCCTGACCCACAAGTGGCCGCTGTACAATCACGTCGGGCAGATCATCGGCCTGGCCGGCATTTCCGTCGACCTGCAATCGGCCAGCGAAACCCACCCCGCCTACCAACGCCTGGCCGCCGTGGACGCGCATATTCGCACGCACTTCAATCGGCGCGTGACCTTGGGCGAACTGACGCGTATCGCCGGGATCTCGGTGGCGCAGCTGGAGCGCTACTGCAAGCGCGTGTTCCACCTGACGCCGCGGCAGATGATCCAGAAAGTGCGCCTGGAGCACGCCCATCGCTTGCTGCACAGCGACCTGCCGATCACCGACGTCGCGCTGCAGTGCGGTTACACCGACCACAGTGCGTTCAGCCGCCAGTTCAAGGCGTCGACGGGGTTTACGCCGAGGCAGTACCGCCAGTTGGGCTAACCGCCGGCATTGCGATGCAACGAATAGCCCCGCTCGCCGCTCCTATGCTTACGAGTAACCTTTTCACGACGACAGGTAATGGGCTTATGACGGCGGCTGACAACGATCATGTGAACTGGCTGGTGCAACAGTCGATGCTGCACGCGGCGCGCCAGCGCGCCAAGCTCTATTCGGGGCAAGGGCGCCTGTGGCAACAGCCGTATGCACATACCCGGCCGCGTGACGCTTCGGCCTTGTCGTCGGTGTGGTTCACCGCGTACCCGGCGTCGATTGTCACCCGTGAAAACGGCACGGTGCTCGAAGCGCTGGGCGATGAGGCGCTGTGGCATGCCTTGTCGAAGATCGGTATCCAGGGTATTCACAACGGTCCGCTGAAAAAGTCCGGCGGCTTGGCCGGGACGGAACACACGCCGACCATCGATGGCAATTTCGATCGCATCAGCTTCGACATCGACCCGCAGTTGGGCACCGAGGCGCAGTTGCAGGCGCTGACACGCATGGCGGCGGCTCACAATGCGGTGATCATCGACGATGTGATCCCCTCGCACACCGGCAAGGGCGCGGATTTCCGCCTGGCCGAGATGGCCTACGAGGACTACCCGGGGCTCTACCACATGGTGGAAATCCGCGAGGAAGACTGGCCGTTGCTGCCGGAGGTCGCCGACGGGCGCGATGCCCAGAACCTCAGCCCGCTGCAGGTGGACGCGCTGCGCGATAAACACTACATCGTCGGCCAGTTGCAGCGGGTGATTTTCTTCGAGCCTGGCGTGAAGGAAACCGACTGGAGCACCACGCCGGTGGTCATCGGCGTCGATGGCAAGCCGCGGCGCTGGGTCTACCTGCATTACTTCAAGGAGGGCCAGCCGTCGCTTAACTGGCTCGATCCATCCTTCGCCGCGCAGCAGATGATCATTGGCGATGCGCTGCACGCGATCGATGTGATGGGCGCCAAGATCCTGCGCCTGGATGCCAACGGTTTCCTCGGTGTGGAGCGCAAGCTCGACGGCACGGCCTGGTCGGAAAGCCATCCGCTGTCGATCACCGGTAATCAATTGCTTGGCGGCGCGATTCGCAAGGCTGGCGGTTTCAGCTTCCAGGAACTGAACCTGACGCTGGACGACATCGCGTCGATGTCCCACGGCGGTGCTGATCTCTCCTACGACTTCATCACGCGTCCGGCCTATCAGCATGCGTTGCTGATGGGCGACACCGAGTTTCTGCGCCTGATGCTGCGCCAGATGCACAACCTCGGCATCGACCCCGGCTCGCTGATCCATGCCTTGCAAAACCATGACGAACTGACCCTGGAACTCGTGCATTTCTGGACCCTGCATGCCCATGACAGTTTCCTCTACCAGGGTCAGACATTTCCCGGCAACATCCTGCGCGAGCATATCCGCGAGCAGATGTACGAGCGCCTGGCCGGCGAACATGCGCCGTACAACCTCAAGTTCGTCACCAATGGCGTGTCCTGCACCACCGCCAGCATCATCACGGCAGCCCTCGGCATTCGTGACCTTGCGACGATCACGCCGGCCGATGTCGAGCAGATTCGCCAGATCCATTTGCTCCTGGTGATGTACAACGCCATGCAGCCCGGCGTGTTCGCCTTGTCCGGCTGGGACCTGGTCGGGGCATTGCCGTTGGCGGCGGATGACGTCGCGCACCTGATGGCCGATGGCGATACCCGCTGGATACACCGCGGCGCCTACGACCTGGTGGACCTGAACCCGCAGGCCGAGCTTTCGGCGGGGCAGATGCCGCGTTCGAAAACCCTGTACGGCAGCCTCAACCGCCAATTGCAGGACCCGGACTCGTTCGCCTCCCAGTTGCAGAAAATCCTCGCTGTGCGCCGTGCCTATGACATCGCGGCCAGTCGCCAGATCCTGGTGCCGGACGTCGAACATCCTGGCTTGTTGGTCATGGTCCACGAACTGCCGGCCGGTAAAGGCACACAAATCACCGCGTTGAACTTCGGCAGCACGCCGATCACCGAAACCCTGCACCTGCCCAATATCGCGCCGGGGCCGGTGGTGGACATCATCAATGAACGGGTCGAGGGCGATCTGACGGCCGAAGGGGCGTTCACCATTACCCTGGACGCGTATGAAGGGTTGGCGTTGCGGGTGGTCAGCAGTTCGCCGATGCTTTAGCGCAGATCAAGTGATGACCGGCACCGAGCCGCCAAACTGGTTGGGTGCAGGTTGGCACACGGGTTGAGGGCAACCCGACACGACGCTCATCCAGCCATAAAGGAAACCCGACCATGTTGTTTGATGCATATGCTGAAGAGTCGCTGAACGGTATCGGATATGTCGTCCAGGATATCGAGCAAGTCGCCAAGTACACTGAAGGCCTGCGAACGCGTCTTTCTGAACTCTTCACATCTACGCACAGCCGTTTTGGCGTGAGCTTTACCGTTCCGCCAGAAGGTTACTTCCAGCTTGAAGGCCATTTCGGCCTGATCAGAGCGAATCTGCTCTATGCCAATGAGGGCAGCGGCACCTTTGGTCGTGTGGTGCTTCGCAAGCACACGCTGGACGAGCAGGGGAGAGAGGCGTGGCCAGAAATCTGGGCGTTCCGCATTCTGAAAGATGGCGATGTCTGGGTGAGTGACAAAGGCCCGGTGCTCTACAACGAGTGGAGTACGCCAAGCGAACACAAGTTTGTCGCTGCTCGGCGTCTCGTTGAATCAATCGTGCTGTCTGCGATGAAGCCACGCTAGACCGGTAGTCAGCAAGCAACCCCTGCGGGAGGCGATTGAACGCGTCTACCGCTGCGGGTTGCGTCTTGCAAGCGCCACGGCCGCAGTGATGGCCGCGCGCGCTTGTGGGCTGTTCTTCCAGCACGTCGAGCCCAATGCCGCGGAGGCTTGGGCGAGGATGTCCCCCACGTTGGATTGGCTGAGTGTGTCCAGCGATTCAATGCCCATCTGTTCAAGCCGGGTAATCACCGTGGGGCCTACCCCCTTGAGTGCGAGCAACGCTGTTCTTTCTTCCAATGAGAATGGCATCGGTGAATTCCTTTTTCCAAGAGTCGCGGGAGTGTGCCGGATACTGGAGAGTGCCTCAATAGGTCGTTGTTGATTGGGTATATCGAACTTCCCGACTATCGACGACAGCGCCACGCGGGACTCCTGTTTTTGTGCGCTGAAGAGCCATATAAAGAACGTTACATTTTTGACTGTTAAATCACTCACCATTAAAAAATAAAATAGCTGACTTTGAAGTCAATCCGAAAAAACAGGATCATATTTGAAGTAGGGAAATAAATTCCCTCTTAAAAAGGTGAGCCAATTGGAATATACGTATAAAAACCAGTTTCACGAAAAAGCCAATGTAAAAGCGGTTCTCGTGGGCGACAATAAAGTCATTAGTCCATTCGAGTATATTGAGATCTTCTTAATAACCAGAGGCTATGACACGAGCCCGGAAAATAGACTCCGAGTCGCGGAAAGCCTGGCCCACGTGCCCGCGCGCGAACGCCATTCCGCCTCTGAGCTGGACCACTGGCTTGATTGTCACTTCAAAAGCTGAGGGGCTCCGTCGCGGCACATTCAACGCAAGAGTGATAATCAAAGACAATGCCAGGTACTTATGCAGGCAGATTACGAGATACATTATATAAAGAGCGACCACAAGAAGGTCCGACGCGTCAGAGCCCAACAGATGATGGATCTTGATGCGTGGAAATTTGCAATTATTGCCGAAGGCGGCAGCCGTGAAGAGACTTCGCCGTTAGTTTGTTTGGTGCAGGTCAAAGCACTTGCCGCTAAATACGATGTAAGTTCAGTCAGGTGGAACAAGGCGATCCATGTCAACAACTTGGATACCGTCGTATCGAATAGGCGGATGGCGTTGGAGGATACCGGAGACCGTAACTTAGAGCAGGCTCAACCTCGGGATGACGTGACACCCGATCAATCTGGCTGATAGAACGCAATCGAGTGTTGTTCGACTCGAAAAAGGCCTGGACGTGTTCCAGGCCTTTTCATCGAGCAGCGCCGCTTCAGCAGTTGGCGCTCCTTGGGTTTGGCTTGGTTTTGTCGGCGCATAAAAAACCCCGCACTGGGCGGGGTTAGTCTGCATCACCGATGCAGAGGGCGGGAAATAGTGCTGGGAACTTCCCCCAGCTTGCCCCAGTGGGGCGTTTTAACAAGCCTGCCATCAGGCAGGCTTTGTCGGGACTCTGTTAGCTGTTGGAGCAACCGTTAGCCATGACACTGTATTGCATGACGTGTTCGTGACCTTGGTGGTCCAGGTAGGTCATCTGGACAGGGACTACGGCACAGACATTGTCAGGGATGGAGTCCATGTGAACCACTTTGGCGATGTCGAGGTGCGAGCTGTAGCTGTATTGCTCAACGGCAGGCTCATCGGCAAACGCCATCTGGCTACCCAGCATTACAAAAGAAGCAGCAATCAACATTTTAAACAGTTTCATTTTTTCAGTGTCCCAACGATGCAAACGATTTACGTCTTCAGTCGGATTGGCTATGGCCGAAGGCTCTACGAGGCGCGGGTGGGTGGTTTGCTTGGACCCTATGGATTCGCGCTTCGTCGCTTTGTTTGGAAGCTGGGTCTAGTTTATGCCTATGGCGATTTTGATAAATCCCAAAGACTGGAAAGCATTGTTGTTGAAAAAGTAATAATTCACTCCGGCGCCCCTGGTAGCCACCCCAGCCAATACACTCGGTTCTGCTCCTGTCGATGACGCGAACTTGCGCTTGTTTAGTGCCGTGAGAAAGCATGGGGTTGGGGGTAGTACGAATCTCAAAACCGAGTGTCTCAGCATTAAGGCTCAGAAGTTTCATCTCGGATGGCCAGGCTTTGGCGATGTGCCGCCAACCCGTTCAGTCGCCAGCACGGATGATCTGCTAGCTCGTGCAGCGGCCGAAATAGACAGGCCAACCGCCAGGGCTTTACCCACCCGTCAGAGGTGGCCGGGTTGATCGATAAACACCTGGCTCACGGATTGGTTGAGCCATGCGTTGGCTCACAAAAAAGGCCCGCGCACGGGCCAAATGGAAAACCTTCAAAGACGCAGAGGGGGTTGTCCCTCCTCTTGGGTCAGCTGACCGTTACGCAGTCGTGTTGACTCGTGTACCTACCGATCCTGAAGTTGCTTTGGGCTGTTCGACTTTGCTTGCAGTGCTACCGTCATGATCGCCGTCGCTGTCCGCCGGCATGGCTGGCCGGACTTGAGGTTTGATTGCTACGGGTTGCGGTTGCGCGATCTGTGTCGACCCAGTGATTGCCGATGCCATGTGAATCCCCTTAAGTGACGGTGGTTTGAGTTAATGCTATCGGCATGTTATTTCAATATTTAAGCGTTCTAGTTAAAGCGCTCATGAATAAAAATAATTGAGAGTATTTCGCAGACTTAAGTTTGTTTCGGTACTTGGGCATTCAAGTGTTATGTGAAAATTTCGTGATATGTCTGTGATGCTTGGCGAGTTGCTTTTGCACTATCCCTGTCGGCGGATCGTGTTGCCGGCGTCGCACCAGGTTAATGATCAAGGTCGGGGCGGTGCCAGGGATCTACATGCGTCATAAGATTCAAAACACGATGAATCTGCATCACATTTTCCCTTGCGCAAACTGCAATGGCATGACCTTCCTCAACGGTAATTGAGGCATCCACTTCGATGTGAGCGTCGACGATGATCATGTCCCCCATTTTTCGAGTGCGTAGATCATGTACACCTTTAATGCCGGGGGTATTTTTAAGCGTATTGCGGATAGTTTCGACTTCCTGCTCATCAGCCGATCGGTCCATCAGGTCGTGCAATGAATCCCAAGTGAAACTCCAACCCATCTTGGCGATCATGCCTCCAACAACCAGCGCAGCAATCGGGTCAAGAATCGGGTAGCCCGCCAGATTGCCCACAATACCTATGCCGACAACCAAGGAGGAGGCGGCGTCGGACCTTGCGTGCCAGGCATTGGCAACCAACAGACTAGACTTAACTTTTTTGGCCACCCGCAGCATAAAGCGAAACAGCAGCTCTTTGGCCACCAGCGCTGCGATGGCAACCCATAAGGCCGCAATGTGTACCGTTGGAATCGATTCAGGGGTTTCAAGCTTGAACACTGCAGAACCGATCATGCCCACGCCCACGATCAACAACAGTATGCCCAATACCATGGATGCGGCGGTCTCGAAACGCAGATGCCCATAGGGGTGACCTTCGTCGGCATCCTCCTTGCTTTTGTGGCTGGCGAACAGCACTACGAAATCGGCGATCAAGTCTGATAGCGAGTGAATACCATCGGCTACAAGCCCCTGGGATTTTGACATCACGCCTACGACAATCTGTGTGCACGACAGCGCGATATTGACGATGACGCTCATCCAAGTGCATCGCGAGGCTGCCGCCGCGCGGGCGACTTGACTATATCCCTCGTCTTCAGATTGTTCAGAGATCTGTTGATGATTCATGTGTATTTCTCTAATTGAAATTGATACTCGTCTCGCGCGGCAAGACGCGCCACTACTTAGTACTGGTTGCGCTTTTTATCGGGGTTGGAGGGTAAGGCGTCTACCTCAATTAAAGCAAGGTGCGATGAGTTATAAAAGTGCCTATTTATCGGTATTTAGGTCTGAGTGTAATGATGTAAATGCTAATACTTCGCGTAACTAAGTTTTCCACCTGGCTGCAGAGTTTGTGAGTCAAATAGGGATGACTCTCAACTTCACTAAAGAACAGGTGGGCCGGTGCGGCGGGGTGGGTTTCATCTCTCGAGCCGAAGCGGTCAGGCGCAAGAAAAATGCACGGAAGAATAATGTGATTGTCGTGGGGTATTTGTTTGTAATAGATGTATTGGGCGGTAAGTTCAGAATCTTGCGCTACAAAGTCCAAGGACGAACTGGTTAGCGGCGATTTTTTAGGGGGTGAGGAGGATCGCGGGTCTGAGTTTTGCCTCGGTGTGCCTGCGTAGAGTAAGCAGCATGGTAGTAGATTCGGCAGGAAGCCGGGGGAGAGGGGGAGTTGCGGGGAGCAAAGCGCCTCGGTCATCCTCCGGTGATTGGTGACGGTAAGATTTGCATCGTCATTTCGTAACGAGACGATGGGCAAAATATGTCACGCACCTCAATCGAGTACTAAGCCTGCGCTTGCTTTACCGGTTAGAGCTGACAGCGTTTTTGATATCAAGGATGGATATGCTGACGCGGTGGCTATATCTGCTGGCTGTTTCTGTACTGTCACTGTTGTCGATGGTATGCAACGGTCAGGTTCGAGACGTCGTGATGGATCTCGGCGCACCAGATGCAGCGCGGCCAATACGCGTGGCTATCTGGTATCCCGAAGGCGTATGTTCCCCAGAAACGTCGGGGCTGTGCCTTGATGAGTCAGCGGTTACTCACAAGGTCATCGTCGTTTCACATGGCAGTATGGGTGCGTCAGACGATTACGCCTGGATCGGTGACGGCTTGGCAGCCAAGGGATATATCGTCATAGGTCTCAATCATTTCGGTGAGTCCCGGGTCTACGGGGAGCAGACACAGACCTTCCGAGCGACCGGTATGGTGTGGGAGAGGGCCCTGGATGTGTCGCGCGTATTGGATGCGCTGAAAAAGCTGAGCCCCTTTCAAAAACAAGTCTCCTGGGACGATGCCATCGTCATTGGCCACTCCGCCGGTGGCCAGACGGCTGCATTGCTGGTGGGAGCACGCTTTGACCTTCAGGCGTTCGCGCAGTATTGCGGTACCGGGCAAGCAGAGGGCGACCGTTCGTGTTCTTACGCCCACGACATCAAGCGCGCGCCAAGTTCATTTATCTCATTGTTCAACGGTAACTATCGCGACTCTAGGGTCAGGAAAATCGTTCTGCTTGACCCTGCCCTAGGGCCAGCATTACTTGAGCAATCCATGGCGGGCTCGCGAGTTCCAGCGCTGGTGGTGGGGGCTCTCCACGATGATTTTTTGCCTTGGAACAGTCAGGGTGCCCGTTATGCGGCCGCGATTCCTTACGTAAAAACATTGTTGTTGGAAGGCGGCGAGGGGCACTTTGTTTTTCTCTCCGTTTGCCATCATGACGCCAAGGTCAATGACGTTCCGCTCTGTGTGGACAAGGCTGGTGTGGATCGCCAAGCGGTGCATGAGCGCTTGTTGTCCACGCTCGTTGCGTTCATTGCGCCTGATGACGAAATCCCGCTATCCGGACAACCGACAACGCCCGCGACTGCCAATGCCAAGGTTGCGCAACTGACTGTGATGGAAATCCTCAGCTACACGCCGCGATGGGTCTTCGGTTTGTTTTTTGTGCTCTGCGCGTTGGGGCTGATGCAAACACGCACACGACGGGTGCGATTCAGCCTCGCCTTGCTGTTGCCCATTGGCATGCTCATGTTGTCCCTGTTGGGAGTTTTTCAGTACACCCGGTATTGGATCGCCGCAATTGGGTGTTGGCTCGTGGGGCTTGTCGCCGTCTGCATGATCGCTTCGCGGATAATGGATGGCGGTTTCGTGAAGTGGGATGACAGTTCGGCTCGACTGATAGTGCTTGGGAGCTGGGTGCCGCTGTTGGTAATCCTGGGGATTTTCATCACGCGCTATCTGTTAGGCGTGGCCCGTGCGCTGCAGTTCCAACCGCTCGATCAATGGCCGCTGCAGATGTTGGTGGCCGGCGGGTTGGGAGCTTGGAGTGGCTATTTCGCGTGCCGGGCCCGACGGTGTTGGCAAGCATCTCGTTCGTAGCCTTGCGCGTGAGGGTTGAGAGCATTCTGCTCGGCGACCTCTTGTTTTAAATTGAAATCATCGGCGTCAACATCAAGATACTTTTCAGCCGCTCAGGAGTCGCTTCTAACTTGTTAGCAGGGAGCTCTTGGCCCAGTACAATTGTCAATGCGTTGAGCCAGTCTCTTGAGTTTTGAGAGGCGCATTGGTTTGTTGGTAAATGCTCATCAGCTACATCCCATTTCTGTACAGGCCAATCCACCAGGGACGCTAGGAGACCATCTCTCAGAAGCTGAAACTGCTCGTAAGAGTCGTTTGGTGTCTGATTGAGTGCAACTTTCAACTTCGTGAGGCGATGTGGCATTACCGTTCCTTGGCATTTCAGATAGGCACAACGCTACTACGCTGAGAGCATTGTCGGTTACTGGCATTCCGTCCACGCTGGATGCCTGGTCAGGCGCGGGGTACAGTCGACACTTTCCTGGGGAGGACCACAATGAAAGCTTGGCTGACGGTTTTGTCTGCGCTAATTCTCGCGGGCTGTGCGGACAGTGGGCCGATGAAGGTCGGGCCTGATACGTACACGATTTCAACCCGGGTACCTTTTGGCGGACCTGCGTCCGCGAAGGGGCAGGCGCTCAAAGAGGCGAACACATTCTGCGAGTCCCAAGGCCGAGAAATCCTGCTTGATCACATGCAGGCCAGTGAATGTGCATTACACGGCGGTTGCGGTGAGGCTGAGATTTACTTCTTCTGTCTGGCCAAGGGTGATCCGCAGTTGACGCGCCAAAAATACAGCCCCGATCCCACACAGAAGATTGAAATCAATCAGCGCTGATCAGCCACGGCTTTTTGGTCCGGCAGCATACCTTGGGCTACAGTCTTGCCAAACCAACGAGGGAACGACATACGGATATTGATAACGGTGTGTCGGGCATCGTTCATGTGCTGTGTGGAAGATTGCGCTGGATGCTCAGCCCCTAGGCCTGCGGCCTCAAGAACACCACTGCATCTGGTAACCCGGTACCGCTCTGCTACGGCAAGCGGTGGGTAGGCGGGGCATTATGCCTTCGCCAGCGTGACCAAGCGTCTAGGTCATCAATGCGCTCAAGCACGCCGACCGGAGAGCGGAGTTGCGAGTCGATGCGTCAATGAGGGGGTTGTGTTTGGTCGGCAGGACGCAGGGAGAGGGGAGTTGCGGAGCAAGGCCTAAAATTGCGGAGCGCAAACATTAAGGGCCTGCATGAAGTTCATCATGCACGCCCTTGATATCCATGGTACCCGAAGCCGGAATCGAACCGTCACGCCCTTACGGGCGGGGGATTTTAAGTTCGCATGAGGGCACGTGTCGGGCGTGAACCTTTAAGCCCGGCGCCATCCGTAATTAACGGCGGAAGCGGAATTTTTGCCAGCCATACTTGAACCTGAAAGTTCCGGTATCTCCTCGTAGAACATAGAGGCTGACCCTGTAAAAAGCAGTAAAACGTGAGAATCCAAGGTGTCTGATTTTTCTGTAGACCCAAACCCATCCGTGGCGATTGGTAGTTTTGGCGGGTCTCAACACGATTAACGCGTTCCTTCTGCTATGCGTAATTTGGCGCAGATGATAGCGATGTGCCCCATCTAGAGGCTGTCAAATAATAACGGTGCGGGAACTCGTTGTCGCAATAGCTGTATTGCCAATATTCATCTTGGTACTGCACCGCGCGCCCACGTAAACCAAGCTGCTGTTCACCTCTAATCTCCGCCGTTGTGCGGGGTTTTTTCGTAGGGAGAAAAGTATGACTGCAACCGGAAAAGACCGGGATATCTTGGCGCGCCCCCCTTTGGCGTGAGGTCCGTGGTGCAGGTCTGGACGGACAGATCGCCGTGGCCCGGACCGTCCGTCACCGAGTGCTCAACGAATTCTCGCCATCACCGGTGACGGCGATCAAGGATTGATCGCGCTGCGGGCGTGCCCGGCGTATGTGAGGAGTGTTTCAAAATAGGCGTTGGTGTTCGGTCGGCAGGACGCCGGGGAATGGAGAGTTGCGGAACAGGTCTGAAAATTGCGGAGCAAAAAAGATAAGGGCTCGCATGAAGTTCATCATGCAAGCCCTTGATATCTATGGTGCCCGAAGCCGGAATCGAACCGGCACGCCCTTACGAGCGGGGGATTTTAAGTCCCATGCGTCTACCAGTTTCGCCATTCGGGCGGCAGCGCGGTGCAGCAGGGTTGGGAATATATAGATCCGGGCGTCAGGGCGCAAGGTCGGAAGTTGCCTTTCTTGCACAAACACCGGGATGAAAAAGCTCGATAGATCAGTGATCTACATCGGCTTTTGAGCACAAGCCGAAGATTCCCAGGGCCGGCGAATACGCCTCATAAATGACAGGTGCGGCAATACGCCGTCACGCTGCTTCAGAGTGGACGACTCAGCAGTGGCGGCCTTGGGCATAAGCCGCTGCGACATGCGGTCCGCAACGGCGCTGGATGCAGGTGTAAGGTAGGCCGTGCAACGCTTGGAAATCTCAGGAAAAGCGAGGTGACTATGAGCGCTCCAACACTCAAGAAGCTGCATCTGAATGGGTATGACATCGTGCAGGTCAATTTCGGGCCGTGGCGGGTGTGTACGGCTCAGGACCGGTTGGCGTCCTTCGATTCCCGCGAGCAGGCGCTGGCCTATGCGGCCACGCTGTCGGTGCGCAAGGCGCGTGGCAGGCCGGGGTCCAATGATGACTGAGTGATTGATTCAGCAGAACCAAGCCCCGGCGCAACCGGGGCTTCTGCTGTTTGGGACTACACGAAGGGCTGACCACTGAAGCCGCGTGGCAGGCGCTGCAACCCTGGCAGGTCGGTCAAGTGTTGCGCCCAGGCGCTGCGCCAGTCACTGGAGGTGTGGGTCTTGGCTGCGCGCGAAGCTCGGCGTGCGGCGTTGCGCTGGGTGCGGCGCGCTTCCTTGTAGGCCTCGGTGTTGCGGCAGGTTCGGCATTTGACGCGGTTCAGCTCGGCGCTGGAGGGGAGGCTGCTGCCGTGATGGCCGCAGGCTAAGTGCCCGGCGACTTTGAAGTGAATGACCATGTAAGCGTCTCCTTCTTGGGGGTACGCGCATCTGCAGATCCACAATGCACGCGGGGAGGGCGGGCTGCGATTGATCCCGACACCTACAATTACGACCCCGCGCTGGTCGCAGCGTTCGGTTTACGGGCCTGGCCCTTCTCAACAGCAAGGCTCGACGTTACTCTGCCTCAAGTCCAGTCATAAAAAGGAGTGAGTGATGAGCGTCGAAAACCTGCCACGTGAAGGCAGTTGCCGTTGTAACCGCGTGCGCTTCAGTGTGAGCCAGCCCCCCGTGATCACCATGGCTTGCCATTGCACCGGTTGTCAGAAGATGACCGCCAGCGCGTTCTCCCTCAGTGCGCTGATTCCCGCCAGCGCGTTCACCGTGACCCAGGGTTGCCCGGTGATCGGCGGCATCCATGGCGTGGACCGCCATTACTTTTGCCCCCATTGCATGAGCTGGCTGTTTACACGGCCCCATGGCATCGATGAGTTCGTCAATGTGCGTGCGACGATGCTGGAGAATGCCGAGGATTATCCGCCGTTCATGGAAACCTGGACCAGCGAGAAATTGCCTTGGGCCACGACGCCGGCGGTCGAGCACTTTGCACAATTGCCCGGGCCGGAGGATTTTCCGCGTTTGTTGCAGGCTTACGCCGAGTTCAGCGCCCGCTGAGTTCAGTCGATCAGCGCGAGCAGGTCGGTATCGCCCACATCGTGTCCGGCCTGGGTCAGCAGTGTCGTCAGCTGGCCCCGGTGGTGGGTCTGATGATTGAAAAAATGCACCAGCAGGCCGAAGAACGGCTTGTCTGCCGCGACCCCGCGCATGTTGTGGTAATGCAGGCGCAGGTCGAGGTCAGGCTCGCGCAGGCTTTGCGCCCAGTCGATGATCAGTCGATCCAGCCAGGTGCGGTGGGTGGCCAGTTCGTGCAGGTCGGCGAAGGCCAGTTGCTTGAGATCGGTGGGGGCGGCAATGCCGCTTAACGGTGCCAGCGCCGCATGGCTGGCGGGGTGCTGGGCAAAGCGTTTGAGCCACACGGTGTCGCCCAGTGTCAGGTGGTTCAGCGTGCCGAGGATCGAGCCGAAAAATGCGCGGCGGTCCATCCGTAGTTCGGCGTCCGTCAGCTTCGCGGCCGCGTCGTAGACTTTACGGTTCATCCACTGGTTGTAGGTCGCCATCAGGGCGATCTGTTCGATACGGTTCACGGGCTTTCTCTCTGTCTGGGCGGCGCGATGGCGCCATCATAAGGCGTGCCCACCCCGCGGTCATCGGGTTCCGCCAGAGGACGCCACCCCTACGAAGGCGTGACGCCTAGAAACGCAACGTGGCGCCGGTGGTCAACCATTGCGCGCGTTCAGCGACCAGGCTGCGCCCAACCACCACGTCGACGTCGATCAACGGCCCAAGGTGGAACCGTGGCCCCGCTTGCCAGGCCTGCTCAGCGCCTTTTTGGCCGTAGCGCTCGACAATCAGCGTCAACGAGTGCGCTACCCGATATTCGGCGCCGGCGCCCCATGTGAGACGCTGGTTTTGCTCGCCGTCATCATACGCGTGGGTCCAGCCGGCATTCAGGTTCAGTCGCAGGGGCTCCAGCGGTTGCCACGTCAACGGCACGTTGAAGTCCGCGCCATCAAACGCATGTCGCCGGTCCAGGGCAACGTGGGCGCTGGCGGACACGGCTATCTCCAGGCGCAGGTCCTGACGTGACATTACCTGCGCCTTCACTTGCGGGCTCACTTGCGTCTCGCGGTTGGCCCGTGACAATGCCGCGCCCCATTGCACGGCGGGCAGGGCCTCGAAGGTGCAGGCAGGCGACAGTGTCTCATTGTGCGTGCCGCCGTCGTGTCGGTGGGCGCTGTACCAGGCGTCGACGTTGCATTCGCCCGGCGTATTGATCGCGCCGTCGTCGACTGCATAAGCGCCCCCTGCCGCGAAGGCCTTCGAGAGTAAGCTGATGAGCAGGACGACGCTGAGTGTAAGCCCGATAAACATCAGGTTGCGCCGTAACGCCCGCCGTTTGGCTGGCGGTAACAACAAGAGGGTATGGCGAGCGCCTCGATAGCGGGTAACCCTTTCAGAGGGTTGGCGGTGTTTTTTGTACATGTTGTGCCTCGCTTGAATTCAGCTTTCTACGGTCAGCACCGAAATGCCGCTGGCTTTGGCCTGACAGACCAGCTCTGACGTGTCATCGCCACCGGGCAGGGCGATGACCACATCAGGGCGGCTGTCGGTCAGCATGAAATGGTTGCGCTGGCGTTCCGCCTGCTTGCCATGGCGTTGCCAATTGGGCGGATAACGCACCACGTCGATGCCGATTTCCCGCGCCCACTCCTCGATCTCGCTGCCGAGGAACTGGTTGCCGCCGTGGATCAATACCTGCACCGGGCGCAGGCGGTGGTAAGCGTCCAGCACGTGGCGGGAACGTTGGGTGTCGGCGTAATGACGACCTGCACAGATCAACACGCGCATGCTTGAAATCCTTGTAATGCACGGTGGCAGCCGAGCGACCGCCACCGTCTGAACGGCGGGAGTGATCAGTACCACTGCTTGAAGCGGCGGATGTAGATCGTCTTCATCAGTTGAGCCACGCAGCAGTAGCTGAGCAAGGTGCCTGCCAGCCATGGGAAGTAAGCCAGCGGCAGCGGTTGCAGGCCCACCAGGGTGCCGAGCGGCGAGAACGGCACATAGATCCCCAGGGCGATCACCACACCGGTCATCAGCAACACCGGCCATGCCGCGGTGCTCTGGAAGAACGGGATCTTGCGGGTGCGCAGCATATGCACCACCAGGGTTTGCGAGAGCAGGCCCTCGATGAACCAGCCGGACTGGAACAGGGTCTGCATCTCCACGCTGTTGGCGGCGAACACGTACCACATCAGCGCAAAGGTGGTGATGTCGAAGATCGACGAGGTTGGCCCGATCCACAGCATGAAGCGGCCGATGTTCTTCGCGTCCCACTTGCGTGGCTTGGCCAGGTATTCCTTGTCCATCTTGTCCCACGGCAAGGCCAGTTGGGAGATGTCGTACATCAGGTTCTGCAGCAGCAGGTGGATCGCCAGCATCGGCATGAACGGAATGAACGCACTGGCCACCAGCACCGAGAACACGTTGCCGAAGTTGGAGCTGGCGGTCATGTTCAGGTACTTCATGATATTGCCGAAGGTTTCGCGGCCCTTGAGCACGCCTTCTTCCAGCACCATCAGGCTCTTTTCCAGCAGGATGATGTCGGCCGATTCCTTGGCGATGTCGGTGCCGCTGTCCACCGAGATCCCCACGTCGGCATCGCGCAGCGCCGGCGCATCGTTGATACCGTCACCGAGGAAACCGACAGTGTGGCCGTTGGCTTGCAGGGCCTTGAGCACCCGCGACTTCTGCAGCGGTGTCAGCTTGGCAAACACCGTGCGCTCTTCCACGCGGCGCTGCAGGGTCGCATCGTCCATTGCTTCGATGTCCACGCCGAGCAGCGGCTGGCCTGGGTCGAGGCCGACCTGGCGGCAGATCTTGCTGGTGACCACGGCGTCGTCGCCGGTCAGCACTTTTACCGCTACGCCGATCTGTTGCAGCGCCGCAATCGCCGGGCCTGCGGTTTCCTTCGGTGGATCAAGGAAGGTCAGGAACCCCTGGATCACCAGGTTGCGCTCATCGGCGGTGGTGTACTGCCGGCGCGCCAACGCGTTCGGGATATTGCGGGTGGCCACCACCAACACGCGAAAGCCGTCTTCGTTGTAGTCATTGGCAATCGCCAGCAACGCCTCGCGACGCCGCTGATCCAGCGGCACCGCGGCGCCGGCTTCGATCACATGGGTGGCAATGCTCAGCATCTCTTCCACGGCACCCTTGCACACCAGCAGATGGTCGCCGGCGGCGTCCTTGACCACAATCGACAGGCGACGGCGTACAAAGTCGAACGGCAATTCATCGACCTTGCTGTAGGCAAACGGCGCCTGGAACTTGGGGTTTTGTGCCGAGAACTGCACCACGGCCTGGTCCATCAGGTTCTTCATGCCGCTTTGGTGATAGCTGTTGAGCCAGGCCAGCGACAGCACCGCGTCGTCACGCTGGCCAAAGGCGTTGACGTGGTGCTCGAGGATGATCTTGTCCTGGGTCAGGGTGCCGGTCTTGTCGGTACACAGCACGTCCATCGAGCCGAAGTTCTGGATCGCGTTGAGGCGCTTGACCACCACTTTGCGCTTGGCCATGGCGGTGGCGCCCTTGGCCAGGTTAGCGCTGACAATCATCGGCAGCATTTCCGGGGTCAGGCCGACGGCGACCGCCAGGGCAAACAGGAAGGCATCGCCCCAGTCACCCTTGGAGAAGCCGTTGAGGAAGAACACGATCGGCACCATCACCAGCATGAAGCGGATCAGCAGCCAGCTGACGCTGTTCACGCCGCGATCAAACGCGGTCTGCGCCCGGGAGCCGACAATCGCCTTGGCCAGCGAGCCGAAGTAGGTGCGCGGTCCGGTGGCCACCACCACGGCTTTGGCGCGGCCGCTGACCACGTTGGTGCCCATGAAGCAGATGTTCGGCAGGTCGAGCAAGTTGCCCTGGTCGGCGGCAAGGGTACTGGCGGACTTTTGCGTCACGTCCCCCAGCGTGTCGTATTTTTCCACGGGCAAGGCTTCGCCGGTCAGCACCGCCTGGCTGATGAACAAGTCACGCGATTCGATCAGGCGGATGTCGGCCGGGATCATGTCGCCGGCCGACAGTTGCACGATATCGCCGGCCACCAGTTCGCGCATCGGCACTTCGCGCAGGGTTGGCTGGGCGCCGACCTGTTCGCGGCGTAGTACGGTGGCGGTGGTGCGGACCATGGCTTTGAGCGTTTCGGCGGATTTGGCCGAACGGTGCTCCTGCCAGAACCGCAGCAGGCTGCTGAGCAGGACCATGGTCATGATGATGATGACTTTGGTCAGGTCGACTTCTTCACCGGCCTGCAACGGCAACCAGTAATCGGTGACGAAGCTGATCGCGCCCAGCGTCAGCAGCACATAGATAAACGGATTGTTCAGCGCCTGCAGGAACTGGATGAATGCGTGAGGCGGCTTGTCATGGGCGACTTCGTTATGGCCTTGCTGTTGCAGGCGTGCAGTGGCATCCAACTCGGTCAGGCCATCCAGAGTGGCTCGCACATTGGCCAGGGTGGCCGACAGGCCGTTATGGGCTTCGCGGGCGGCCCGCATTGATAGCCGAGCGTCGGCGTCGGTGCGGTTTTTGTTGGGCTGTGGCGGTTTTTTAACGGCGCTCATGGTGTGTACTCCTGTCGCCAGTTCTCGACAAAACATACCCGGTACTGACCTGATGACAGGCGAGCGAAAGCATGCCGAGCCGCGGACTTCGCGATCGGTTCAAATAAGGTGTTGAATAACTTTCAATGGGCCCGCTAAGTGCGCGTTAGTTACTGCGCGCGCAGCGGGCTACTACTGGAAAGGTTCATAAAAGAACTCCAGGGTATTGATCAGAAAGTTGCTGTTTCCAAGCGGTCAAGCGGCGCGAGTGCCCAGGTAAAGAGCGGGCATCAGGCGGGCTTCAGCCAGGTTGGAAACGTTACGTCTCTGTGGGTCTTGAGGGGCGGCGTGAGCCCAATGCTGCTGCAGTCGGCCAGTCGTCGGGCAGGCACGCCAGCGCGCCAGCGGATGGGCCGGGCGCATTCGAGGGGAGGGTACGGCAAAGGCCGGGCGGGCAACACAAACGCCTGCGGGCGCTCGGCACAGCTTGGCCCGCAGGGTCGCGGCCAGCGTTCGTACATCTTTTACAACAAAGGTTTGGAAGGTCATAACACACCTCGGGACCGGACGGGCGACCGGCGAGGCAGTTACGGTGGAGCACAAGCTCTAGCGCAGCTTACCGGACCGGAGAGGCAAGTCCTGTCATCTTCTGGGTTGGGCGCCCGATGCCCGCCAACGCGGTGCTCGGACAGCGACTAGATACTGTGTCCATTGGCTTCTTTTGTGAGGTTTAAAAAAGGCCCCAGTTGCGGGCAGGGGCAATCTACTCAGCCAGTTGCGGAATGTCAACGCATGATTAATTAAAATGCCAAGTGTTCAGAGTCTATTCAGATAAAACATATTCACAAGTTACCGGGCATATATAACTTCATATGCCTTGCGCGGCGAGAACGGCGAGATAGATCAAGACTACACCGCATGCCGCGTAACTGATGCGTTGCCAGGTCGGCGAGGCGTTCTTGCGCAGCAGATTGACCAGTGCGGCCGTCAGAAAACACGACAGCACCGAGGCCAGCATGAAACCGCCGAAAAACATCAGCGTCTGCGCGTGGCTGGGCGTAGCCCCGACGATGCCCGACAACGCACTGCCCAGCGCCCCCCAGTACACAATGTTCTTCGGGTTGGCCAGCGAAATGGCTGCGCCCACCGCCAGCGCATTCGTGCCGGAGCCGGCCGGTGCGCTGTCGGCTGCGGGCAAACGCCAGGCGTCGAGCAGGCTGCGCACGCCGAGCCAGGCGAGGTAGAGCGCGCAGAGGAGGGTCAGCGGCACGCGCACGGCGTCATGCTGGATCAACAGCGCGATGCCGGTCAGGCCGATCACGGCCCACACCGCATCGCCGACCAGCGAACCGACCTGCACCAGCAACGCCGGGGTGAAACCGTGTTGCAAACCACGGCGCAAGGTCTCCGCCAGCACAGCGCCGGGGGACAGGCAAAACACAAAACCGAATACCAGTGCGTAAAAGAAGATCGCCAGCATCCCTATGCTCCATCAAGTGATGGCGGGCAGTGTGCTGGCGCACGCACGCGTTGTCTTGGACCAGATTGTGCTGTTCAGCGTTTCGCCACACTCTGATAGCGGCCAGGCGTGAGGCCATAGGCGGCGCGGAAATGTCGGTTGAGGTGGCTTTGGTCGGCAAAACCGAGCTGATGGGCGACCTCGCCGGCCGCCATCCCACTGCGCAACAGGCCTTTGGCGCGGCGCGTGCGCAATTGCATGGCCCATTGGCGAGGGCTGAGCCCGGTCTCTTTTTGAAAGGTGCGCAGCAGGTGGAACTTGGACAACCCCAGCGCCTCGCCGAGGTGGTCCAGGGGCAGCGATTGATGCAACTGTGCGGCGAGCAATTCCTGGGCGCGGCCGATCAGGCTTTTGCCGGCTGCCGCGTTGCCGGGCAAGCGCACGCCGCTGAGGCGGACCACTTCTCCCAGCAGCACAACCAGGGCGTCTTCGTTCAGCTCGCGGACCAGAACGTCGCCGCTCGATGCGCCTTTTGCCACAACCGCCAGGCGCCGCGCCAGATCCGGCTGGAAACACAACGATCGATCGAATTCGACATGCGCCAACCCCAGGTCGGCGGCCAATTGCTCGGCGCTGACGTACAGGCTGACAAACTGCCACGGCGTGCCTTCCGCTGCACCACCGCCCTGAATCTGCCCGGGGTTGTACAAGGTGATGGCGCCTGGCCCAGCCACGAATTCACGGCGGTCCAGCCACACGTTTTCTTCGCCCACC
Source organism: Pseudomonas sp. PSPC2-3 (assembly GCF_049898265.1). Classification (NCBI taxonomy): domain Bacteria; kingdom Pseudomonadati; phylum Pseudomonadota; class Gammaproteobacteria; order Pseudomonadales; family Pseudomonadaceae; genus Pseudomonas; species Pseudomonas sp. PSPC2-3. The sequence continues at coordinate 429,003 of NZ_JAFCXJ010000005.1, read as the reverse complement.
AGGTTCACGCCGATCACGCATTCGTCGTGGCTGTGGCGGGCAAAGGTCAGGCCGGAGCAGTGGACGCTGTTGATTTCGTAGTCGCCCAGCCAGGCGTGTTGCAGGGTGCTCATGGGGTCGGCTCAGTCATGGGATGGACGTGAGCATACGCCGTCAGCCAGGCTCAGATCGACCGTTGATTGACCCGTTGCGACAGTTCTTCGGCGCTTTCCCTGCGCTCCGAGTAGCGGTCGACCAAATCCGGACGATCACGCAGCAGCACGGTGAACTTCACCAGTTCCTCCATCACGTCGACAACGCGATCATAGAGCGCCGAGGGTTTCATGCGGTCCTGATCATCGAACTCCATGAACGCCTTGGGCACCGAGGATTGATTGGGGATGGTGAACATACGCATCCAACGCCCGAGTACGCGCAGTTGGTTGACCGTGTTGAAGGACTGGGAACCGCCGCACACTTGCATCACCGCCAGGGTTTTGCCCTGGGTCGGGCGGACCGCGCCCAAGGACAACGGCACCCAGTCGATTTGCGCTTTGAACACCGCCGACATCGAACCGTGTCGTTCAGGGGAACACCAGACCTGGCCTTCCGACCATTGCATCAGTTCCAACAGCTCCTGCACCTTCGGATGCTCACGCGGGGCATCATCGGGTAATGGCAAGCCGCTCGGGTCGAAAATGCGCGTTTGTGCGCCGAAGTGCTGCAAGAGGCGCGCGGCCTCTTCCACCAGCAGGCGGCTGAACGAGCGTTCGCGGGTTGAGCCGTAGAGCAGCAGAATGCGCGGCGGCCGACTCGAATCGAGCGGGCCGGAGGTGATTAACGACGCGTCCAGATTGGGCAGGGTACTCATGGTTACTCCGCCTGCAACAGCGCAATGCGCTCGAGTTCGGCTTTCAGTTCGCCAGGGTTGAGGTCGGCAAAGGGCAGCGCGAAAAACGCCCGGCAGCGTGTGGCGATGGTGCGCAGCGTGGCGTCGAATGCGGCTTGGATGCTCGCCTCGTCGCCGTCGACATCCGAAGGGTCTGCCAACCCCCAGTGCGCCTTCAGCGCCGGGCCGAAATACACTGGGCAGGCTTCACCGGCGGCCTTGTCGCACACCGTGATCACCACATCCGGCGGGCTGCCTTCAAAGGCGTCGTTGCCCTTGCTGTACAAGCCCTGTGTGCGGATGCCCGCCGCCTGCAAGGTGCTCAGGCTGCGGGGCAGCACCTGGCCCTTGGGGAAGCTGCCGGAGCTGACCGCCTCAAACCCTTCTGGCGCCAGGTGGTTGAACATCGCTTCGGACAAAATGCTCCGGCAGCTGTTGGCGGTACACATGAACAAGACTTTCATTGGCGTATGTCCTTCAGAGGCTAAGACGCAAGGCGAGGGCGGCGAGAGTGACCAGCAACACCGGCAAGGTCAGGACGATGCCGACCTTGAAGTAGTAACCCCAGGTGATGGTGATGCCTTTGCGCGCCAGGATATGCAGCCACAGCAGGGTGGCCAGGCTGCCGATGGGGGTGATTTTCGGGCCGAGGTCGCTGCCGATCACGTTGGCGTAGATCATCGCGTCCTTGACCACGCCCGCGGCATGGCTGGATTCGATGGACAGCGCACCGATCAACACGGTCGGCAGGTTGTTCATTGCCGAAGACAACAATGCCGTCAGCACCCCGGTGCCCATCGCCGCGCCCCATACGCCATAGGTGGCGAAGGTGTCGAGCCAGGTCGCCAGGTAAGTGGTCAGCCCGGCGTTGCGCAGCCCGTAGACCACCAGGTACATGCCCAGGGAAAAGATCACGATCTGCCAGGGCGCTTCCTTGAGCACTTTGCGCGTGGAAATCTTGTGGCCTTTGGCGGCGATCACCAGCAGCAACACCGCGCACACCGCAGAGATCGCGCTGATGGGAATCCCCAACGGTTCCAGGGCAAAGCAGCCGATCAGCAGGATACCCAGCACCCACCAGCCGGCGCGAAAAGTCGCGTGGTCGTGAATGGCGCTGGCCGGGTCCGCCAGGTCGGCCGGGTCGTAGGTCTGCGGAATATCGCGGCGGAAAAACCACAACAGCACCGCCAGGGTGGCGGCGACGCTGACCAGGTTCACCGGCACCATCACCGCTGCGTATTCATTGAAGCCGATCTTGAAATAGTCCGCCGAGACAATGTTCACCAGGTTCGACACCACCAGCGGCAGGCTCGCCGTGTCGGCGATAAACCCCGCGCCCATGACGAAAGCCAGGGTCGCCGCCGGAGAAAAACGCAACGCCAGCAGCATCGACATCACAATCGGCGTGAGGATCAGTGCCGCGCCGTCATTGGCAAACAGCGCCGACACCAACGCGCCCAGCAGCACCATGTAGGCAAACAACCGCCGGCCGCGACCACGGCCCCAACGGGCCACATGCAGCGCAGCCCAGGCAAAGAACCCGGCCTCGTCCAGCAACAGGCTGATGACGATCAGCGCGACAAAGGTGCCGGTGGCATTCCAGATGATGTGCCACACCACCGGGATGTCCGCCAGGCTGATCACGCCGCAGGCCAGTGCGAGGATCGCGCCCATGGTCGCGCTCCAGCCGACACCCAGGCCTTTGGGCTGCCAGATGACCAGGATGATGGTGAAGATAAAAATCGCAATTGCGACAAGCATGAATAAACGCTCCGGTGGCTCAACAGCAGGTGCTGGCTCGTTGTGGTCTGTCGCCCATTGCATCAAGACGCAGCGCGTCGTTTTGCAACCATGGCTGGTTGGCTTGCAGGGTGGTGTCCAGCACGTGAGTCACCCAGTCGGGCAGTGCCGGATTGATGCGGTAGTAGATCCATTGCCCTTGGCGACGATCCAGCAGCAACCCGCTGTTGCGCAGTTGCGCGAGGTGGCGGGAGATTTTCGGCTGGCTGTCGTCAAGTGCATGGATCAGTTCGCACACGCAAAGTTCGCCTTCGCGCAGGATCAGCAAGGTCATTCGCACGCGAGTGGCATCGGCCAGGCATTTGAATAGGGTTGGAGGTGAGAAAGGGACTGACACGGTCAAGGCCTGCTCGTATAGGTATATCTGAATATACGTATTTCCATATGTTTCAGTCAAATCCTGTTTCAATTGATATGGATCAAATGTCTGGAAACACGCCACAAGTGATTGAAATTAAAATGAAACACAAATGTCCTAAAGTGCCTGCCCATAGCTGATGAAGGAATACCACGCGTGACCCGTGCCACTCGCAATCTGCGCAAGACCCTCGATTCCGTCGCGGAAAATAACGAAACCGCGGCGTTCGATCTGATGCGTGCCGTCGAAAAACTCGGCGATGAAGTGCTGCGCCAGCGCTTGCTCAATACCATCCACCGTCTCAACCAGGACGCCTATGAACTGCGCGAAGCGCGGGACTCGGTTGAACTGGTGTCGGTAAGGCTCGCCTGAGCAAGATCGTTCAAGACAACCTGCATATTGCGCTGGCATGCTTGTCGACTGTCTGTCGATGAGCGGTTCCCATGCCTACTGCTTTACCTCACTACGCCTTCGCCCGTGGCGCGATTGCTGTCATTCCGTTGTCCCTGGCGTGCGCGCCCTGGGGCTTGCTGGCTGGCTCAATGGCCATCGAAGCGCACTTTTCCCCGCTCGAAGCCCAGGGGCTTTCCGCCATCGTGTTTGCCGGTGCCGCGCAACTGGTGGCCATCGGCATGGTCAAGAGCGGCGCCAGCCTGATCTCCATCTTGCTCACGACTTTGCTGCTGACCTCACAACATCTGCTGTACGGCATGCACCTGCGCCCCACATTGTCCGTGCTAAAACCGCGCTGGCGCATGAGCCTGGGTTTCCTGATGACCGATGAGTTCTTCGCCCTGGTCAGCCAGTACGACCGCGAAACCTTCAATCGCTGGTACGCGCTGGGTGTTGGCCTGACGTTCTATATCGCCTGGAACCTGTTCACCCTCGCCGGCATTGTCCTGGGCAAGAGCATTCCAGGGCTCGAACACCTGGGCCTGGAGTTCTCGATTGTTGCGACCTTTATCGCGTTGATCACGCCCGTGGTGCGCGATGTGCCCACCGTGGTGTGCGTGGCGGTGGCGCTGTTGTGCTCGGTCGGCTTGAGCTTCCTGCAGTGGGAGTCGGCCGTGGTGGTATCGGGTGTGTTGGGCATGAGTGCAGGGTATGCCTGCAAACGACTGGGAGTCGGGCAGGCATGATTTTTGTGATGATTGTTGCAATGGGCTTGATCGTATTTTTTAACCGCTACCTGTTTATCGAACCGCGCCTGCCCGTGCGGCTCACCCGCGGTGCGCGGGAGTTTCTCGGGTTCGCGGTACCGGGCATGCTCACGGCGATTTGCGGGCCGATCATTTTCTTTGCCGACCACCGGCTCAACCTGAGCCCGGCCAACCCCTACCTGCTGGCCGGGATCTGCGCGGTGGCGCTGATGGTCTGGACGCGCAATGTGCTGCTCACCGTGCTGTTGAGCATGGCGTTGTTCTACCTGTTTCGCTGGTGGTTCTAAACACACCGGCGAAAAAAAGCCCGCGGGAGGGCGGGCTGAAGGAGACTTCTAAAAATGAGCCCGGCCATTATCGGTGGCGCGTTCTCCTGTCACAGTGAAACTAAATTCATTCGGTGGGCGGCGTCGGCTTCTTTTTCGCCTTGGCCTCGGCCGCCAGGCACTCCAGCGCGAACTGCTCGGTGTAGGTCATCTGGATCGGCGTACTTTCGCCTTTCACCGTGCGCTCGCCGTCGAGAATGTAGCGAATGCGCTTGTCCGTCACGCCAATGCGCTTGGCGATCCACGTGGGCGTCTGGCCGATGCGGCTGATCAGCTTGTCGGCATAGTCGGTGGATGGGTTGTAGCGTTCGGCATTGGGTGTCATCGGTTTTCCAGGTAGAAGCGAACTCGCAAGTAGGCGACAGGGTGACGTAATAATCCGTGAGTGTCGCCTGCTAATGGTAGAGTCGCGTTTTTTTCCAAGGAGCGATGGCATGCGGAAACTGGTAATTGGCGCATTGGTACTGGCAGCACTGGCCGGCTGCGCGGGCTCGAAAATGAACGCGGCACGCACCGGCACGCCCTACAAGACCTTGGCGTCGGACAAGGCTGCGCTGGTGGTTGCCCAATGTATCCAGTTCGGCTGGCAGGACGAGGCGGTGTTTGGTGTCGACGCCGGCGGCTTCAAGGAGCCGATCGGGGCGGGCGGTTTCACGGTGTACACCACCGGCGGCGATTACTTTGCCGACGTGCGCAGCGCAGGGGCCGGTTCCTCTGTCGATTACTACACCGCCGAAGACTCCATGGTCGCCAAGCGCCGTTTGGCCGCACTTGCGACTTGTCTGTAATCTGTTGCCGTAGTGCTTTTGGGAAATGCCCTGCGGGACAGTCGCAGGGCATTATCCTATGATTCCCCCGCTCGCTCGACGTAATAGCTCTTTACCAGTACATGGATGTCGAGGCCGTCACGTCGGGCGAGCCTCCCAGGTCATCAGCGCGGCATATAACCCAAGTGCCAGCGCCGGGGGATCTTCAGTGACACCAGACCCAAAACCGCAGCCAGCGCCCCGCTGACCAGCAGCGCACCCAAGCCCATGCGGTGCTCGAGCAACGCCCCGATCACCGCCCCGATGAACATCCCCGTCCAGGGGACCAACTGCACGCGCCACCCGTTGCGACGCTCCCCCAGCAGCCAGCGTCCCAACCCGCGACCAAAGCGTGACAGCGCGCCGGTGACATAGGTAAGCCCCACCGGCAAGCCGTTGACCTCTTCGACGGCGGCATTGAGCATGCCCATCGCCACAATCGCCGCGAGCAAGGCGGGCAGCATATCGGCGAACGGCCACAGCGCGCCGCCGCAGAGCAGTGCCGCGATGCACAGCAGCAGGGGCAGGGCGTGACGGCCGCTCATGCGGCTGACCACGATACCCAAGGCGTTGCCGACCACGAAGGTCGCGACCAGCAACAGCAGGCGCCCGGTCAGGCCCAGGTCACCTTCGCTGATTGCTACCGCCAGGCGCGTGGTGTTGCCGCTCATGAATGAGACAAAGTCGCCGCTGGCCATGAAACCAATGGCATCGGTCATGCCCGCCAGCACAGACAGGCTGGCCACCAGCATCATGCCGACACGACCCCGCCATTGCTGTTGACGGGCGAGTACGACGTTGGCGTAGGGCTTTTGGGACGAAGGCAGCATCGGGCCGGGTTCCTCGGTGAGATTATGCGGCCACTACCGTAAGGCGCTTTGATGTCTGGCGCAATGACCTCAGGCAGCTTCCAGCCTCCAGCCAGCGTCATGCCAGACCAAAGTATGAGAGGACTCGATCGCCTGTAAAAAACTCGAGGTGTGACACTCCCGTTGCGTAGGTAATGTCCTTGCAGGTCGCGGGGCAGGTCGGCGGACGGCAGGTTACAAACAGATCAGGCCGGTCTGTCTGATTGACTGCAACGCAAGACGCTGCGGCCACAAGGTTTCGCGGCTACGCCAGCACCGCCACCGCCTTGATCTGTGCCCACAGCGTCTGGCCGGGGTGCAGTTGCAACTGGTCGCGGGAGAAGCGTGTGATCCGTGCCAGCAACGGCGTGCCGCCGGCATCCAGGCGCACCAGCACATGGGCGCTGTTGTCCGCCGCAATTTCCTGGGTGACCGTCACCGGCAGGCGATTGAGGATGCTGCTGTGGGCTTCGGCCTGTAAGTTGAGGCTCACGTCCCGCGCCTGCACCTTGACCCGCAGGGCTTTGCCCAAGGCCAGCGGCGTATGGGCGACGCGCATCTGCAAGGCACTGCCGGGCAGTTGCAGGGTCAGCAATTGATAGTGCGCGTCGTAAGCGCTTACCGTGCCGTTGATCACCACACCGGCGTCGTCGCCCAAGGCCAAGGGCAAATCCAGCCGCGCCAGGGTTTCACCGATGGGGCCGCTGGCCAGGGCCTGGCCGTCGCGCAGCAACACGATGTGATCGGCCAGGCGCGCCACCTCGTCCTGGGCGTGGCTGACGTAGAGCACCGGAATGTCCAGTTCGTCGTGCAGGCGTTCCAGGTAAGGCAGGATTTCACCTTTGCGTTGGCTGTCGAGTGCCGCCAGCGGTTCGTCCATCAATAACAGGCGCGGGCTGGTCAGTAGCGCGCGGGCGATACCGATGCGCTGGCGCTCGCCGCCGGACAAGTGCTGCGGATGCCGCTCAAGCAAGTGGCCGATGCCCAACAGTTCGGTGGCCTGGGCCATGTCGACGCGACGTTGCGCACGCGGGATGCGCTTGAGGCCGAATTCCAGATTGGCGCGCACCGACAGATGGGGGAACAGGCTCGCTTCCTGGAACACATAGCCCAGCGCACGTTTATGCGGCGGTACGAACAGCCCGTTGCGGCTGTCTTGCCAGACTTCGTCGTTGACCTGGACAAAACCGTCCTTGGCACGTTCCAGCCCGGCAATGCAGCGCAGGCAGGTGGTCTTGCCGGAGCCGGAATGCCCATACAGCGCGGTGACGCCGCGACCGGGCAGTTGCAGGTCCACTTTCAGGGCAAAGGCGGAATACGTGAGGTGCAGGCGTACATCGATCATCGGCATCAGCTCCAGCCCATCTTGGTTTTACGGCTGGAGTAGAGCGCCAGCAACACGAGGAACGCGAACACCACCATGGCGCCGGCCAGCCAGTGCGCCTGGGCGTATTCCATGGCTTCGACGTGGTCGTAGATCTGCACCGAGACGACCCGGGTCTTGTCCGGGATATTGCCGCCGATCATCAGCACCACCCCGAACTCGCCGACGGTATGCGCAAAGCCGAGAATCGACGCGGTGATAAACCCCGGGCGGGCGAGGGGCAGGATCACGCTGAAGAACGTGTCCCAGGGGTTGGCGCGCAAGGTCGCGGCCACTTCCAAGGGGCGTGTGCCGATGGCGGAGAAGGCGTTTTGCAACGGCTGCACCACGAACGGCATGGAATAGATCACCGAGCCGATCACCAGCCCGGCGAAACTGAAGGTCAGGGTGCCCAGGCCCAGCCATTGGGTGAACTGGCCGAAGTAACCGTGCGGCCCCATCGTCAGCAGCAGGTAGAAGCCGATGACCGTGGGCGGCAGCACCAGCGGCAGGGCGACCACCGCGCCGATAGGCCCGCGCCACCAGGAGCGCGTGCGCGACAGCCACAGGGCAATCGGAGTGCCGATGACCAGCAGGATCACCGTGGTCAGTGACGCCAGTTTGATGGTCAACCAGATCGCGGAAAAATCGGCACTCGATAGCGGCATTTAGAGCTCGTAACCGTAGGACTTGATAACGGCAGCGGCTTTCGGCCCTTTCAGGTACTCGACCAGCGCCTTGGCTGCGGCGCTGTCTTTGCCCTTGTTGAGGATCACCGCATCCTGTTTGATCGGGTCATGCATGGACGCCGGGACGATCCACGCCGAACCGCTGGTGACTTTGCCGTCTTTGTAGATCTGCGACAAGGCCACAAACCCCAACTCGGCATTGCCGGTGGAGACAAACTGATAGGCCTGGGTGATGTTCTGGCCCTCGACGAGCTTGTCCTTGAGCTTCTCGGTCAAGCCTTCCTTGGCCAGCACTTGGGTGGCGGCCAGCCCGTAGGGCGCGGCTTTCGGGTTGGCGATGGACAGGTGCTTGAACGCGTTCTGCTTGAGCACATCGCCCTTGGCATCGACATAACCTTCCTTCGCCGACCACAGCGCCAGGGTGCCGACCGCGTAGGTAAAGCGCGAACCCTTGACGGTATCGCCTTCGGTTTCGAGTTTTTGCGGGGTGGTGTCGTCGGCGCTGAGGAACACTTCGAACGGCGCGCCGTTCTTGATCTGGGTATAGAACTGCCCGGTGGCACCGTAGGCGGCGATCAGCTTGTGACCGGTGTCCTTCTCGAAATCGGCGGCAATCGCCTGGATCGGTGCGGTGAAGTTGGCGGCGACGGCCACCTGGACTTCATCGGCGTGGACCGCAGCGGCGGTGACAAGCGCAATGACGGCCGCCAGGCCGGGGCGAATCAAGCGTGGGAGGCTGAAGGTCATGGATAGCTCCGTATGAGAAGGAAAAAAGCCAGTATTGAGCGCTGCCGGACCATGGGGGGCGGTCAAGCGGTGTATGTATAGGTATATAGCGAAAAAATGGCAAGGGGAATCCGCCGGCCCCGCGCTGACATTTCCCGGCGGCAACGGCCCGCCTCCTGACAGCCAATGCAGGGGAACCCGTTGATAGTGCAGCTCCTTTAGCCGGCAAAGGAGCAAGTGCCATGCAAAGGGAATATGCCTATATCAACGTCGGTGCACCGAACAACCTTACCAGCGAGGCCGCCGTGAAAGCCTGGCTGGACCGCGTACTCAGCGCTTCGGCACTGGAACCGCAGGCCAAGGCGCTGATCACCACGCAATCGTTGATACCGGTGGAGTTTTCGATCCTGGAGGAGGGGGCCGAGCCGGGAAGTCCTGCGTTGATTGTCGAGCGCCAGGAAATGCCCCTGTGGAAAATCCTCGACAAGCGCTTCACCTGGCGCGCGAGTGTCGGAAAAAACCAATCGACTGACAGCGTGCAGGTCAATGTCCTGTTTCCCAAGTTTTACGGGGCATTGGCCCAACGCTTGACGGCCCATCGATACTTTCTCGACAGCCTGCGAGTGTCAGGCCAGGCCCAGAGTGTCGAGTGGGAAGAGCGTGGCCTGGCGATCGCGACACGGCCTTTGCTCAAGACCGAGGTGGTGCTGTTCTCCGTGTGGGGGGCCAGTAAGCGCCTGCTTGCGGATATCTGGTTCGATCTCCCGCTGATTTCCCTGGGGGCCGGGCAATGGCCCAGGGCGATTGGCACCGGTTGGCCGGGGATGCGTATTGGCGCACGCAGCGGCGATCACATTCGTTATTCCGATGAGCCCGGCAAAAACACGCTGTGGGTCAAGCCGTTCGGCGAGGCGGTACTCGACGCCGATTTCAGCATTTTCCCGCGCTGGACGCCCCGTGCCGTCCTCCTCGCCGACCAAGCGCTGAAGGCCGACGAAGTGATCGAGGTGACCCTGAGCGCAATGCCTTATCAGGCCGATGAGGAGCGCTACATCATCGAGGTTCCGGCCTCGCGCCGCGCCGCTGCGGATTGGCACTACTATCTCAGCGTCTACATGAGTTACCGCTGCCCCTGGGTCAACTGCGGCGTCTTGCAGGAAGACGGCGGCATCCGGCTGCAGAGCGAGCGGCCCAATCAATGGTTCGTGCGCTGCGATGCCGCGCGGCTGTTTATAGCGGTCAGCATTCAGCCCCGCGAACGTACCGGCTGGAAGGCCCCCACCGCGCCCCCGACGCCCGAGGCAACCACGACCCAGGCCTGGCAAAAATGGGATGGGCTGAGGGAGAGCGTGGGCAATAACAAGATCGCCAAAGACTATATCGAATCGTTGATCGATCGCTGCCTGAAGAAGTCCGGTCTGTCTCAAGACACCCAGCAATTGTTCAAAAAAGAACGCCAATTCAAGTTCAAATACCTGATAGGCCACCCCACATATTCTCCTGGCGTGAGTGCATTCGTGCCGCCACGCTACAAGTACTTTTCCTTTGAACAAGTGCTGTTAGGTGAGCCGCAACGGCGTGCGTACTTCCAGGAAAAACTCAGTGCCGTGCATGTGCAGGGGCAAGCCTTGCCAGCGTCGCAAGTCGCGACATTGACCGGGATGCGCGACGTGTTGCTGGCTGACTTCCTGGCGGATATCGATGCGCTGGCCGCCAGCGACGACTACCAGAAACTGTTCGGCGAAACCTGTGACGCCCTCGCCAGGGTGCGGGTCGCACGCTACCTCGCGCAAGTCGATGCAGCCGACGAAGACTTGCGAGGGTGTGCGTTCCGCTACTTGAAAGGCGAGTTGAAACCGCGACTGCTGCTATTCAATGAAGCGGTGGTGCCCAATGCGATTGTGCTCAAATTCAACTCACAGAAGGCGTTGCTGATATCCCTCAACTTCACCGAGCTCAAGTGGGCGGTCTGGGCACCAAGCACCACCGCCGGGCAACCCTCGGAGGTGTTGATGCGATTTGTCGCGGAACATTCCCCTTTCCCGCAGAAAATGAACCTGGTGCCCCAGGATTTTTTTCCGCAAAAAAAACGCTATGGCTACCATTACCGGCGTTTCGCCCCGGAGCCGGTGTCCTTTCGTGATACCCAGCACATCAACGCGCAATTGCAATTGGCGGCCATCGCAGATATCAAGGGGCAGGTCGACTACGCAGTGTTTTCGTCCGACGAAGAGCGGCGCCGGGTAAAACTGGCGATGTTCAAAAGTGTCGCCCGTGCGGTGTCCGGCCTGGTGACGGCGGCCGTCGGGCCTCTGAGTGGGTTGGGCGCGCTGCTGCTTTCCGGCATGGCGCGCTTCATCGCCAATGTCGGTGATGTCGGCCTTACGTATGCGCTGGCGCAAAATACCGATCGGCCCGAGGACTACGCCCACTACATCCATGAGTGCAAGCTGGGGGTGCTATTGGCGATGGTCGACCTGGGGGCCGACCTGCCCAGCGCCAATGCCAAGTTGCGCATATTGCTCAAGCAGTCGACGCTCGGCGGTCGGACTGTCGCGCCGATTCTGAATGCGCCCATAGACTACGACGTCCCGATAAAGTTGAAACAGACCAGTAAGTCCGAGACTTTTGTCTCCACGCCATTCTGGTTGATCGACCTGCGCCAGCGCATGGAAAAAGCCTTCGACGACCGGGGCAAAAGCGCCGAACTCAAAGGTTACCTCCAGGCAACCGCCACCTGCGGTTATGCCGAGGCGAAAAGCTGTTCCGACTTTTTACGCAGCCAACGCTGGGAGACACAGGCCGTCGGCGTGCTGATTTTCTCCGAACTCGGCGATCAGCGCCCGCAAACGCATTTTGCGTTGTCGATTCGGGATGCAACGGACACCGCGATGGTCGATTTCAGCCTGGGCGACCTCGATGCCTCAATGAACGGTCGCGGCTATTTCGGTACGTTGAAAGGCTGGGAGGACTGCGTGCGCGGGTTGCCGGCCTTGGAGGGCGCGTTGGTGATTTACAAGTTTTATCCGGATTTTGCCAACGCAAGCCTGGAGGTTGACGGGGCGTTTGCGCTGGGCATCAGTTGGAGCCCCTTCGTCAATGGCGGCGATTACAGCGTGCTGTCGTTTCCCCTGGATTTCGTCTGCGGGGTTCGCGAGCAGTTGGAGCGTGTCTGGGCCCAGGTCTTTCACCAGTTGCCGATCAATGCATCGCTATCGCTCAATGAACCGGCGACCTTCAAGCAGTCTGAACTGCTGGCGCAAGTCAGCAACCTCAGCGGCCTGGTCGACGAGGCGGAAGGGCTATTGCGGCGCACCATTGGCGTGCAGGCGATCGGTGAGTTACGGGCCTTGATGCTGGGCTTCCTTCAGGCATGGCGTAACGAACCGCGGGGCGGCTATCGAGAACTGATGGAGGGCGTGATGGCTGAGGAGGCAGACTTGGTCAACCAGGCATTGATCCACCTCGAAGCCCTGCAGGCCGGTTTGCCAGGCACGCTCGCGAGCGCGCAAAACGCGCTGGTCGATTGTGTCGACTGGGTCGCGGTGCGGGCCGGAATCGACGACGATGCGTGGCGACTGTTATTTAAACAACAACTGGAACTTCATGTGTCAGGCGAGCAGGCGACGGTGGATTTATACACCGCCGCTGAACTGGACGCGCTGTATGAACAGCTAGCCCGGGGCCAGCAGCGCGAGTGTCATCACCAGCGCAGCTCGGGTTATGAGCGACTGACCATGACCAGTAGCCGGGCGTTGCTGGGGATAGGGTTGGGATTGATCCGCAAGATGGCCCAGGAGCGCCAGGCCGAATGCTGTTTCGCGCTGATCATGGCGAGCCAGCCCTACGACGACAGCAACGAACACTTTGCCCGAGTCGTATATGGCATCTGTGCGTTGCGCCAACAGCGGTTTACTGTGTTGACGCCGCTGCATGAACGTCGGCTCAGCGGCCTTCCACCCGCAGAGCCGATACTGATCTGACGTGCGTTACCGAGACAGCCGGCTCAAGGCTTGTTCTGCCAGCCAGGTGGTCAGCTCGCGGGTTGCGAACGGATGCCGCAGGCCCACCGCCTGGCCCGCCCACAGGTTGCTGAAGCCGGCTTCATCCTTGGCCTTGAGTGGCAGCAACGCACCGCCGGCCCTGGGGAAGGCCGGGGCCAGCGGGTTGATCGCGCCGAGTTCTCGCATCACCCGGTTGACGATGCCGCGCGCCGGTCGGCCGGTGAACAGGTTGGTCAGCGCGGTTTCGCTGGCCTGGGCGTGACGCAATGCGTGGTGGTGCGAGGGGCTGACTGTGGCTTCGGGGGTCAACAGGTAGGCGGTACCGATCTGCACCGCCGAAGCACCCAAGGCAAAGGCGGCCGCGATGCCGCGCGCGTCAGCGATACCGCCGGCGGCGATCACTGGCACGCTCACGGCGTCGACGATCTGCGGCACCAGCGCCATCAAGCCGATCTGGCTGTTGAGGTCGTCGCTGAGAAACATACCGCGGTGGCCGCCGGCTTCAAGGCCCATGGCGATGATCGCGTCGCAGCCATGCTGTTCCAGCCAAATCGCTTCTTCGACGGTTGTGGCCGATGAAAGTACCTTGGCGCCGGTCGCTTTGACACGGTCGAGCAAGGACTTTTCCGGCAAGCCGAAATGGAAACTGACCACCTCGGGACGGAACGCTTCCACCACTTCACAAGCCGCTTCGTTGAACGGCGCACGGTTGGTCACCGGCGTCGGAGCATCAAAGTCGGCGCCCAGTTCGCGGTAGTAGGGTTGCAGCAAGTCTTTCCAGCGCCGATCACGGGCGTCGTCCGCCTCGGGCGGTTGATGGCAAAAGAAGTTCACGTTGATCGGCCGCGTACTGGCCTGACGGATAGTGCTCAACGCATCGCGCAATTGCTCGATACTCAGCGCCGCCGCCGGCATCGAACCGAGCGCGCCGGCCTCGTTGGCGGCGATGACCATTTGCGCGGTGGTTGCACCGGCCATGGGCGCCTGGATAATCGGTACCTCGATGCCCAGCAGATCGAGAATGCGCGTGTCTGGCCAGGTGCTCATGGGATGCGTCTCCAGCGTTGGTAAGAGTTTTCGCTGTTTTAGCAGGGCCCTTGGCATCCGGCCAGTCTGTTTTATTCACTGGACGCAGCCTGGGTTTCGTGTAGTGGCGCGGGCTGTTTTAGCGGTCGCGCTCGCGTTCCAGCAACTGGCGCTTGCGCTCCACACCCCATCGGTAGCCCGACAACTCGCCATTACTGCGCACCACGCGGTGGCAGGGAATCGCCACTGCGAGGCGATTGGCGCCACAGGCCTGGGCCACAGCGCGAAAGGCGGTGGGCGCGCCAATCCGCTCGGCGATCTGCGCGTAGCTGGCGGTGCTGCCCACCGGGATGTCGCGCAAGGCCTGCCATACCCGTTCCTGAAAGGCCGTGCCGCGCAGGTCCAAGGGTAAGTCCAGGCCCAGGGCCGGGGCTTCTATAAACCCCACCACCTGGGCGACCAACTGTTCGAAGGCCGGGTCGGCGCCCAGCAGTTCGGCGTTGGGGAATTGGTCCTGCAGGTCGCGCACCAGCGTGTCCGGCTCGTCGCCCAGCAGAATCGCGCACACGCCGCGATGACTTTGCGCCACCAGAATCGCGCCGAGGGAACATTGGCCGACGGCAAAATGGATGTGAGTATTCGTGCCGCCGGCTTTGTAATCGCTTGGCTTCATGCCAAGCAGTTGGTCCGCCGACTCATAGAAGCGGCTGTTGGAATTGAAGCCGGCGTCATACAGCGCGTCGGTGACGGTGTTGCGACCTTTGAGCCCCTTGCGCACTTTGCGTGAGCGCTGGGCGCTGGCATAGCCCTTGGGGGTGAGGCCGGTGACTGACTTGAACACGCGGTGGAAATGGAACGGACTCAGCCCGGCTTGCTGTGCCAGTTGGTCGAGGCTGGGCGGGGTTTCGGCGTGTTCGATCTGCCGACAAGCGTTGGCCACCAGTTCGGCGTGGCGTGCCGCGCGTTGCGTCTGGTCACCGGTCGCGCGTTTGCTTGGGCGATAGCCTGCGGCTTCGGCCTGTTGAGGTGTCTCAAAGAATTCGACGTTTTCCGGGCGCGGCAAGCGCGAGGCACTGCTGGGACGGCAATACACACCGGTGGTTTTTACCCCATAGACGAACAGCGCGTCGGCCTGAGGATCACGGGCGAGGATCGCTGCCCAGCGCGGGTCATGTTCGTTATTCATTGCCTGCTCTCATGACGGGTCACGGCCAGATTAGTCGTGTCGCGGCGGCATGGCACTCTGAAGCTTGCGGTCAAATCAGCCGGCGGTGCGAAAGGTCAGGTTGATGCGTTGCGGGCCCATGACCGGATGCGTGCCGTCCTTGACCGGCATGACTCCGTGGAAGCGCAGACGATCGACCCCGCCCCACACCACCACATCGCCATGGAACAACGAGATTTTTTGCGGCTTGTCGCTGCGTGCATGGCCGCCGAACAGGAAGATCGCCGGCAGCCCCAGCGACACGGAAACCACCGGCGCGGTATAGCAGCGTTCGTTCTTGTCCTGGTGCAACGACATCTTCGCGCCCGGCACATAACGGTTGATCAGGCAGGCATCGGGCACAAAATCGCTGAACCCGGCGTCGGCCGCCGCGTGTGCCGCCAGTTGGCGCAACGTTTCGGGCATGGCTGGCCAGGGGTGGCCACTGCGCGGGTCAAGCGCGGTGTAGCGGTAGCCGCTGGGATCGGTGGTCCAACCCAGTTCTCCGCAACTGCTCAGCGCGGCCGACATGGTGAAACCACCAGGCGTGACCATTTGCCGAAACGGCGACTGAGCCAGCACGCAGCGCAACGCTGGCAGAAGATGCTCAATCCAGGGCAGGGCATAGCCCCTCAGAACGTGGGACTGTTCGCCAATCTGCTCACGCCCTGCGGGTTGTTGCAGGGCGTCGTCGGCGAACAGGTCGACGGTCGGGCCGGGCATGGGCTTACAGCGCCTTGCTCACGTTGATGTCAGTGATTTCATCGCTGGCGTCGTGAATCTTCGCCAGTACTAGCTTGGCTTCTTCGACGCTGTTGCTGTGCAGTTGGGCAAACTCAAAGCGGCGTTCGCCGTTGAGTTTGTACTTGATGACGTATTTGGTCGTGGTCACAGCTTTTTTCCTGTCGAGTGTTCGGGTCAGCTCAATTTGCTGTTGGTGCGACGAACGATGCGGATCTTGTGGGACAGCGCAGGTTTGCGGGTAACGCTGATGGCGCGGCGCGTCACAACGTCCAGGGTGATGTTCCAGAAACCGGTGCTCGGTGCGGTGATTTTCGCCGGGAACTTGTCGAACGCGCCGCCGTGGTAGGTGTGACGACCGCCATTCTTGAAACTGCGAAAATTCGCATCGCTCATCAGACGAATATTACAAGTCTGTGAGCATTCGATGACGACAATATCTCCCTCGTTGAGGTGCTCACGCTGGTGGATGAATTTCATGGGCGGGTGTCTCCAGAAGGGCTTTTTCTGAAAAATCAGAACGATACGTAGGTTAAGATAGAGTTTATCAGCCCCAGCGCGTTTATTATCGGGCCGTCGTCGACGACTTCGACAATTTAAAACAGTTATTTACCGAGTTATCAGGGATAAATCCTACGTGGGCGGGAGAAAATTACCATCCCCGCTGTCCTAGGGTCTTTATCGGAGGTTTTATATGAAGTGGAGTGTGTTGGTTCTGGCCTTGGCGATTGGTGGGTGTGCTTCGGTTGCAGATATCAAGCAGACCCCCCCGACCTTGGCGGTCATTTCAGGGAAAAAACCGCAGGAATATGCCGCCTGTGTGGTACGCAAATTGTCGACTACCCGCCGGCCGCCGCAGATCGAGCCGCATAAAGACGGCGTGCAGGTGATTGTGCCGCAGAAATTCTCCGCTGACCCGTCGGCTATTTTCGAGATTGACGAGCGCTCCAGTGGCAGCAGCATCAAGCTCTACGAGAGCATGTCCAATGTGCCGATCCGCCCGGGTGATGTGAAGAAGGCCGGGGAGGACTGCATTTCCGGCTGAGGCCGCGCGTTTACACGGTCCGTTTGAATCCGATAAAAAAGCCTGACCTGCCATTGCGGTGTCAGGCTTTTTTTTGCGCGCGTTTTCGCAGTTGTCGTGATGGGAAGGTTCTCCTACCATTTGTAGGCTTATGACATAAACGCCTAAATATATAACTATAAAAAATGGAGCCGTGATGATGTCTCTGGAACGAGTACTGATAGGCAGTGCGCTGATGTTGCTGCTGGGCAATGCCCACGCGCTGGATGGGAAGAAGATATTCACCGAGGGCGGCTCGCAGCCGGGCGCCATGCCTTGCGTAGCCTGCCATGGTGCCGATGGCGCGGGGCTCGCCGCCGCGGGCTTCCCCAGGTTGGCGGGGTTGCCGGCCCTGTATGTGCGTAAACAGTTGGAAGACTTCAAGCGCGGCACGCGTGCCAACCCGGTGATGCAACCCTTGGCGAATGCCCTCACTGACGCCGAGATCGACGCTGTCAGCCAGGCGCTGGCGGCGATGCCAGGCGCCGTCCCGCAACCGATCCATCGCAGCGAGATGCCTATCGGTGCTGCGCAAAAGCTCGCCCAGCAGGGCGCCTGGGAGCGGCAGATTCCGGCATGTGCAAGTTGCCATGGTCCTGCCGGTACGGGTGTCGGCGACACGTTCCCGCCTCTTGCCGGTCAGCCTGCCACCTACCTGGCAGCACAGTTGACGGCCTGGCAAAACGGCACCCGTCACAACGACCCGAATGACCTGATGGGCCACATCGCAAAATCCCTGACGCCGGATGAAGTACAGGGCGTGGCCCAGTATTTCGCCTCACTGAAACTGGAGGCCAAGCCATGAGCCCGTTTGTTTTAGTTCTAGGACTGTTGGGTCTGCCGTCCGCCCACGCCGCAACGATCGCCATGGAAGACCAGTCGCAGTTGCAGCCTTCTGCCGGCCATGCGGCTGTCAGTCAATTCCAGCCGCCCCAAGAGAGCGAGCTGCCTGACAATGCCTACGGCAAGCTGGTCAAGGAGGGCTACGCGTTGTTCGTGGATACCAAACGCCTGGCGCCGACATTCGTCGGTAACGGGCTCAACTGCAGCAATTGCCACCTGGATCAGGGCCGCCTGGCCAACTCGGCGCCGCTGTGGGGCGCCTACCCGATGTATCCGGCCTATCGAAAGAAGAACGACAAGGTCAACACCTTTGCCGAGCGGTTGCAGGGGTGTTTCCAATTCAGCATGAACGGCGGTACGCCGCCGACCGCTGATAGTCGCGAAATTACCGCGCTCTCGGTGTACGCCTACTGGCTGGCCAGCAAAGCACCGTTGGGCGTGGAGTTACCAGGCCGTGGGTATCCCGACGTGGCCCAACCGGCCAAGGGTTATGACCTGTCCGGGGGCGCGCAGGTTTACAAAGGGCAATGCGCCGTCTGCCATGGCCCCGAAGGGCAGGGCCAGAAGGTCGGTGACAGTTACGTGATGCCACCGTTGTGGGGGAAGGACTCCTACAATTGGGGCGCCGGCATGCACCGTATCAATACTGCGGCGTCCTTCATCAAGCACAACATGCCGCTGGGCAAGGGTGGCAGCCTGAGCGACCAGCAAGCCTGGGACGTAGCGGCCTACGTCAACAGCCACGAGCGACCGCAGGACCCGCGGCTGGTTGACGGTTCCGTGGAGAAAACCCGGGTCAAATTCCACGCCAACGATGGGGTCAATCTCTACGGCCAAACCGTAGAAGGCGTGTTGATTGGGCAGGGCATCCGTTAGACTCTCGCCCAATCAACGCAAAAATGCCGCGCAAACCCTCGGTTTGTGCGGCATGTGTCTTTTTTGGGAAGTCTTTCATGAAGCGTGAACACGTCAGGGCTCGCCAGGCCGAAGGTCAGATATCGGCCACTCACATCATCCAGAACCCGGCTGACCTCGGGGAATGGATCGTATTCTTCAAGAAAAGCGGCGGTCGCAGTTTTTTCCTGGTGGACGATCAGGATGAAGTCGAATCTTTCTCGCGCCTGGATGACCTGGTGGAGACCGTCCGTGGCCTGGGTATCAAGTTTGCCGATATCCAGCTGTAGACGTAACGCTTACTTGCAGACCACCACCACACTGCGGCTTTTGAAGTTGCCCACGTCCTGGCCCAGGGTCTTTTCACTTTCCTTGAGCGAAGGCGTGCCTTCGGTACCGACGATACGGTAGCCGGTGCCCGCACAAGAGGCGTCGGCCTTTTCGTAGCAACTGGCCCAGGAATTGGCTTCGCCCGAGCAGTCGATGGTCAGGCCTTGTTCGCCGTTTTTCAGGTAGACATCAGATGTGGTCGTGCAGCCGGCGAGCGCCAATACTGCAGTGAGTGCCAGAATCTTGTTCATGTGTGTTCATCATCGAGGGTGTTGGAGGGCGCGCTGACACTGTCGTGGGGCGTTTCGACGAGACTATAGCGAACTGCCATCTACGTATAGACATGTCTCGTTCTGAAAGTCAGGTGTAAGCCTATTCCAGGGTTAGACAAAAGATACAAAAAAGCCCCGTTCACCGGGGCTTTTTTACGCAGCTTCCAAGGCTTACTTGCCCTTCGGTCGCTTGCTCGATGCGTGGCCCGCTTCATCCACAAACACTTCTGCAACCGCAGTTGCCTGGCTCTCGGTCGCGAATGCGCCAGCGACGCTGTCGCCGTGGAAGTTGATCAGGTGCCAACCGTCCGCTCGCTTAGTGATCAGGTAGCCGTTCACGCCTTTGGGTTCTGACATCTATTAACAATCTCGTAGTCTGGTTCAAGGGCGTAATGATAGCGCCAATTGTCGCGCCACCGCCCAAGTTATTCCAGGTCAATGTTTGCGGCGCCAAAGCGTGCTAAAAGGGTTGCAGCCCTTTTCAAGCCACAGGGCTACGCTGTTTTTGTCGGGGTATTGGTGAAGCTCTTTGTAGGATTAGCGGAACTTACGCCGACATTTTTTCTCTATGATGACATCGCAACGCCAGCAGGACCCATTGTAAGGTGACTGCGGCCTGATTAGACTGCGCCGAATTCCGTACGCACAGCCCTTTGTAAGGACCCATATGATCAAGAAATGCTTGTTCCCAGCAGCCGGTTACGGCACTCGCTTCTTGCCAGCGACCAAGGCCATGCCCAAAGAGATGCTGCCGGTGGTGAACAAGCCACTGATCCAGTACGGCGTCGAAGAGGCACTGGATGCCGGTTTGAATGAAATCTCTATCGTTACCGGCCGTGGTAAGCGCGCGCTGGAAGACCACTTCGACATCAGCTACGAGCTGGAAAACCAGATCAAAGGCACCGACAAGGAAAAATACCTGGTCGGTATCCGTAAGCTGCTCGACGAGTGCTCGTTCTCCTACACCCGTCAGACCCAGATGAAAGGCCTCGGCCACGCCATCCTGACCGGCCGTCCGCTGATCGGTGACGAACCGTTCGCCGTGGTACTGGCCGACGACCTGTGTGTGAACCTGGAAGGCGACGGCGTACTGACCCAGATGGTCAAGCTGTACCAGAAGTACCGTTGCACCATCGTCGCGGTTCAAGAGGTCGATCCTCAAGAAACCAACAAGTACGGCGTGATCGCCGGCGACGACATCGGCGATGGCCTGATCCGCGTGCGCGACATGGTCGAGAAGCCAGCGCCTGAAGATGCTCCGTCGAACCTGGCGATCATCGGTCGTTACATCCTGACCCCGGATATCTTCAAGCTGATCGAAGAAACCGAGCCGGGCAAGGGTGGCGAGATCCAGATTACCGACGCCCTGTTGAAGCAGGCCAAAGACGGTTGCGTGATCGCGTACAAGTTCAAGGGTCGTCGTTTTGACTGCGGTGGCGCCGAAGGCTACATCGAAGCGACCAACTTCTGCTACGAGCACTTCTACAAGACTGGCAAGGCTTACTGATTCACGGTTGCCCGCCTGTTGTAAGAGAAAGCCACCTTCGGGTGGCTTTTTCGTTTTTCGCCCCCAACTAAGTCGGTATGCTGATTGCCTGCCGAGGAGAGTGAAATGGCCTACGATTTTGACCTGTATGTGATTGGCGCCGGTTCCGGCGGTGTTCGTGCTGCGCGCTTTGCCGCCGGTTTTGGCGCCAAGGTGGCCGTGGCGGAAAGCCGCTACCTGGGCGGCACGTGTGTGAACGTCGGCTGCGTGCCGAAGAAACTGCTGGTCTACGGCGCGCATTTTGCCGAAGACTTCGAGCAGGCCAGCGGTTTCGGCTGGTCCCTGGGGGCGGCGAACTTTGACTGGGCGACGCTGATCGCCAACAAGGACCGCGAGATCAACCGCCTCAACGGCATCTATCGCAACCTGCTGGTCAACAGCGGCGTGACCCTGCATGAAGGGCATGCGCGACTGGTCGATCCGCATCAGGTGGAAATCAATGGCGAGCGCTTCACGGCCAGGCACATCCTGATCGCGACCGGCGGCTGGCCGCAGATCCCGCAGATACCGGGGCATGAGCACGCGATCGGTTCCAATGAAGCGTTCTTCCTCAAAACGCTGCCCAAGCGCGTGCTGGTGGTTGGCGGTGGCTATATCGCCGTTGAGTTCGCCGGAATTTTCCATGGTTTGGGTGCGCAGACGTCTTTGCTGTATCGCGGCGACTTGTTCCTGCGCGGTTTTGACGGTGCGGTGCGCAAGCATCTGCAGGAAGAATTGACCAAGCGTGGCCTGGATCTGCAGTTCAATGCCGATATCGAACGGATCGACAAGCAAGCCGACGGCAGCCTCAAGGCCACCCTCAAAGACGGGCGCGTGCTGGCAACAGACTGCGTGTTCTACGCCACCGGCCGTCGGCCGATGCTGGATAACCTGGGCCTGGAAAACACCGGGGTCAAACTGGATAAGCGCGGTTTTGTCGAAGTGGATGACCTGTACCAGACCGCCGAATCGTCGATCCTGGCGATTGGCGATGTGATCGGTCGCGTGCAGTTGACCCCAGTGGCCCTGGCCGAAGGCATGGCCGTGGCGCGTCGCTTGTTCAAGCCGGAGCAGTATCGTCCGGTGGACTACGCGATGATCCCGACGGCCGTGTTCAGCCTGCCGAACATCGGTACGGTCGGTCTGAGCGAGGAAGATGCGAAGGGCAAAGGCTATAAGGTGAAGGTTTTCGAAAGCCGTTTCCGGCCGATGAAGCTGACATTGACCGGCTGCCAGGAGAAAACCCTGATGAAACTGGTGGTCGACGCCGACACCGACAGGGTCCTGGGTTGCCATATGGTCGGCCCGGACGCCGGGGAAATCGTGCAGGGCTTGGCGATCGCGCTCAAGGCGGGCGCGACCAAGCAGCATTTTGATGAAACCATTGGCGTACACCCGACGGCGGCCGAAGAGTTCGTCACCATGCGAACGCCCGTGGCCGACTGATCAGGTGCTGGGCGTTGCCTCGGCGGTCGCTGCAACGGCGGCTGTCAGACGCAACGCCTCGATGCTGGCCTGAGCCTTGATCAGGTCCAGCTCCAGCGCCTTGTTGGCCTGCTGGAATTCGCTCAGCGCGGCTTGGCGTGACTGACTGTCTTGCACCGCGACCCGCAGGCGTTCCTGGAGCAGGGTGCGTTCGCTGTCGATCTGCTTCAACTGTTCGCTCAGGTTGAGTTGCTGCGCCTGGTCCTTGCGCACTTGCTCCTGCAGTGCCGCCAACTCCTTCACCGTCACCCGATGTTCGATCAGCAGGCGCTCGTTGTCGCGGTGCAACTGGGTGATCTCGTCCTGGCGCACCATGGCGCTCTGCTGGGCCTGGCGCAGTTCCGCCTGGACCTGTTGCACCTGGCCTTCGTGGCGTCGCTGCTCCTGTTCGCGCTGCTCTTTGATGGCGTTGCGGTAATGCTCCAGGGCATCCCGAGCGTGCAGGTGTTTGTCTTCCAGCGAGCGAATCTGTTCGTCCTTGTCGCTGATGCGCAGCTCGTAGTCACTGCATGCCTGGCTCAACCCGGCGTTACGGGTTTGTTCGGTCTGCAGGCTGGTG
Source organism: Pseudomonas sp. PSPC2-3 (assembly GCF_049898265.1). NCBI lineage: Bacteria > Pseudomonadati > Pseudomonadota > Gammaproteobacteria > Pseudomonadales > Pseudomonadaceae > Pseudomonas > Pseudomonas sp. PSPC2-3. Next base: position 406,113 of record NZ_JAFCXJ010000005.1, on the reverse strand, counting down.
CTGGCGGTTTGCAGGGCTGCGCTTTCTTCGGCAAGGGCCGCGGCCTGGATATCGAATTGCTGTTGCAGTTGGTTGTGGGCTGCTTGCAGCGTTTCGAGCTGGGCGAGCAGGGCGGTTTTCTGTTGTTCGAATTGCGCCAGGGCCAGGTCGATGGGCTCTTGGGCTTTCTCTTTCAGGCGCTGGGCAAGCCGTGCCACCAGTTCGCCGAGTTCATCGTCGATGGGCGCTTCGGTGATGGTCTGCCGCGTTTCGCTCTCGTCCAGTTCCTTCAAGTAGCGATGAATCGTGGTTTTCGAGCCGGTATTGCCCATTTCGATGCGTACCGCATCGATGCTGGGGTTTTCGCCGCGGGCGAGGATCGCCAGGCGTGCCGTTTGAACGACTGCTTTGTTTATGCCGCCACGAGCCATGGGGTCTCCGTCGATTTAGTACTGTGGTACATGGTATGTATTTGCATATCATATCATGAATAAAAACGAGTTAAAAATCATGATCTAACAGATGGGATATTGGCGTATTATCCCGTGTCAGCGCGGTTTTCACCGTGAGTGCGCCCTATCAGCAGTACGAAAAGGCTTTCATGAGCGATCTGGATCGTTACCTCAACGCCGCTACCCGCGATAACACGCGCCGCAGCTATCGCGCAGCCATCGAGCACTTCGAGGTGAGTTGGGGCGGATTCCTGCCCGCCACCAGTGACAGCGTGGCGCGTTACCTCGTGGCCCATGCCGGGGTGTTGGCGGTGAATACCTTGAAGTTGCGCCTTTCGGCATTGGCGCAATGGCATACGAGCCAGGGTTTTCCCGACCCGACCAAGGCGCCGGTCGTGCGCCAGGTGCTCAAGGGAATTCGCGCCGTACACCCGGCGCGGGAAAAGCAGGCGCAGCCGTTGCAGCTCAAGCATCTGGAACAGGTGGTTGCGTGCCTGGAAGGGGAGGCGCGCGCAGCGAGCGAAGCCCAGGACCCCGCCCGGCTGTTGCGCGCCAAACGCGACAGTGCATTGATCCTGCTCGGCTTCTGGCGCGGCTTTCGCAGTGATGAGTTGTGCCGATTGAGCATCGAGCACGTCCAGGCCGTGCCCGGGGCCGGCATCAGCCTGTACCTGCCACGCAGCAAAAGCGACCGCGACAACCTCGGCAAGACCTACCAAACCCCGGCATTGCTGCGGCTGTGCCCGGTGCAGGCTTACAGTGAATGGCTCAGCGCTTCGGCGCTGGTCCGCGGCCCGGTGTTTCGCGGGATTGACCGCTGGGGCAACCTGGGCGAGGCGGGGTTGCACCCCAACAGCGTGATCCCGCTGTTGCGCCAGGCCTTGGAGCGTGCGGGCATTCCGGCCGAGCACTACACCAGCCACTCCCTGCGTCGGGGCTTTGCCACGTGGGCCCATCGCAGTGGTTGGGATTTGAAGTCGTTGATGAGTTACGTCGGCTGGAACGACATGAAATCCGCCATGCGCTATGTTGAAGCGACACCCTTTCTAGGCATGACCCTGGCAACTGCGCCGCTGATTTGAGGTTTCTTCTATTAATACTGTCGGCTGATAGAGAAAGCCAATCGCGAGCATCAGGTTTGCCAATGAGCCATCGGCCAAGAGAGTGGGTAGGATTCACTTCATCAACTTACCAACCCCTGACGGAGAGTCAACGATGCCTATCATCAACAGCCAAGTAAAACCGTTCAAAGCGACCGCCTACAAAAACGGCAACTTCGTAGACGTGTCTGACGCTGACCTGAAAGGCAAATGGTCCGTAGTGTTCTTCTACCCGGCCGACTTCACCTTCGTTTGCCCGACCGAGCTGGAAGACCTGGCTGACAACTACGCCGAATTCCAGAAGCTGGGCGTCGAAATCTACAGCGTTTCCACCGACACCCACTTTGCCCACGCTGCCTGGCACAACACCTCGCCAGCCATCGGCAAGATCCAGTACACCATGATCGGCGACCCAACCCTGACCATCTCCCGCAACTTCGACGTGCTGATCGAAGAAGCCGGCCTGGCAGACCGCGGTACTTTCGTGATCAACCCAGAAGGTCAGATCAAGATCGTTGAGCTGAACGACGGCGGTGTTGGTCGTGACGCTTCCGAGCTGCTGCGCAAAATCAAAGCCGCTCAGTACGTCGCTGCCCACCCAGGCGAAGTGTGCCCAGCCAAGTGGAAAGAAGGCGAAGCCACCTTGGCTCCGTCCCTGGACCTGGTCGGCAAGATCTAAGTCTGTGACACATCAAGGGCGGGATTCCGCACCTAAGTAAGCTGCAACCGCCCTCAAAAACGCCCGGGCGAGATTCGCTCGGGCGTTTTTTTTACCAAATTCAAAGGAATCGCCCGTATGTTGGACGCCAATCTTAAAGCTCAGTTGAAGTCATACCTGGAACGGGTCACCCAGCCGATTGAGATCGTCGCCTCCCTCGATGACGGCGCGAAATCCCAGGAAATGCTTGCACTTTTGCAGGACGTAACCAGCCTCACCACGCTGATTACCCTGAAAACCGAGGGTGACGATGCACGCAAGCCCTCGTTTTCCATCAACCGCCCGGGTGCCGAGATCAGCCTGCGTTTTGCCGGCATCCCCATGGGGCATGAATTCACTTCGCTGGTGTTGGCCCTGCTGCAAGTCGGTGGCCACCCGTCGAAGGCCAGTGTCGAAGTGATTGAACAGATTCGCGCGCTCAAAGGCGAGTTCAGCTTCGAGACTTACTTCTCGCTGTCATGCCAGAACTGCCCGGACGTGGTCCAGGCGCTGAACCTGATGGCCGTGCTGAACCCGAACATCAAGCATGTGGCCATCGACGGCGCGCTGTTCCAGGCCGAAGTCGATGAGCGCCAGGTCATGGCCGTGCCAAGTGTCTACCTCAACGGTGTGAACTTCGGCCAGGGCCGCATGGGCCTGGAAGAAATCCTCGCCAAGCTCGACACCAGCGGTATCGAAAAAGCCGCCGAGAAGATCAGTGCCAAAGCGGCATTCGATGTGCTGGTGGTCGGCGGTGGCCCGGCCGGTTCGGCGGCGGCTATCTACGCTGCGCGCAAAGGTATCCGTACCGGTGTGGCAGCCGAGCGTTTTGGCGGCCAGGTGCTGGACACCATGTCCATCGAGAACTTTATCTCGGTACAGGAAACCGAAGGGCCGAAACTGGCCAGCGCGCTTGAAGCTCATGTGCGTCAGTACGACGTGGACATCATGAACCTGCAGCGTGCCAGCAGCCTGGTGCCGGCGAAAAATGCCGGTGACTTGCACGAAATCCGTTTTGAAAGCGGTGCGACGCTCAAGTCGAAGACGGTGATCCTGGCTACCGGCGCCCGCTGGCGTGAAATGGGCGTTCCGGGCGAGCAGGAATACAAGGCCAAGGGCGTGTGCTTCTGCCCGCACTGTGATGGCCCGCTGTTCAAGGGCAAGCGCGTAGCGGTGATTGGTGGCGGTAACTCCGGCGTCGAAGCGGCCATCGACCTGGCCGGCATCGTCAGCCACGTTACCTTGCTCGAGTTCGACAGCAAGCTGCGGGCTGATGCTGTGTTGCAACGCAAGCTGTTCAGCCTGCCGAATGTCGACGTGATCACCAGCGCACTGACCAGTGAAGTTAAAGGCGATGGCCAGAAAGTCACCGGCCTGGTGTACAAGAATCGCGACAATGGCGAGTTCACGACCATCGGCCTGGAAGGCATCTTTGTGCAGATCGGTTTGTTGCCCAACACCGATTGGCTCAAAGGCACCGTCGAACTGTCGCCCCGGGGCGAGATCATTGTCGATGCGCGTGGCGAAACGTCACTGCCGGGTGTATTTGCTGCCGGTGACGTGACCACTGTGCCGTACAAGCAGATCGTGATTGCGGTGGGCGAGGGCGCCAAGGCTTCGCTGAGCGCGTTCGATCACCTGATCCGGACCTCGGCGCCGGCCTGAAGTCCGCGCCGTAAATAAAAAACCCCGTGTGTAAACATGGGGTTTTTTATTTCAGGATGGTTTCGGTAGCGTATTTTGCTGGGCTACGCCGCTGCCCGATACACAAGGTCTGCACCTTCAGTGCGGGTTTTATTTTTGAGACATCACCTCAAACGCTGCCGGGTATCGGTCGCCCGAGATGTTTTCGGGCGAGAACGTCGCTTCGAGCCAGGTGCATTCCTCTTCGGTCAATTTCAGGCGGGTCGCGGCGACGTTCTGCTCCAGATGTTCGAGGCGTTTCGCACCGGGGATCGGAATGATGTCGTTGCCCTGGGCCAGCACCCAAGCCAGGGCGACTTGCGCAGCGCTCACTCCTTTTGCGGCGGCGATTTCTTCGATCACGCTCACCAACCTGCGGTTTGCCTCGACGTGCCCAGGCTGGAAGCGCGGCAGATTGTGTCGGAAATCTCCCGCTTCCAGCGTGGCGGTAACGGGCGCCTTGCCGGTCAGGAAGCCGCGGCCGAGCGGGCTGAACGGCACGAAGGAAATGCCCAGCTCGCGGCAAGTGTCGAGAACGCCATTGGTTTCGACATCACGCGTCCACAGAGAATATTCGCTCTGTAACGCGGTGATCGGGTGGATGGCGTGGGCTCGGCGCAATGTCTCGGCAGAGACTTCGGAAAGGCCGATCGCGCGAACCTTGCCCTCGGTGACCAGTTCGGCCATTGCTCCGACACTCTCTTCGATGGGCACCGCTGGGTCGACACGGTGCAGATAGTAGAGATCGATGACGTCGGTATCGAGGCGCTTGAGCGAAGCGTGCGCGACGGCTCGGGCATTTTCGGGACGGCCATCCGTTCCGGTGATTTCACCGAAATCGTTCCGATCCCGGTTGTAGATGAAGCCAAACTTCGTCGCGATGACCACGCGTTCCCGATACGGCTTGAGCGCCTTGCCCAGAAGTATCTCGTTGCGATACGGGCCATAAACCTCGGCAGTATCGAAGAAGGTTACGCCAAGTTCGACTGCACGATGCAGTGTCTGGATTGAACTGGCTTCATCTTGGACGCCATAGGCCTGGCTCAGTCCCATGCAGCCCAAACCGATGGCCGAGACGTCGATTTTGCCTAATTTGCGATGTTCCATAACGTGTTCCTCTGTGAAGTTAGCCGGAATACGAACAGGGTAGAGCGAGCGACTAGCACTGATAACCCGTGCAAGCGAGATTGTGTTGATCTAAAATTTAGAACAATGGACAGAACACAGCTCTCCCAACTCGTCGTTTTCGTCGCCGTCGCCAAGACAGGCAGCTTTCGCGCGGCGGCCGATCAACTCGGCATCGCGCCTTCTGCGGTCAGCCATGCGGTCTCCACGTTAGAGGGCGCCTTGGGGCTGCGCCTATTGGCAAGGACCACACGCTCGACACGCCCGACAGAGGAGGGCGAACGCCTTCTGGCACGGGTCACAGGCCCCCTCGCCGAAATCGAAACCGGGTTCGCGGAAGTTACGGAGGATGCTGTTGCGCCTTCTGGTCCCTTACGGATCACGATGCCGCTCCTCGCTGTCCAGGAAGTCATCATGCGTCGACTGCCGGCATTCGTGGCGCTCTATCCTGCGATTGAGCTCGACATTCGCGTTTCGGATACGTTTGAGAACATAGTCGAGGAAGGGTGTGACGCCGGGATCAGGCTCGGGGAGAGCCTGGAGATCGACATGATCGCGGTACGTGCTGGTGGGGCACGGCGCGGCATGATCGTTGGGGCCCCGGCTTACTTCGCCGGGCATCCCAAACCTCTGCACCCCCGCGACCTGGCCGCACACAACTGCATCCGCCGCAGGTTCCAGAGTGGCCGTATCTACCGCTGGGAATTGGAGCGCGACGGGCATGCCGTCAGTGTCGGGGTGAACGGCAATCTGATCCTGCCACAGCAGGAACTGATGAGGCAGGCCGCCCTCGATGGCATTGGGCTGGCTTTTTTGTTTGAGGAAAGCGTTTTGGCCGATGTCCGCGCAGGCAGGCTGATTTCCGTCATGGAAGAATGGTGTCCACCCTTCGATGGCTTTTATATCTACTATCCTTCCCGGCGACTGATGCGTCCTGCATTGCGGGCCTTCATAGAATTCTTTCGTTATGGAGAGTCTGCGTAACACGCCATTCGTGGCACGCTTGGGGATTGCGCGATGACGTCCGCCGGCCTGGGTCGTGTCATTGCGATTGCCGGGGCCTGGTTCTGACATGCCCACGCGTGCAACCGCTGCACACCCATATGGCCCCCAGCCCACCAAAGCGCCAGTGCTTCAGTGAGCGGAGGGCTGCGCCGTGTAGGTTTTCTTGGCGTCTCATGTCCTCACGCTAGGCGTGGCATTGGACATTTTGATGGTGTCGGATTTTTACAGCGGCGTGGGCTGAATGATCTCCACCCAGTAAGCGTCCGGGTCCTTGATGAACGCCAGGCTTTTCATGCGGCCATCGCTCAGGCGCTTCTGGAAGTCGCAGCCCAGGGCTTCGAAGCGCTCGCACGCGGCCACGATATCCGGCACCGAAATGCAGATATGGCCAAAGCCGCGTGGGTCGGTGTTGCCGTTATGGTAGGCGAAGTCGGCGTCGTTTTCGGTGCCGTGGTTGTGGGTCAGTTCCAGGATGCCTGGGATCGAGTTCATCCACTGGGTACGCTCGGTGGCGTCTGCGGGGATCCGGGCCTTGTCCACCAGTGCGAGGAAGTACAGGCTGAATTCGGCTTCCGGGAAGTCGCGCTTTTCGAGCAGCGAGAACCCCAGGACGCGGGTGTAGAAATCCAGGGATTTGGTGATGTCCTTGACCCGCAGCATGGTGTGGTTGAACACGAAGTTCGACGTGGCGGTGTCAGGCTGGGCGGTGACGCCCGGGAAAGTGTTCAGATCGTGCAGGCTCATGGGCCCTCCAGAAAAAAATGGGGCAAACGCGGCGTGAGATGAGCGGTGCGTTCCCTTGGCTTGCGGCAAGCATTCGTGCGGCTGGGCCATGATACGCAAGGCCCGCCCGCCGCGCCAAATGAAAAAGCCCACGCAGGCCTTGCGAGCCGCAGGGGCTGGGCCGCAAACTTCGGCGCTTGAACCTGGGATGTTTTTTTAATGAGCGAATGTCGTACAGCGTTGTTGAGCACGTTGTGTTTGTTATTGGGTAGCCCTATGGCGCTGGCGGCCGAACCGGAAATTCACTGGCCCAGCGGCTGGCAAATCGAGGAAGTGGAGCCTGCCGGGGAGACGCCCGCCAACACTCAACCGGTGTCTCGGCAACGGGCAATCAAGAATGATGAAAATGGCGCGACAGTGATGGTCATGGAGTTGACGGGCACGCCGATCGAGGCCGGGCATGCCGTCAATCTTGAGGGCGTGTTACTGGAAATGCGCAAGTCCATCCAGAAAGACTTTGCCCAGGGCGGCTATCAAAGTGTGTGCAGCAAGATGCATCCTACAACATTGAGTCGTCTTGAGGCGCTGGAAACTACTTGTGTGATTACCGAGAACGGCCGCCACGTACTCTCGCAAACATTGGTGGGCGCTGTTGATACCGATAAAGCCTTTGTTTTTTCATACGCAGGCCAGGCGCAAGCATACGAAGCGAGCAAGGATGAAGTCCGTTCGGTGCGCGACAGCCTGAAACTTTGAAAAGGCCCCACGGTAAGCGTTTTTGAACAAAGTGAAATGTTATTTAAGTTCGCATTCGAACGTTTAAACAAAAAAAGCCCCGCTGTTGCGGGGCTCTTTGCAAGTGCGTTGTCGATCAGCCGCGAAGCCAGGAATCTACAGTGGCAGCGCCGTACTGTTCTTTCCAGGCTTTCAGGCCGCGGTGGTTGCCGCCTTTGGTCTCGATCAGTTCGCCGGTGTGCGGGTTCTGGTAAACCTTGACCACGCGTGCGCGACGCTGTTTTGGTGCGGTGGCGACCGCTGCGGCCTTGCCTGGGTTAGGGTCAAGGATGGAAATGATATCGCGCAGGCCCTTGCCATAGCTCTTCATCAACGCTTGCAGCTTTTCTTCGAATTCGATTTCTTTCTTCAGGCCAGCGTCGTTCTTCAGAGATTCCAGCTGGGCAAGCTGCTCTTGAAGGGCTTTTTCTGCTGCGCGAAATTCGGCGAGTCTGGACAAAATCTTTACTCCAATAGTGTATTTGGCTGATATCAACTGCAGATAACGCTATAAGCCAAGAGCTGTAAGGCGACTCAAGAAAGAAGCCTTCCTGCGAGTTCTGCACAGGTATGAAAAATTGTAGTAGTTAATCCGTCACGAGTAAATCATGTCTTTAGCTAATTAACACTCTTTCATCGGCGCGGTAGATGGCTATTCAATGGCTGATCAGGGATTTAATGAACTCATCGCAGGGCAGCGGGCGCCCGAACAGGTAACCCTGCAGGAAATCCACGCCTTGTGCCGCCAGGTATTCACATTGCTCGATTGTTTCCACGCCTTCGGCAACGATGCCCAAGTCGAGCTTGCCGGACAGCTCTATGATGCTGTCCAGAATATGCCGCGAGAGTGGATCTACACCGATCATGGCGACAAAGCTTTGATCGATCTTCAAGTAGTCGACATTGAAGTTGCGCAAGTAGGCCAGGCTGGAGTGACCGGTACCGAAGTCATCGATTGCAATCATCACGCCCAGTTCATGCAGCGCATCGAACAGGCGGCGGGTGATGTCCGTAGGGTTGATCAGCTCGCGCTCGGTCAGTTCCAGCACCAAGGTTACCTGGCCAGGCGGGAAGGCCGCGAGAAACTCGCGACAGTCCTGCACCAGGGCCAAGTCCTGGCAATGACGCGCGGTGATATTCACGCCGATATGGAAACCACGGGGAAAACGCTCGGCATGCGGCGCCAGTTGCGCTGCCGTCTGGCGCAGCAGCGCGCGCGTCATGGGTACGATCAGGCCGCAATCCTCGGCCAGCGGAATGAACAGGTCCGGCCGCACCAGGCCTTCCTTGGGGTGGTTCCAGCGCATCAAGACTTCGCAGCCGGCCCACTCGCGCGTATCGCCGCGTACCACCGGCTGGAAATAGGCGACGAACTCATTGGCACCCAGGGCCCGTTGCAGCTCGTGGGTCGGGGCCGACGAGCGTTTCTGCAGCCAGTGAGCCAGCACGCCCGCCAGTACACCGAAGAACACCACCAGGCTGAACAGCGCCGGGTAACGCTCTTGCATATAGCGCCAGGTTTCCCCGGCCGGCAGGCCGGCGTCGACACTGTAGTGATAACGCGGCGACACCAGATGGTGATGGGCCACGGCAAATACCGGTAGCGCCGTGTCCTGCACCTTGCCGTCAGCGCCCATCCAGTGCGGCCCGACCTGCAGGACCAGCTCTGCGTGGCGGCTGATCAGGCGCAGGGCGTTGGTCAGGTGGTAGCCGTCAATCGACGCAAAGGCGCCTTGATCGCCGTCGACCAGGCGGTATACCAGCAGCGCGGTATCCGGTGTGACCGGGTTGCCATCCATCAACCACAAGCGCCCATCGACATAATCGCCCGGGTTGACCTGCGATTCATAACCACCGCCGAACAAGGAACTGCAATAGATGTTTTTCTGCCAGGACAAGGTGGTTGCCCGGACAAACGGCCGGCGCGTGACTTGCTCGCGCAGTGCCAGCTGCACGCCGCTGTCACAGGGCTGGCCGGCCAGTGGCAGCAAGGCCTGGGCGGCGAGGGCGGTGTTGTCGAGCATCAGGTCGAACTGGCGCACCGCTTCCTGGGCCATCTGCGCGGTACTTTGTTGCAGCGTGCGTTCAGCCTGCCAGTGCAGGATGAGTATGCCCAGGCCGATTGGCAGCAGCGCGCTGAGTGCGCTGATCAGGTAGCGGGTGGCGCGTTTTTGCGGGCCGTTGACGGTCAGGGGCATGGGGCGAACGGTCTGTGGTGGGAGGCGGAACGCCGCAAGGCGCAGGATTAACTCGATGATAGATGGCCGGGCTCAATTAAGCTCGCCGCGGCAGAGAAATCCACGCTTTGTGCAACTTGAATAAAGGCCAGGGTCGCCGGCGTCGACTGGCGTTGATCCAGCACCGCCAGGCCAACTTCGCGGCTGACCGGCGGCGACAGCGGGCGCACGGTGTAGCGCGCATCCGGCGTTTCGGGCAGCGACGCCTGCGCCACCACGCTGACGCCGTCGCCGCGACTCACCGCCTCCAGGGTGCTGAGCAATTGCGAACAGCGATAACGCACATTCGGGGTCAACCGGGCGCTGTCGAACAGTCGCGAGACCAGTTCCAGCGAGCCGGCTTCGGTGAGGATGAACGGGTCGGTGCACAGCGCCTTCAGTGCCACGCAAGGGCGTTCGGCCAAGGGGTGGGCGGCGGGCAAAAGGGCGACCATCTGGTCTTTGAACAGCGCAAACGTATCGAATCGCTCGTGCTCCAGTACCACAAACCCGACGTCGATACGCCGCTCATCCAGCCATTGGATCACTTGGCGATCCGGGCCTTCGTCGACATGCACTTCAATGCCCGGATGCTGCAGCCGATAGCGCTTAAGAATGCGCGGCAGCAGGCGATTGGATGAGGTGGGGCCGAAAGAGCCGATGCGCAGCGTACCGCGTTTCATCCCGCGCGCGTCGCAGGCTTCCTGCTGCAAGGTGTCGGCCACGCCGAGCAACGTGCGGGCGCGCATCAGCAGTTGCCGGCCGATGTCGCTGAGTTCGATTGGGGACTGATGGCGTCGAAACAACTCCACCCCCAGCTCTTGCTCCAGGGCTTTGATCGCATGGGACACGGCAGACTGACTGATCCCCAGGCGAAGGGCCGCACTGGTGAAACCTTGCAGTTCGGCGACCCGCGAGAATATTTCCAATTGCGTGAGGGTCATGAGTATTTACTCATTTTACGATGATTGATCATTAGCTGGAGGATACGCCAATCCTACAGGCCACAGAGCAACCCGCCGATGACATCTTCCTCCGACCGCTCGACTTATCTGAAGCTCACCGCTGTGACCATGATCTGGGGCGGGACCTTTGTGGCCGGCCGCTACCTGGCGGCCGACCTTGACCCGCTGCTGGCCGCGACCCTGCGTTTTCTATCGGCGAGCGTTGCGCTGTTGCTGTTCATGGCCTGCGCACGCGTGCGCCTGACTCGCCCTGACGCCAGGCAATGGGTGCGCCTGGCCGTGTTGGGTTTTTTCGGCATCTTTTTCTACAACCTGTGCTTCTTTTACGGCCTGCATTACATCAATGCATCGCGAGCCTCCTTGATCGTGGCCCTAAACCCCGCAGTGATCGGCGTGGCTTCATGGTGGCTGTTCAAGGAGCGCCTGGGCGCGGCCAAGTGGCTGGGGATTGCCTTGTGCCTGGTCGGCGCGGGCACGGTGATTGTCAGCCGCAATCCCCAACTGCTGCAGGCCGCAGCCAACGCGTGGGTCGGCGATTTACTGATCTTCGGCTGCGTGGTGGGGTGGGGCGTGTACTCATTGTGTTCCCGTGAGCTCAATCACAGCCTGGGCGCGTTGCAAACAGTCACGTGGTCGATTCTGCTGGGGACAGTAATGCTGACGGCCACCACCCTCATCAGTGGCAGGATCAGCCTGAATGCGCTGGCCGCCGTGCATTGGCCGCAACTGTTCAGCCTGTTGTACCTCGGGGTGCTGGGCTCGGCGCTGGCGTATATCGGCTGGTACGACGGCATCCGCCGAATCGGCGCGACCCGCGCCGGTGTGTTTATCGCGCTGAATCCGCTGACCGCCGTCATTTGCGGCGCGGTGTTGCTGGATGAGCGACTGACTCTGCCGATGCTGTTGGGCGGCGCGGTGATCCTGCTCGGTATCTACCTGTGCAACAAACCCCTTGCTCCGAGCAGGCCAATGGGGATTTGATAAGAGTGCGGACAAACACTGTTACGCTGTGTAGAATCGATTTACGCATACAAGAATATGGACTTGCGCTCACGCAAGCCTCAGCCGTCAGAGACTGATGTACCCATGAAGCTACTCGGCTCCCCCCTCATCTTCGGTGACTTCCTCGCCCGCAGCGTGCGAGGTCTCTCGTGTGCGCCTCCCTCCCACTTCATCCTTGCTGGCAATTGACATCCGTTCATCCCAAGAATGAAGAGGCGCCGAAAATGGCTGACCAATACGAAAACCCAATGGGCCTGATGGGCTTTGAGTTCATCGAATTCGCATCGCCCACCCCAGGCACCCTGGAGCCGATCTTCCAGATCATGGGCTTCAGCAAAGTCGCGACCCACCGTTCCAAGAACGTTGACCTGTATCGCCAGGGGGAGATCAACCTGATTCTCAACAACGAACCCAACAGCATCGCCTCCTACTTCGCGGCCGAGCACGGCCCATCGGTGTGCGGCATGGCGTTCCGTGTGAAGGACTCGCAAAAGGCCTACAACCGCGCCTTGGAACTGGGCGCCCAGCCGATCCATATCGACACCGGGCCGATGGAGCTGAACCTGCCGGCGATCAAGGGCATCGGCGGCGCGCCGTTGTACCTGATCGACCGTTTCGGCGAAGGCAGTTCGATCTACGACATCGATTTCGTCTACCTCGAAGGCGTAGAGCGTAACCCGGTCGGTGCCGGCCTCAAGGTCATCGATCACCTGACCCACAACGTGTATCGCGGGCGCATGGCCTACTGGGCCAACTTCTACGAGAAACTGTTCAACTTCCGTGAAGCGCGCTATTTCGATATCAAGGGCGAGTACACCGGCCTGACCTCCAAGGCCATGAGCGCCCCGGACGGCATGATCCGCATCCCGCTCAACGAAGAGTCGTCCAAGGGCGCCGGGCAGATCGAAGAGTTCCTGATGCAGTTCAACGGTGAAGGCATCCAGCACGTGGCGTTCCTCACCGACGACCTGGTCAAGACCTGGGACGCATTGAAGAAGATCGGCATGCGCTTCATGACCGCGCCGCCGGATACCTACTATGAAATGCTCGAAGGTCGCCTGCCGAACCATGGCGAGCCGGTGGACCAACTGCAAGCGCGCGGCATCCTGCTCGACGGTTCGTCCATTGAAGGCGACAAACGCCTGCTGTTGCAGATTTTCTCGGAAACCCTGATGGGCCCGGTGTTCTTCGAATTCATCCAGCGCAAGGGTGATGATGGCTTCGGCGAGGGCAATTTCAAGGCGCTGTTCGAGTCCATCGAGCGTGACCAGGTGCGCCGCGGTGTACTGAACACCGACTGATCACCTTCTCGTCACAACAAGCCCGGTCGAGGTCGCCTCTGCCGGGTTTTTTTGTACGCCAGGTGTGAGGAACTGTATTTCGAACCGCGTCCACAAAGATGGCAGGGCCGCAGGAAACCTCCTGTGCCTTGATGCAGGGATGCCGAACTTCAGTAGTCACGTCGGGATACATTTTATGATCAATACATCCTATGCAAGCCAACATCCGCTTACCCCTTACGCGCAAAACGAGCCCGCAGTGTCCACTCGCAGCATCCGCTCGACCAGCGACTCGGACCCAGTCGACCAGGCGTTTCAAAGCTACATGGACCGCATACAGTCAGAGTTCCGCGACGGTTCGCTGAGTGCCGGCGGGCGAGCGCTGGCGACTGCCGTCGTAAGGCCTGGCAAACCGGGAGCACCCGGTGTGCAGGTGTCGACCTTTGCCGTCGATGGCGCGCAAGCCAAAGACATCGTCATGGCCAAGCGCACGCCGGCGACCGCCGAAGGGCCGAACTTTCTGATGTATTTGCCGGAGCAAGAAGGTCAGTCGTTTCACGCATTCAACACCCGTGAAGAAATGACAGCCTCGCTCAAGGCGGCGCTCAGCGATCCAAAGAAGGTGGACCAGCTTGCCGCACACTTCTCCAGTGACGCGGCGCCAAAGCAAGTGGAGCGGGTCAAGCAGGTGCTGGGGAAATTTGCCGCTGGCGATATCAATGCGGTGGTCGGCAGTTATGGGTATGAGAAGGGGGACATCTTTACGCGTCTGGACAAAGACGCCAGCACCCCGCCGGTGCCCGTCAACGGCCTGACCGACACGCGCCTCCACAGCCTGTCGCCGGATGGCAAGGCCACCTACATCGGGACACGCGAGGATGGCAATAAGGTGATTTACAATTATGACGCTTACGGCAACCTGCATGGCGGTAGCAAGGATGGTCTCTACTTAGTGCGTAACGGGCTGAACAATAACGACCCGCTCGTACTGATGACGCCTCAGGAATACAAAGCGGATGTCGGCAATCTGATCCTGAGCAATGTGGGCGCCAATGATCTGAATGGGCTCTACGGCGAATTCCTCAAGCAGCTCAGAAACCCAGGCCATGGCCTGGGGACGGCGCTGGAGGCGTTGGGCGTTCCTGAAGACGTGGCTTATTCTATCGAAAAAATCGCCAAGAACCCGGTCACAGGCACGTTGCTCGAGCTGAACCAGGGCAATCGACTGGGCAATCTGTTTGGCGTCAAGAAAGAAGTGATGGATGCCTCCCTGGAAGAGGTAGGCAATCAAGTGCAGAGCGACATCCCGTTCTACGGCTCAGGGCGCGAGCGACTGAACGCCTTGGCCGACATGTTGGAAAAGCAATTCGGCACGCCTGTTCAGCCAACAGTCCAGGTGCAAACCCGCTGAATGGCGGCGCAGCCCTGAGCAGGAGGGCATGGATGCGCCCCACGCTCTCGCGCTTATGCCCTGCGTTGGCGCACCAGGTGCTTGAAGCCTTCGTACACCAGCACCATCACCGCCAGCCAGATCGGGATGTAGGTCAGCCATTCGCCCGTCTTGATACCTTCACCCAGCAGCAACGCCACCCCCAGCAGCAGGACCGGCTCCACATAACTGAGCAACCCGAACAGGCTGAATGCGAGCAAGCGGCTGGCAATGATATAGCTCACCAGCGCCGAGGCACTGATGACGCCCAGCATCGGGATCAATGCGTACAGTTTCGGATGGGCCGCCATCACCGCAAAGCCCTGTTCGCCGCTTTGCACAAACCACCAGGCCACCGGCAGCATCAGCGCCATGTCCAGCCACAGCCCGCCCAAATGGTCGGTGGTCAGGTATTTGCGCACCACGAAATAGACCGGGTAGCCGATGATCACCACCAGCGTGGCCCAGGAAAAACCACCGGCCTGATACAGTTCGTTAAGCACCCCAAGGGCTGCAAAAAACACCGCGATCTGTTGCAGCCGCGACAAGCGTTCGCCGTACACCAGGCGTCCGGTCAGCACCATGGTCAGCGGCAGCAGGAAATAGCCCACCGACACATCCAGGCTGCGCCCATTCAGCGGCGCCCACATGAACAGCCACAATTGCACACCGAGCAGCGCCGAGGACACCACGATGCCGCCGATCAGTCGCGGCCTGGCCGCCAGCATCCGCAGCACGTCCCATACCCGTCGCCATTCGCCGCTGATGAGCATGAACACCGTCATGCACGGCACGGTGAGTAACATGCGCCAGCCGAAAATCTCCAGGCCACTCAAGGGCGTCAGCAGCGACGTGAAGTAATACATCACGGCAAACAACACCGAAGCCAAGACCGATAACACAACACCTTTAGACACGCTGTCCTCGCGAAAACCGTTGGATACAAAAGAGGGGGGATTTCAGCAGGGGAATATAGTGCTTTTGGCGTCAGAAGGTGGCTCTGTTTTGGGGCGTTTCATCCAGGTTTTGCTCACTGCCCTCGGTAGAAGGGCAGTGAACTGCGATTTTCCGGGGGGTTACGTGCGTGCCATGCGGCCCGACACAAAGTGACCGACATCATTGAAGCCCGGGGTGGACGAGTGCCCCGGCGTCACCAGCGAGTCGATAAAGGCCTCGTCCTCAGCCGTGAGCTTCACATCCAGTGCGCCGGTGTACGCATCCCACTGCGCTTCGGTGCGCGGGCCGACAATCGCAGAGCTGACGGCCGCGTTGTTCAGTACCCAGGCGATTGCGAATTCGACAATCCCCACGCCACGTTCTTTGGCGTATTGCTGGATTTGCTGGGCAATGCGCAGCGACTCGACCCGCCATTCGGTTTCCAGAATACGCTTGTCCTGCCGCGCGGCGCGGCTGCCGGCCTCGGGCGTGGCATCGGGTGCGTATTTTCCGCTGAGTACGCCACGGGCCAGTGGGCTGTAAGGCACCACGCCCAAGCCATAGGCGGCTGCGGCGGTGATCTGTTCGATCTCGGCCTGGCGATTGACGATGTTGTACAGCGGCTGGCTGATCACCGGCTTGTCCACGCCCAGGCGCTCGGCCACGCGAATCACTTCGGCAATGCGCCAGCCGCGGTAGTTGGACAGGCCCCAGTAACGGATCTTGCCCTGGCGAATCAGGTCGCCGATCGCCGATACGCTGACCTCCAGCGGGGTGTTGTGGTCTTCGCGGTGCAGGTAGTAGATATCCAGGTAGTCGGTGTCGAGGCGGGTCAGGCTGGCTTCCAGTGCATTGAAAATACGCTTGCGGCTCAAACCGCTGCGGTTGGGCAAACCGTCCGGTGGGCCAAAGCCGACCTTGGACGCCACCACCCAATCCTGACGCTGGCGGGCGATGGCTTCACCGACCAGCTCTTCCGAACGTCCGCCTGTATAAACGTCTGCGGTGTCGATGAAGTTGATGCCCTGGTCCCAGGCCTTGTCGATGATGCGCAACGAGTCTTCGGTGTTGGTCTGTTCGCCAAACATCATGGTGCCCAGGGTCAAGGCGCTGACCTTCAACCCGGATTGGCCCAACGTGCGATAAATCATGCAAAGCTCCTCAAATCAGGAAAACGTGTGCCATGCAATACCAGACTCGCAGGCTCTGGGACAAGCCCTGGGCGTGTTTCTTCATACGCTCAGCAGCGTCCGGCAACGTGTCTGGAGGAAGCGATGCAACACTTTCACCCGTTCCGACACTTGCAGGCGATGGGGGCACATCAGATTGAAGGGCGTGGGTTCGCCCTGCCAGTCGGTCAACAGTGGCACCAGGCGCCCGGCCTGGATGTCGCTGGCGATATCCAGGTTGGCTTTATAGGCGATGCCATGCCCGGCCAATGCCCAGCGCCGCACGATTTCGCCGTCATCGCTCAAATAGTCGCCCGTCACCTCGACTTCCTGCAGCTCGGCGCCTTGGCGGAAGTACCAGGTGTTGTTGGCCCGCCCCTGGCGCATGTAGCGCAGCGTATTGTGTTGCGCCAGTTCTGCCGGCGTGCTCGGTGCGCCATGGCGCGCGAGGTAGGCGGGGCTGGCGCAGGCGATGCGGCGGTGGTCCGGCACCACTGGCAACGCCACCAGGCTGGAGTCACGGGGTACACCGAAGCGCAGGGCGATGTCGACGGTTTCGCGGAACAGGTCGGCGTTACTGTCGTTCAGCAACAGTTGAACGCGGATGTTCGGGTGCTCCAGCTTGAACTCATCCAGCCAGCCCAGCAGCACGTTGCGCCCGAAATCCGAAGGCGCGGCCAATTGCAGCCAACCGCTGAGGCTTTGGCCTTGTTGCTTGATCGCCTGTTCACCTTCGGACAGGGCTTCCAGGGCCACGCGCACGCTGTCCAGATAGCGTCGGCCTTCCTCGGTCAGGCGCATGCTGCGGGTGGAGCGCGCCAGCAGCCGTATGCCCAGGCGGGTTTCCAGGCGCTTGAGCGCAATACTCGCGGCGGCCGGCGTGAGGCTGAGGCTGCGCGCGGCCGCCGACAGGCTGCCGGTGTCGGCGCTGCGCACGAAGACTTCCAGGTCGAGAATCGAGCTCATTTGTAAAAATCCTTTAAATATCTTGTCGTTTTACCGGGATTTTTCGCTGATTGCCAAGCTGGGAAGATGAACGCTCATTTTTTGACCCAGGATCTTTCCCCATGACCCATTCCCTCAGCGGTAAAACTGTCATCGTTATCGGCGGCAGCAGCGGCATTGGCGCGGCAGTGGCCAAGGCGGCAGCCGCGCGTGGCGCGCAGGTGGTGCTGGCCGGACGGCGTGTGTCCTCCGGCGTCGATAACGGCGTGCGCAGCGAACCGGTGGACGTCACCGACAGCGCCTCCCTGCAACGCCTGTTCGAAGCCGTGGGGCACTTTGATCATCTGGTCTATACCGCCGGCCCGTCGGTGCGCGCCAAGAACCTGATCGACACCGACCTGGACGAAGCCCAGGATAATTTCAACGTTAAACTCTGGGGTTCGTTGCGTGCGATTCAACGGGCGCTGCCGTTCCTCGACGAGCACGGCAGCATCAGCCTTACCTCCGGTCAACTGGGGCGCAAATTGGCGCCCGGTCAGTTCATCAAGACCGGTATCAATGCCGCCACCGAAGCGCTGGGCAAGCAATTGGCCAAGGAGCTGGCACCGCGTCGGGTGAATGTGATCAGCCCTGGCGTGATCGACACGCCGGCGTATGCCGGGTTGGACGACACGCAGCGCCTGGCGATGTTTGCCAAGGTGGAGGGCGCATTGCCAGTAGGTCGTGTCGGGCAGGCCGCCGAAGTGGCGGCGGGGTTTGTGCTGGCCATGGAAAATGGCTTTATGACCGGCGCCGTGATCGATATCGACGGCGGCGGCCAGTTGTAAATCCCCAACCCAGAGTAGGAGCAAGCCTGCTCCAACTGTCAGACTTTGAGGGTGCGGGTCATACGCAGTGCCAACACACTGCCGCCGACGATCACCGCCGCCAGCAGGTACAGCGCGATATCCGTGGACCCGGTGGCATCCTTCACAAAGCCGACGATGTACGGGCTGAGGAAGCCGGCCATCTGGCCCATCGAGTTGATCAACGCCAGGCCACCTGCCGCCGCGCCCGCACTGAGCATGGCGGTGGGCACCGGCCAGAACATCGGCAGGCCGGTGAGGGCGCCCATGGTGGCGATGGTCAGGCCGAGAATGGCGATGGCCGGGGTGGTGGCGAAATTCACCGCGATCACCAGGCCCAGCGCGCCCATCAACATCGGCACTACCAAATGCCAGCGCCGCTCCTTGCGCAAGTCGGCGGAGCGGCCCACCAGCAACATGAACACCGCGGCCAGCAGGTAGGGAATTGCGCTGAGCCAGCCGATCACCAGGTTATCGCTGAAACCCAGGTTCTTGATGATCGACGGCAACCAGAAGTTGATCGCGTAGACGCCGCTCTGAATGCAGAAATAGATCAAGCCGAACGCCCAGATCGCCGGGTTCTTGAACACTTCGGCGAGGGAATCGGTGGTGGTTTTCGGCTTGTTCGCCAGGTCAGTCGCGTGGTCGGCTTCCAGCATTGCGCGCTCATGCGGTTGGAGCCATTTGGCGTTGGCAAAACTGTCGCTGAGCAGGAAATAGGCGAGGGCGCCCAGGATTACGGTCGGGATGCCTTGCAACAGGAACATCCACTGCCAGCCGGCGAGCCCGCCTTGGCCGGCGCCGAAGTGGTTGAGTATCCAGCCGGAAAACGGGCTGCCCAACAGGCCGGACACCGGAATCGCCGACATGAACAACGCCATGATCCGCCCACGGCGGAACGTCGGGAACCACTGCGAGAGATACAGCACCACACCGGGGAAGAAGCCGGCTTCGGCGGCACCGGTCAACAGGCGCAACGTATAGAAATGCGTCGGCGTGGTGACGAACAGCAGGCAGGTAGACAGCGCGCCCCAGACGATCATCATCAAGGCAATCCAGCGCCGCGGACCGAACTTGGTCAGCGCCAGGTTGCTCGGCACGCCACACAGCACGTAGCCGATAAAGAAGATCCCGGCACCCAGGCCGTACACGGTTTCGCTGAACTTCAACGCATCGAGCATCTGCAACTTGGCAAAGCCAACGTTCACCCGGTCAAGGTAGTTGAACAGGTAGCAGATAAAAATGAAGGGGATCAGGCGCAGGGTAATGCGCTTGTAGATGGCGTTTTTATCGTCATCGGTGGCCAGTGGTGCAACGGCGCTCTGTGACATGGGAGTCTCTCTTTATTATGATTTTTTGCGATGCGAGGGTAACGTTGATCGCCCCATGAGTCTCGGCCACCTGGCGGGGTGCTGTCTTTGTGCTCGCGCACAGTGAAGCATCCTTTGCGCTGTGCCGATGAACAACCGCCGCTTTCAAGGAAATTAGCCCCATGTTCGAGCTGGATCATGACCTGGCGCAGGATATCGTCGATCGCACCATGGCGATCCTGCCGCATAACGTCAACGTCATGGACAGCCAGGGCCTGATCCTCGGCAGCGGCGAGCCGGAGCGCATCAACACGCGGCATGAAGGCGCGCAACTGGTGTTGGCCAACGGCCGCGTGGTGGAGATCGACGGGCAGACCGCCAAGCACCTCAAGGGCGTGCAACCGGGCATCAACCTGCCGTTGATGCACGACCAGCGCCTGATCGGCGTGCTCGGCATTACCGGCGAGCCGGAGGGGCTGCGCACGTATGCCGAACTGGTACGCATGACCGCAGAAATGCTGGTCAGCCACCGGCATCAGCAAGCCGAGCAACAATGGCGACGCCAGCGCTGCGACGATCTGTTGGCGTTGCTGCTGGCCGACACCGGCGACTCGCCACGCCTGGTGGATGAGGCGCAGCAACTGGGGCTCAAGCCGCAGATGGCGCGCACGCCGTATCTGTTCGAGTTGGGGGCGGGGCAGACGGCGGAAGCGCTGAGCGCCTGGTTGACGTCGCGCTATCCGGACAGCTGGTGCGTCAGCTCCGCGCAGTATTCGCTGCTATGGTGCCGGCCGGCGGCGGTGCCGGTGGACAATCCGCGCCTGCTGGAAAAGCTCGAAGGCCTGGGCTGGACGATTCTGCGGGTGGCGGTCGGTGGGCAAGCCGATGGCTTGGCGGGGTTGCGTCGTTGTTATCGACGCGTGGGCGACCTGCTGGCCTACGGCCGCGATGTCCTGCCGCATTCACGGCTGCTGACCCTCAACCGCTATCGCCTGCCGGTGATGCTCTGGCGGCATCGCAACGATGATGCCCTGGACGAATTGCTCAACCCGCTGCGAAAAGTGCTGGCCAAGGACAACAACGGCCAACTGCAGGCGACCTTGCGCAGTTGGTGCGAACACGACGGGCAAAGCCAGGCATGCGCCGATGCGTTGGGCATTCACCGCAACAGCCTGCGCTACCGCATGGAGCGCATTGCCGAACTCAGCGGAGTCGACCCGTTGACGCTGGATGGCATGCTCGCGCTGTACCTTGGCGTCCAGCTGCTGCCCCAGGTTTTGTCGGAATGACCAACAAGCCGGGTTCGCACTTGTGCATCGGACCAGCGTCATTGCCGCTGCCAACTGGCAGCATGGGCGGCATAAAAACCGGAGAACGCCCATGAAAATCATCATCGCCCCCGATTCGTTCAAGGACAGCCTGAGTGCCGAAGGCGTCGCCCAGGCCATTGCCGAAGGCTTGGCGCAGGTCTGGCCGGATGCACACGTGGTCCAGTGCCCGATGGCGGACGGTGGTGAAGGCACGGTGGAGTCGGTACTCGCCGCCTGCCAGGGCGAACTGCGGCACCAGTCGGTGAAAGGCCCCTTGGGCGCTACGGTTGACGCGCATTGGGGCTGGCTGGCCGACAGCCACACCGCACTCATCGAAATGGCCGAAGCCAGCGGCCTGCAATTGGTGGCGCCGGGGCAGCGCGACGCGTGCTCCACGACCACCTTCGGCACCGGCGAACTGATCCGCGCGGCCCTGGACGCCGGTGCCCGGCGCATCATCCTGGCGATTGGCGGCAGTGCCACCAACGATGGCGGCGCAGGCGCGATGCAGGCACTCGGCGTGCAGTTGTTCGATGCCGAGGGTCACCCTCTGGCACCGGGTGGCCAGGCTTTGGCCCGCCTGGCGCGGATCAGCCTGGAACAACTCGACCCGCGCCTGGCCCAGGTGCGCTTTGAAATCGCCGCCGACGTGAATAACCCGTTGTGCGGCCCCCACGGCGCCTCGGCGATTTTCGGCCCGCAAAAAGGCGCCGATCCGCAGCAGGTCGAACAACTCGACGCGGCCCTCGGCCATTTCGCCGACCACTGCGCCAAGGTCCTGCCCAATGACGTGCGCGACGAACCCGGCAGTGGCGCCGCCGGTGGCCTGGGGTTCGCCGCCAAGGCCTTCCTCGGGGCGCAGTTCCGTGCGGGGGTGGAGGTGGTCGCCGAACTGGTCGGCCTCGACGAAGCGATACGCGGCGCCGACCTGGTGATCACCGGTGAAGGTCGTTTCGACGCCCAGACGTTGCGCGGTAAAACACCCTTCGGCGTGGCGCGCATCGCCCAGCGGCACCAGGTCCCGGTGATCGTGATCGCCGGCACGCTGGGTGAAGGCTACGAGCAGATGTACGCCCACGGCGTGGATGCAGCCTTCGCCTTGCCGTCCGGGCCGATGAGCCTGGAGCAGGCCTGCAGCGAGGCACCGCGCTTGTTGCGCGAGCGAGCGGCGGATGTTGCGCGGCTGTGGCGCCGCGCGGCGGGGTCAAGAACCTCGGCTTAGTCCCGTAACGCGAACGCCACCGCTGCCTGCGCATGCAGCACCGTGGTGTCGAGCAGCGGCAGGTTGCTGTGTTCGGGTTTGATCAGCAGGCCGATTTCCGTGCAGCCCAGGATGATTGCCTGGGCGCCGCGTGCGGCCAGGGATGCGATCACGCGCTGATAGACCTGGCGTGACGCCTCGCTGATCACGCCGACGCACAATTCCTCATAGATGATCCGGTGGACGGCCTGGCGCTCGTTCGCATCGGGCACCAGCACGTTCAGGCCGTGGGCGGCCAGGCGCGAGGTGAGAAAGTCCTGTTCCATGGTGAACGCGGTGCCGAGTAAACCCACGGTCAGGGTGCCGGCGGCGACGGCCGCGGCACCTGCGGCATCGGCAATATGCAGAAAGGGAATCGACACCGCCGCTTCGATCCGCGGCGCCACCAAATGCATGGTGTTGGTACACAGCACCACGCACTCGGCACCCCCTGCTTGCAGGCGGCACGCAGCATCCTCGAGGATCAGCGCGGCGTCGTCCCAGCGTCCGGCATGCTGGGCCTGTTCCACCGGGCCGAAGTCCACGCTGTACATCAGCAGTTGCGCCGAACGCAGCGGACCGAGCTGGTCGCGCACGCGCTGGTTGATGATGCGGTAGTACTCGGCGCTGGACTCCCAGCTCATGCCGCCGATCAGGCCGATGGTGTGCATGCGATGCTCCTGACAAGAAATATCGCATCACCTTACCCATCGGCCGCCGAATAGTCATACGCAGTTGCGCGCCAAATCAGCGGAGCAGTTTCACATATCCAGATTGCCCCAGCCCGGCCTGGCTTGCTCCGCTGCCACCGCGTGGATCTGTTTGCCGGTGGCCAGCTCCACCCGGCGCGCCACCTCCGGGTCGTCGGCGAACGGAATCAAACTGGCCTCATCCAGCGTCTCCTCGGATTGACCGCGCAAACAGTACTCCACCGCGCCATACAGGCACACCACCATCAGAAAGCTCCACATCAGACGATCCTCGCGTCAAGCTGCGCGACCCGCAAGTCGGCAACCCGCACCGTGCGCCAGGTGTTGTAGGCCATCAGCAGCATGCCGCTGAGAAACAACACGCCACCGGCAAAGCGCACCACAAACCCCGGATGGCTGGCCTGCAAGGCCTCGACAAACGAGTAGGTGAGGGTGCCGTCATCGTTGATCGCACGCCACATCAGGCCCTGGGTAATGCCGTTGACCCACATCGAGGCGATGTACAGCACGGTGCCGATGGTCGCCAGCCAGAAGTGCAGGTTGATCAGCGTCACGCTGTGCATCTGCTGGCGGCCGAAGACTTTCGGGATCATGTGGTACAGCGAGCCGAAGGTGATCATCGCCACCCAGCCCAACGCGCCGGCATGGACGTGGCCGATGGTCCAGTCGGTGTAGTGGGAGAGGGCGTTGACGGTCTTGATCGCCATCATCGGCCCTTCGAACGTCGACATGCCGTAGAACGCCAGCGACAACACCAAAAAGCGCAGGATCGGGTCGCTGCGCAACTTATGCCAGGCGCCCGACAAGGTCATCATGCCGTTGATCATGCCGCCCCAGCTCGGCGCGAGCAGGATCAGCGACATCGCCATGCCCAGCGACTGCGCCCAGTCCGGCAGCGCCGTGTAATGCAAGTGGTGCGGACCGGCCCAGATGTACAAGGTGATCAGCGCCCAGAAATGCACGATGGACAGGCGATAGGAATACACCGGCCGTCCGACTTGTTTCGGCACGAAGTAGTACATCATCCCCAGGAAGCCGGTGGTCAGGAAAAAGCCCACGGCGTTATGCCCGTACCACCATTGCACCATCGCATCGGTGGCGCCGGAATACACCGGGTAGGACTTGAACCAGTCCACCGGAATCGCCAGGTGGTTGACCACATGCAGCATGGCGATCACCAGGATGAACGCGCCGAAAAACCAGTTGCCCACGTAGATGTGCCGGGTCTGGCGGCGTACTACGGTGGTGAAAAACACAATGGCGTAGGCCACCCACACCACCGTCATCCATACCGCGCCGGAGAATTCGATCTCGGCGTATTCCTTGGTGGTGGTGTAGCCCAACGGCAGGCTGATCAACATGATCACGATGACCGATTGCCAACCCCAGAAGGTAAATGCGGCGAGCTTGTCGGAAAACAGCCGCACCTGGCAGGTGCGCTGTACCGCGTAATAACTGGCGGCGAACTGCGCGCTGCCGGCGAACCCGAAGATCACCAGGCTGGTGTGCAACGGTCGCAGTCGGCCAAAAGTCGTCCAGGGCAAATCGAGGTTCATTTCCGGCCAGACCAGCTGCGAAGCGATCCACACGCCCATGGCCATGCCCACCACGCCCCAGACGATGGTGGCGATCACGAATTGGCGGACGACCTTGTAGTTATAGGCCTGTCCGATTGTTGCTGTGCTCATGCTCAGTCCTCCCACGGTTCCAAGTGGCAGGCACTGTAGGAAGTGTGGCTAAAACAAAACAGACTCAGAAAAAGCTGATTACTACGGATCAGTTTATTCGGCGTGAAAGCACGGCTTATAGCCCATCTGATCCGCTTTTTAAGCCTGCACCTGAATCTTTAATGCCCTGCGCCGCAGGCGCATAGTCGCCCCCCTAGAAGCCGCGCCCTGGGACGCGGCCAACCCTGATGAGGCGGTGATATGTACCAGTACGATGCATACGACCGGGCGCTGGTGTTCGAGCGCGTGGCGCAATTTCGTGATCAGGTCGAGCGTTTTATCGCCGGCGAATTGAGCGAAGAAGAGTTTCTGCCCTTGCGCCTGCAGAACGGCCTGTACCTGCAAAAGCATGCCTACATGCTGCGGGTGGCGATTCCCTACGGCACCTTGAGCGCCGAACAGATGCGTACCCTGGCCAGCATCGCCCGCGACTACGACCGTGGCTACGGCCACTTCACCACCCGGCAGAACCTGCAGTTCAACTGGATCGAGCTGCACCAGGTGCCCGACATCCTCGAACGCCTGGCCCAGGTGGACATGCATGCGATCCAGACCTCCGGTAACTGCGTGCGCAATATCACCACCGAAGCCTTTGCCGGGGTCGCGGCCGACGAGCTGCTGGACCCGCGCCCGTTGGCGGAGATTCTGCGCCAGTGGTCGACCATCAACCCGGAATTCCTGTTCCTGCCGCGCAAGTTCAAGATCGCCATCTGCTCGGCCCGCGAAGACCGCGCGGCGATCATGATGCATGACATCGGCCTGTACCTTTACCGTGATGACCAAGGCGAGATGCTGCTGCGCGTGATGGTGGGCGGCGGCCTGGGCCGCACGCCGATCCTCGGCTTGCAGATTCGCGAGGGCTTGCCGTGGCGGCACCTGCTGTCCTACGTCGAGGCGGTGTTGCGCGTGTACAACCGGCATGGCCGGCGGGACAACAAGTACAAGGCGCGCATCAAGATCCTGGTCAAGGCGCTGGGGATCGACGCGTTTTCCCAGGAGGTGGAGGAAGAATGGCAGTACCTGCGCGATGGCCCGGCGCAGTTGACCGATGCCGAATACGCGCGCGTGGCGTCGGCCTTCGTACCGCCGGCGTATGCGTCGCTCAGCGATACCAGCCTGGCCTACGGCACCGAACTGGCCGACAACCCGGGCTTTGCGCGCTGGGTCAGCCGTAACGTCATGCCGCATAAAGTCGCGGGCTACGCCAGCGTGGTGTTGTCCACCAAGCCCGGCATCAGCGCGCCGCCCGGCGACGTCAGCGCCCCGCAAATGGAGGCCGTGGCTGAGTGGGCGGAGCGGTTCGGTTTTGGCGAAATCCGTATCGCCCATGAACAGAACATCGTGTTGCCGGATGTGCCCAAGGAGCATCTGCATGCCGTGTGGCGCCTGGCCTGCGAACACGGCCTGGGTGCGGCGAATATCGGCCTGTTGACCGACATCATCGCCTGCCCCGGCGGTGACTTCTGCGCCCTGGCCAATGCCAAGTCGATCCCCATCGCTCAGGCGATCCAGCAGCGCTTCGATAACCTCGACTACCTGCACGACCTGGGTGACATCAGCCTGAACATCTCCGGCTGCATCAATGCCTGCGGCCATCACCACATCGGCAATATCGGCATCCTGGGCGTCGATAAGAATGGCAGTGAGTGGTATCAGATCACCCTCGGCGGGGCCCAGGGCAAACACAGTTCACTGGGCAAAGTGATCGGCCCGTCGTTCAGCGCCGCCGAGATTCCGGATGTGATCGAGCGCGTGATCAATACCTTCGTGCGCTACCGCGAAAGCGAAGAGCGCTTTGTCGATACCGTGCAGCGCATTGGCCTGGAGCCGTTCAAGGAGCAGGTGTACGCGGAGCAGCCGGCATGAACAATCTGTTGAAGCTTGAGCAGGGGCAGGCGCGCCTGGTGGCGGATGATCCGTGGGTGTTGGTGCGTGACGAGGTGCCGGAGGGCGCTGCGCTGATCCTGCCGCTGGCGTCCTATGCGCCGGGGCATGGCGTGTGGCTGGGCCCGGATGATGAGGTCGAACTGCTGCAGCCCTGGCTCGCCACGCTGCCGCTGATTGCCCTGGATTTCCCCAGCTTTCGTGACGGCCGCGCCTATAGCCAGGCCTATCTGTTGCGCACGCGTATGGGCTGGCGAGGCGAGTTGCGGGCGATTGGCGATGTGCTACGCGATCAGCTCAGCCATATGCGCCAGTGCGGGTTCGATGCGTTTGCGGTGCGCGCGGACAAGTCGGCTGAAGACGCCCTGAAAGGGCTGGCGGGGATGAGCGTGCAGTACGGGCGTAGCGTGATCGAGCCGCGCCCGCTGTTTCGCAGGCGTTAATCATACGGTGAGTTGCCGCATCTGCCATGATCGCGGTTCGCACTACGGCTCACCCGAGGAAAACCGCAATGGATGATGTACAGCAACTGGGCGAGATGCTTCGTCATTACGCCGATAGCGAAGCGCACAAAAAACAGCAGTTCGAGGTGCAATCGGCGCGCTGGGCGCTAAAGCTCGGCGAGCTGTTCCAGCAGATCGAACAATGGCTGGAACCGGTCAATACCGCTGGTTTGCTTGAAGTCCACCGTGAAGCGTATGTCGCCAGCGGCCCGAGCGTTCCGGTGGAGACATCGCCGTTCAAGAGCGAAAAACTCACCGTGCAGATCACCGGCAAGAATGTGGAGTTCGTGCCGGACGTGATGGGCGTCGGCGGCTTGATTTCGGTGTCGGTCATGGGCCTGACGGCGGCACGGCACGGCAGTGTTTCACTGGTGCTGCCGGCGGACAAAAACGACTGGTTGTGGAAGAAAACCAACGGTTTGAAAGACCCGGACACCTTCGCCTTCAACGCGAACTTCCTGGCCGCACAGTTGCAGAGCCTGATCCCGCGCGAGCGCGGCTGAGCTTTTCAGCGCTTTTTCCAAGGATTGGCTATACCTACAGCTCAACGTTCTGATGATGACTGCCAAGGAGTTCGATGATGAAACTAAGGCTAATGATCAGCACGCTCTGCATCGCCACGATCGGGATGGTGGGCTGTGCCAGCCAAGTCACGCAACCGGATGAGTATTCAGGATTCCTGTCCGATTACAGCCGTCTCAAGCCGGCCAAGTCGCCTTCGGGCGTCGAGGTGCTGCGTTGGGTCGATCCGAAACTGGATATGAGCCGCTACAACGCGGTGTATATCGAACCGACGCAGTTTTACCCCAGGCCCCAAGCCACCGCGAAAATTCCTGAGAGCACGTTGCGTGGCATCAATGACTACTTCAACCAGGCCCTCAAGCGCGAAGTCGGCAAGTCATTGCCCCTTGCCCAAGGGCCCGGCGCCGGAGTGTTAGTGGTGCGTGCGGCGATTACGGCAGTCAGCAGCAAAACCCAGGGCCTGAAACCTTATGAGTTCGTGCCGGTCGCCCTGGTGGCCGCTGCGGTGAGTACCGGCACCGGCATCCGCGACCAGGACACGGTGCTGGGCACCGAGGCGCAGTTTCTCGACGGCGCCAACGGCAAGGTGGTTGCCGAGGTAGTACGCAAGGGCACCGGCAAGCCGCTGGAAAACGACTCGCAGGTGATGACGCCCAATGACGTGAAAAGCGTGATCGACGGTTGGGCGTCGGATTTGCATCAGTCATATCTGAAACTGAAAAAGCGGTAAGTCGCTTGCCGTATCACTTCAGTGGCGTCAGCGGCGGCAGCTTCCACTGGCCGTTGTTCGCCTCGGGTTTGGGCAGGTACAGGCGCAACACCGCGTAGAACGGGCCGGGCGGTGCAGGTAACCAGTTGCTCTGTTCGGCTTTTGGCGGTTCGTGGTGTTGCAGCGCCAGGGTCAGGCCGCCATCGGCGTCCAGTTTGAGGTTGGGCAACATCCGCGAATTGATCACATAGCGCTTTTTGTGGTTGGGCACCAGCAACTTGGTCTTGGCGTTGTACAGGGTCAGTGACCAGAAGGCGTCGACCGGCGGCAGTTGGTCCTTGGCGAAGTGGACGGTGTAGCTATGGCGCGCGCCGTTGGCGGGCTTGCCTTCACTGTCGACGACGTAATTGAAGTAGGTGGCTTCATCGGCAGAGTTGCCGAAAAGCCCCACCTCGGCACCGGCATAGCGGTACAGGTCGTTGTTTTTCAGGTGATCGCGGTTGCCGAACAGGTCGCCTATGGCGACCTGCTGGGTGTCGAGTTTGTCTTTTTTGAACGCCGCGAACTCAGCCTTGGCGTCGGCGATCCCGTCTTCCAGCGCTTTACGCTGTTCGGCGCTCAACTGGTTGACCTTGAACGGCGCGCCCGGTGCAATGCCGATGGTGGCAAAGCGTGCGAGCTGGTCTTTCTCGCTGTCCTGGGGGGCAGCGAAGGCGAGCATGAAGTTCAAGTAGCGAAACAGTTGCGGGCCTTCGGTCATGTTGGCCAGCGGTTTGGGCCAATCGATCTTCGGCGCCTTGGCGGGGGCGGCCTGTTTCACATAGCTGCTGAGCGACTGCACTTTGTAGCCATTCTGGATCTGCTTGACCTTGTTCAGGTCCTTTTCATCAAACAACTGCGTGCGGTACAGCGCATAAGCGAGGTTACTTTCGCTATACACCACGCGATCCACATCGACCGGCTGCTGACCTTTCCAGTCGGGCCCGGCGATCATGTAGTGGCCGCCATTGTTGCCGGTGCTGCGCGTGCCCAGGTACGCGAAGTTATGCGTATAGAGGTCGACCAGTTGCACCGAGTAATAGCGGTTGTCTTCGATCTTGGGCAGCGTCAGCACCAGCGGCTCGCTACGCAGGTCCATCCAGACGAAGGAGTAGGGCGTGTCGGGGTTTGGCGTGGCCAGTGTGGTGTCTTTGGGGGTGAAGACCTGGGCGGTGTTGCCAATATGGTTGAACGGCGCCTTGAAGTTGACGCCGCCCTTGTCGACCGCCTGGGTGTAGAGCGTTTTGTACATTTCCACGACCGGGTAACCATACAAATAGGCTTCCTTGGCGATTGCCCGAGCCTCAGAGGGGGTGGCCGTGAAGTCGGCCCAGGCGCCAGAGCTCATGAGTATCGAGAGGCTCGCCAACAGCAGGCGCGTCGGTTTTCCAATCATGTTGTTGCGTCCTTCCAGAGGGCTTGTGAGGAGTACTATTGAATGGTGTGGCAAAGCGGCGAGTTTCCAACTTTATTGGCCGAACGTCACGTTAATCCCGGTATGACGTAGAGCTTGACGTAAAAATGCCGCCCCTGTGGGCGGCATTGGACAAAAACGCAACGTCAGGCTGCGTCAAGCATTTGCTTAACCTTATTGCGCAATTGATCGATGGAGAACGGCTTGGCGATCGATTGCATGCCCGGCTGAACCTCGATGCTCTCGGGATAACCACTGGCAAACAGGACCGGCAGTTGCGGGCGCAGTTTACGCGCCTGGGTGGCCAAGTCCCGGCCATTCATATCCGGCAGGCCGACATCGGTCATCATCAGATCAATGACCTTATTTGTGTCCTCTACGAATTCAAGCGCCGATTTGGCGTCTTCAGCCTCCAGCACACCGAACCCCAGCTCTTCGAGTACGTCGACGATCAGCATACGCACAATGGAGTCGTCTTCGACTACGAGAATGGTTGAGGTGGGTGCCGACATAGTGAACATTCCTGAAAAAGTGAAGGTGCTGGGCGCGACAGGTCTAAAGGCAATCCACTAGTGAGTAGCGACAAGGCCAGCAAGTTCCGAAAAATTGCTGGCATTGTGAGCTTCGCGCCGGAGAATGTCGCGTCAGGGGCGGAAAAACTACAACGGAACCGACGCGATACGGTGGACCTGTGCGGAATCGCGGTAGAACTGCATGTCACCGGACTCAAAATAACTCACTTGATACTCAGGCGTGCCCGGATTCGTACCGTAAGCCCGATGCTGAAACGGGCTGGTGCCGCGGTTCAGGGTACGTTCCAGGCCATTTTTCATGGCCTCGGCCGAGTCAAATTGGGCCATCCCGAAATTCGGATCGAAGTAGAACCAGACGGGTTTGTCGTCACGCACCATGACGCCGGCCAGCAGGGCGTGATCCTTCGTTGCAATCCTCAGGCTCCTTGGCGGGCTCGCATCGGTCAGCTCGGTGGCGATCTGATGATAGGGAATCTGCCTGGGCTGCTTGCCCATATGAAAGGTATCCACGTGTTTGACTGCTTCATGAAACGACCTGAGGGTGCGGATGAACTGCGTCGCCGCAGGGTCCTGTGGATCGGCGGCCGCCTTGAACATATTGCCCAGGTAGGTCGTCTCTCGGCCCGATTGCATGGACAGTGCCAGGGTATTGGCGATACCCGCACATTCGCCTGGTGAAGCCAGATTGACTTGGCTGAGGTAAAACTCCTGGGGCATCGGGGTCAAGGTGCCGCCGACGGCGTGGATATCCCGCTGGAACAGGGTAAAGCCTTCCTGGATCAGTCTGACTTTCTTGCGTTCGATCTGTTTGACCAGCGTGCCGACGTCTTCGGCGCCCAGCCACCCACGGGAGATCAGCATCTGAAGCTCGAGAATCGTCGAGTCTGATGAGAAACCCGGCACCTTGTGCGGGTCACCGTTCGCATAGCCGGCGTTGAAGTCGGAAACCTTCTCGGGACGTTGCGCGCGTTTCAACTCGTTTTCGAACTCTTTGGGTGCATATTGACCGAGTACGGTCGGCGGGCCCTCCGGCGACTGTATTTCGCCCGCCAGCTTCTTGTAGAGCCAGTCGGTGAAGCTCTGGTTGATCTGCCCCTTCGCCGACACCGTGGTGGGTGCGAAGCCCTGGAGTGGCCCGCCGTAGGCGCGCATTTTTTCCGCGTCGAAGGCATACCACTGGCCATTTTTCAGCACTGCGGCACCGTCAATACTGTGTTCGCCGATCTTTACGGTGCCTGTGGCGACGACGCCATGCTCGTTGCTGGCGGCTTTGAGCAGGTCGTAACGGCCCGACGCGCCACGCAATGCGTTCACACCTTGCGCGCCTTTGGCGCCGAGGAACTTGAGCCCGCCACCGGCCAGGCGGGCCCCGCCAACCGCCAGGTCGCCTGCGCCGCTCAGCGGGTTGAATGCGCCGAACGTGGCCATGCCGATGACTTTGGCCGACCGTGCCACCTTGGTCGCCGCCGAAACGGTGGTCCCTGCGATCTTGACCACTTTTCCGGCCGCACCCACACCCGCCGTCACGATGCCGAACGCGTCCAGGCTCAGATCGATCAAGCCTTCAGCAATGTTGCCGTTGCGGAAGTGGTTGATCGCGGAGCGCAAAGGGACCAGGTCCAACAGGAAGTTTTCAATCATGTCGGACCGGTTCCGAATATTGTCGTCGGTGGTGAGGCCACGCGCCTGTTGCTTGATCGCCGGATCATCGAGGTTGATATGTTCAACGAAGGCATCGGCGATCAGTTGGACGCGGGGCGAGGCGAAGGTATCGCTGGGTGAATCGCCAGGCGGTGTCTGCTCTGTATCAAGCGTGGCTTGACCGGCGCTGGGGGTGAACACCTTTGTTTCGGAGACGATATTCGCCTTCCTTGAAGAGCCAGGCTGTGCCTGCCACTGCGGAATACTGCGGATAGCGCCGGCGTTGAAGTCGATCTCATAGGCCGTGGTCACCCCACCGCGCTCGATCCTTACCAGTAGTTCTTCGCCTTTGGGCAGCTCGGTTTTGTCACTGAACAAACCCAGCCCAAGTTTATGGGCGTGATTTTGATAAAAAGTGACGTTGCCATATTCAAAGTTTTTTCGGTCGTCTGCCGGCAACTGGCTGATCAAGTGCTTGATATACGTGCCGACGGCGTTCTTCTTTTCCTCGATCACCTGCTTGAATTGCGACTCGAACGCCGTGACCACCCCAAACTCGGGATTGGCGTTCAACGCCCCCACGGGGATACGGCTGTCACGGGAGCCGTAGACCGCGTCGGGTCCAACGTCCATCATCGCGACATCCAGCAGCGAGTGCACGCCCGGCACCTGATTTCTACGCCGGATATCCCCGCCCGGCATATGGGTGACGCGAATCAAGGGTTCTTCGAACAGCGCCTCCTTGTCGGGAAAGCGTTGTTTCAGCTCGGCCAATGCCATCGCTTTACGGGACGGGATGTCTTTGTCGAAGGCCTCTGAGGCGGCCAGCATCACGGACTGGCGTTCGCTGAAGCGAGTCACCAGGTTGTTCAGTTCATCGGACGCGTACAGATGCTCGGCTTTTTTCTCCAGCAGGCCATTGGCCGTGCCCCAATCGATCAAGGCGTTACGTTGAGCGGTGTTCGTCATGTTCACGTCTGCGCCGCTGGCGTGTTCGGCTTCCAGCATGACTGCGGCGAAGCTCATATTGGCGACCCGGCCGGGTATGTGCGCGTCGACCATCGTCGCGGCGATTGCGAGGTTGACCCAGGCCGGGCTGCCAAAGGTCACGCTGTCGGGAATGTCCTTGACCAGAAATACCGGCGCACGACCCGCCAGCAGCAGTTGGGCGGCTGCGCCAGCCAGTTCTGGGCTGGTTTTACCCTGAGCCACCAGGTGTTGGCGCAGGGCATCGACGATCTGGGCGGCCGACTTGCCCCTGAGTGAGTCGTCGGCCAGGTCGAAGCCTGCCACGTTGTTGCGTTGGGGGGCGGTGATGGACTCTGGGTCCAGCTGCAGTATCACGGCCGCGAGCAGGTAATCGAGGCTGCTGCTATCGGTGGCAATGCCCTGCATCTGTTCCTGAAGCGCGTGGCCCAATGATTGTGCTTCTGGCGAACTGACAAGGGCGTTCAACGTCGCGCCCGGGCTCGTCAGCGCTTCGGCCGCGAGAGGGGTTCGATGCCGCAGGAACTCCAGTACTCCGCCAGTGGTGTGCTTGAGCGGCTGTTTTTGCCCAAGAGGGTCGGTGTAATCCTGGGTGCGGGTGCGCAGGCGTTGTTGCTCATCGGCGCTCAAGGGCACCGGCCAGCTGAGGGCGCCGCCCAGGTTACCCAACGGGTGCGCCTGGGATCGGGCGGCCATGGCGTCCGACAGCCCGGTCAGGGATAAATGGCTATAGGGTGAAAGCAATCCTCCCTGGCGATTGATAAAGCTATCCACGCTGGTGCTGCCGCCGACTTCGCTGTGATAAGCCGAGTCGGGGTGAACGTCCATCGGCGTGGTCTTGAGGGCTGCCTGCACGGCCGGGGTGGACGCGTCAGGCCCAAGCCGCAGGGCGATTTCGTTGAGTTTGTCGGCAAGTGTTTTGAGGTTGTGATAATGCCCCAGCTTCGCCTTGAGGCTAGCGCTTTGCGCGACGGGAACGCTGGCTGGCGGCTGCACCGTTGGCGCAGGTGAGTCGTGGCTGGGGACGGGTGTCAACGTCGGCGGTGTAGCGGCGGGTATTGCGGGTGGCGTGGAGAGCGGCATCAATGAAACGCTGGGGAGGGTTTGCAAGGAAATAGTCATACGAGCACCGTTTTGTTGAACAGAAGGTGAGCGCCTTTCTCGCGGAGTTTCCTTATTCCCAAGACGCTTTAGTCTGTGGGAAGGCTGATCAACCAGGTTCCGGTTCAGCACGGGCGGAGTGTGAGCAACTGAAACTGTGACGGGATATGGGCGGCGTTCAGGGTGCCGTTGCCCGATTGCGCCGTTTCGGGTTGCAGCGGTTCATGGCAGAAAAATAGCGTTCAACCGCAACTTTGGGGCAAACTCCCGGTTTTTCCGCATTTGGCAAAGGCATGCCCATGACTCCCGCGTCGACCGTTGATGAAAAGAGCTTTCGTAAGCTGTTGAGCCGCAACGTCGCACTGCCCCTCGGTGTGGGTGTGCTCAGTGCGGTGTTTTTTGTGTGTCTGATCACTTATTTGTTGTCGGTGATCCAGTGGGTAGAGCACACCGATCGGGTCATCAATAACCTCAACGAAACGTCCAAGCTGACGGTTGACCTGGAAACCGGCATGCGCGGCTTCCTGATCACCGGCGACGAGCATTTCCTCGACCCGTATGAAGTGGCCAAGCCGCGGATCATTGCCGACTTACACAATTTGCAGGAACTGGCGGCGGACAACCCCCAGCAGGTAGATCGCCTCAAGCGTCTGGAAAGCCTGCAACTGGAGTGGAACAACTACGCCCAGTCGATGATTGATATGCAGCGCGAGAACGGCGACTACCGCAGCGCGGTGAAAGCCGGCCGGGGTAAACGCCTGACCGATGAGATTCGCAATGAATACGACGACGCGGTGGCGATGGAGCAACAGTTCCGGATTACCCGCAACGCGGAAGTCACCCGTACCACCCTCATCAGCGTCACCCTGTACTTGGTGTTCGTGCTGGGGCTGAGCGGCTTTCTGGCTTACATTGGTCGTAAAAATTTACTATCACTTTCAGATAGTTACAGTGCGAACTTCGCGTCGCAACAGAAGATCGCATTGCGTCTGGAGCAACAAGCTTGGCTGCGTAATGGCCAGACCGAACTGGCCGAACAGGTGCTCGGTCAACTGACCCTGAACATGTTGGGACGCAATATCCTGCAGTTCTTTGCCCAGTACATGGGCTCGGTGGTGGCGGCGCTGTATGTGCGCGAAGAGCACGGCGGCCTCAAGCGCGTGGCCACCTATGGTTTCTCCCGCGAGCAGGAGCAGCAGGAGCAGGCGATCTACAGCGACGAAGGCATCGTAGGGCAGGCCGCCCAGCTCGGTCGCCTGATTCGCCTGGACGACGTGCCGGTGGATTACTTCAAAGTGAGTTCCGGCCTGGGCGAGGGCACGACCCGCAGCGTGCTGGTGGTGCCGACCAGCGATGACGACCGGATCAACGGCGTGATCGAACTGGGTTTCCTGCGCCCGCTGCAGGAGCGCGACATCGAACTGCTGGAACTCATCGCCGGCAATATCGGTACCTCCATCGAAGCCGCCCGCTATCGCCAGCGCTTGCAGGAAGTGCTGGCCGAGACCCAGCAGCTCAACGAAGAGCTGCAAGTGCAGCAGGAAGAGCTCAAGACCGCCAACGAAGAGTTGGAAGAGCAATCGCGCATCCTCAAGGAGTCCCAGGCCCACCTGGAAACGCAACAGGCGGAACTCGAGCAGACCAACGAGCAATTGGCTGAGCAGACGCTTACCCTGGCCGAGCAGCGCGATGCCATGGACCGCAAGAACGTCGAGCTCAACCAGGCCCAGCTTGAGCTGGAAGACCGCGCCGACGAGTTGCAACGCTCGAGCAAGTACAAATCAGAATTCCTCGCCAACATGTCCCACGAACTGCGCACGCCGCTGAACAGCTCGCTGATCCTGGCCAAGTTGCTGGCGGAGAACCCTCAGGAAAACCTCAGCGCCGAGCAAGTCAAGTTTGCCGAGTCGATCTATTCCGCCGGCAATGACCTGCTCAACCTGATCAACGACATCCTCGATATCTCCAAGGTCGAAGCCGGCAAGCTGGAAATGCGCCCGGAAAACTCCAGCGTGGCGCGCCTGGTCGATGGCCTGCGCGGGATGTTCGAGCCGCTGGCGGCCGATCGCAAGCTGGGGTTCCAGGTGCAGGTGCAGGAAGGTACGCCGACCATGCTCTTTACCGATCGCCAGCGCCTGGAGCAGATTCTCAAGAACCTGCTGTCCAACGCGGTCAAGTTCACCGAGCAGGGCCAGGTCAGCCTGTCGGTGTCCCGCGCGCCGGGGGAGGGTGTCGCCTTTACCGTGCGCGATTCTGGGATAGGCATCGCCCCGGACCAGCAGGAGAGCATCTTCGAAGCCTTCCGTCAGGCCGATGGCACCACCAATCGCCGGTATGGCGGCACCGGCCTGGGGTTGTCGATTTCCCGCGACCTGGCCGCGTTGCTCGGCGGCTATATCAGCGTCACCAGCGAACCCGGCCAGGGCAGCACGTTCACCCTGGTCATCCCGGAGCAGTACGTCGAACGCGAGGAAGACGCTGCGCCTATCGAGCAACCGCGCCAGGTGATTGCCGCCCCGGCGCCCAAGCCCATCGCGGTCTCGCCGCTACCGGTGGCCGATGCCACACAGATCCCGCGCTTTGCCGACGACCGCGAGAAAGCGCCGTTCGCCACGCGCTGCATCCTGGTGGTGGAAGACGAACCGAACTTCGCGCGCATCCTGTTCGACCTCGCCCATGAGTTGGGCTACCACTGCCTGGTAGCCCATGGCGCGGATGAGGGTTACAGCCTGGCCGAGGAGTACATCCCCGACGCGATCCTGCTCGACATGCGCCTGCCGGACCATTCCGGGCTGACGGTGCTGCAACGCCTCAAGGAACACGCCAATACCCGCCACATCCCGGTGCATGTGATCTCCGTGGAAGACCGCGTCGAAGCCGCCATGCACATGGGCGCCATCGGTTACGCGGTGAAACCCACCACCCGCGAAGAGCTCAAGGATATATTCACGCGCCTGGAAGCCAAGCTGACCCAGAAGGTCAAGCGCGTGCTACTGGTGGAAGACGATGACCTGCAGCGCGAGAGCATTGCCCGCCTGATCGGCGACGATGACATCGAGATCACCGCTGTCGGCTTTGCCCAGGAGGCCCTCGACCTGCTGCGCACGAACATCTACGACTGCATGATCATCGACCTCAAGTTGCCCGACATGCTCGGCAACGAGCTGCTCAAGCGCATGGCCACCGAGGATATCTGCTCGTTCCCGCCAGTGATCGTCTACACCGGGCGCAACCTGACCCGCGACGAAGAGGCCGAGCTGCGCAAGTATTCGCGCTCGATCATCATCAAGGGCGCCCGTTCGCCGGAGCGCCTGCTCGACGAAGTCACACTCTTTTTGCACAAAGTCGAATCGCAGCTGTCCCATGAACGCCAGAAGATGCTCAAGACCGCGCGCAGCCGCGACAAGGTCTTCGAAGGGCGCAAGATCCTGTTGGTGGACGACGATGTGCGCAACATCTTCGCCCTGACCAGCGCCCTGGAGCACAAAGGCGCCGTGGTGGTGATCGGGCGTAACGGCCATGAAGCCATCGCCAGGCTCAATGAAGTCGATGATATCGACCTGGTGCTGATGGACGTGATGATGCCGGAAATGGACGGTTACGAGGCCACCGCCCTGATCCGCCAGGACCCGCGCTGGAAGAAGCTGCCGATCATCGCCGTGACGGCCAAGGCCATGAAGGACGATCAGGAGCGTTGCCTGGCGGCCGGCTCCAACGATTACCTGGCCAAGCCGATTGACCTGGATCGCCTGTTCTCGCTGATTCGCGTCTGGTTACCGAAGATGGAACGTATTTAAGTGGAACGCAGTTTTTTGGAAAAAAGCAGTGATATTGAGCTGCGCCTGCTGATTGAGGCGATCTACCTCAAGTACAGCTATGACTTTCGCGACTACTCCGGTGCGTCGGTCAAACGCCGTGTGGCCCACGCCTTGCGCCAGTTTGAATGCGCGACGATTTCGGCGTTGCAGGAGCGCGTCCTGCACGATCCGGCAGCGTTCATGCAATTGCTGCAGTTTTTGACGATTCCGGTCAGCGAGATGTTTCGCGACCCGTCGCACTTCCTCGCGATCCGTCAGGAAGTGGTGCCGCTGCTCAAGACTTATCCGTCGATCAAGATCTGGATCGCCGGTTGCAGCACCGGGGAGGAGGTGTACTCCATGGCGATCCTGCTGCGCGAGGAAGGGCTGTTGGAACGCACCATCATCTACGCCACCGACATCAACCCGGCATCGCTGGATAAGGCCAAGCAGGGGATTTTTTCCCTGGAGAATGTGCGTGCCTATACCGCCAACTACCAGCAGGCCGGTGGGCAGCGTTCCTTTGCCGATTACTACACGGCGGCTTACGATCATGCGATCTTCGACAAGACGTTGCGCGAGAATGTCACGTTCGCCGACCACAGCTTGGCAACCGACAGTGTGTTCTCAGAAACTCAATTAATTTCATGTCGCAATGTACTGATTTACTTCAATAAAAAATTGCAGGATCGGGCGTTTGGATTGTTTCATGAGTCGCTGTGTCATCGTGGCTTCCTGGTGCTGGGCAGCAAGGAAACCCTGGATTTTTCCGCCTACAACAAGCATTTCGAGCCCTTGGTCAAACAGGAACGGATCTACCGGAAATCATGAACGACGCTGCCGCCAACCCCATGTGTGGGATAGAAGCCATCGTCGTCGGCGCGTCCGCCGGCGGCGTTGAGGCGTTGCTGAGTATTTTTGGCGATCTGCCGCAGGCCTTCGGGCTGCCGATCATTGCCGTGCTGCACCTGCCGGACGAGCGCCGTAGCCAGTTGGCGGAAGTGTTTGCGCGGCGTTTGCAGATTCCGGTACGCGAAGGGCAGGACAAGGAAGTGATCCAACCGGGCACCTTGTACTTCGCCAGCCCCGGCTATCATTTGTCGGTGGAGCATGACCGCAGCCTGTCTTTGAGCCAGGAAGACCGGGTACACCATTCCCGGCCCGCCATCGATTACCTGTTCGCCTCGGCCGGCGATGTCTACGGCAAGCGCCTGCTGGCCATACTGCTGACCGGTGCGAACCAGGACGGCGCCCAAGGGCTGGCCCACGTCAAGCAGTCGGGCGGTATCACTGTCGTACAGGACCCCGACGAAGCACGGATTGCCGTGATGCCGCGGGCGGCCCTGGCCCTGCACACGCCTGACCATATTCTGACCTTGAGCCGCATTGCCTCATTGCTGGCTTCCCTGGAATCTTCCCCATGTTAAGTACTATCCAGGCCAAACTGCTGATCGTCGACGATCTGCCGGAAAACCTGCTGGCCCTCGAAGCGCTGATCAAGCGCGAGGACCGCCAGGTCTTCAAGGCCTTGAGCGCCGACGAGGCCTTGTCCCTGTTGCTGGAGCACGAGTTCGCCATGGCGATCCTCGATGTGCAGATGCCTGGCATGAACGGTTTCGAGTTGGCCGAGCTGATGCGCGGCACCGAAAAGACCAAGAACATCCCGATCGTATTCGTCAGCGCCGCCGGCCGCGAACTCAACTATGCCTTCAAGGGTTATGAAAGCGGGGCCGTGGACTTCCTGCACAAGCCGCTGGATATCCATGCGGTGAAGAGCAAGGTCAATGTGTTCGTCGACCTGTACCGCCAGAGCAAGGCGATGAAGCAGCAGGTGGAAGCGCTGGAGCGCAGCCGCCGCGAACAGGAGTTGCTGCTGACGCGCCTGCAGGCCACTCAGGCAGAGTTGGAGCAGGCGGTACGCATGCGCGATGACTTCATGTCGATCGTCGCCCACGAAGTCCGCACGCCACTCAACGGGCTGATTCTCGAAACCCAACTGCGCAAGATGCACCTGGCCCGGGACAACGCCGCCGCGTTCACCCTGGAGAAGATGCGCGCCATGGTCGACCGCGATGAGCGGCAGATCCAGAGCCTGATCCGGCTGATCGAAGACATGCTCGACGTGTCGCGCATCCGCACCGGCAAACTGTCGATTCGTCCGGCGCGCTTCGACCTCACGCAACTGGTGCGCAACCTGCTGGAAAACTTCGCGCCGCAAGTGGCCGCCGCCGAGTCGTCCATGCAACTGGAGGCGGAAGGCCCGGTGGAAGGCAGCTGGGATGAATTCCGCATCGAGCAAGTGGTGTCCAACCTGCTGACCAACGCCTTGCGCTATGGGGCCAAGAGCCCGGTGGGCGTGCGGGTGTACAGTGAACACGGCGAAGCACGGCTGGAGGTGCAGGACCACGGGATCGGCATCAGCGCCGATAATCAGAAGCGCATTTTCCAGCAGTTCGAGCGCGTGTCCGCCAGCCATGTGGCCGCCGGTCTGGGCCTCGGGCTGTTTATTTCCGAACAGATCGTCGCGGCCCATGGCGGTACCATCGAGGTGGAGAGCCAGATAGGCGAGGGCGCCCTGTTCCGGGTGTGCCTGCCCCTGGACGCGTCGGCGTGAAAACAATCGTCACTTCGACGCAACCTCTGCGTGACTGCATGGTCGTAAGTGCAGCAATTGACCGGACAAAGGCTTCCCATGAGTGAAGATGCACAAGATG
Organism: Pseudomonas sp. PSPC2-3; assembly: GCF_049898265.1. Classification (NCBI taxonomy): domain Bacteria; kingdom Pseudomonadati; phylum Pseudomonadota; class Gammaproteobacteria; order Pseudomonadales; family Pseudomonadaceae; genus Pseudomonas; species Pseudomonas sp. PSPC2-3. Next base: position 365,647 of record NZ_JAFCXJ010000005.1, on the reverse strand, counting down.
TCGTTCTGATCGTCGAGGACGACGAATCGATTATGTTTGTCCTGGATGAATACCTCAAAGGCCTGGGCTATCGGGTATTGAAGGCGATCAATGGGGAGCAGGCTTTTGAAATCCTCGCCAGTAAACCGCACCTGGACCTCATGGTGACGGACTATCGCCTGCCTGGCGGCGTCACCGGCGTGCAGATCGCCGAGCCGGCGGTGAAGTTGCGCCCGGAGCTGAAGGTGATTTTTATCAGTGGCTACCCGCAGGAAATTCGTGACTGCGACAGCCCGATCACACGCAAGGCGCCGATCCTGGCCAAGCCGTTCGACCTGGATACGCTGCAAGAACATATCCTGCGGTTGTTGGCGTGACACCTGCATGTGTCAGTCCAACAACCGCTGATGCCCCTGGCCGGTCAGGATTACCAGGCAAGCACCTCGTCCTTTGCATGTGAATCAAGTACCCGTGCGGGGTTGGTTCCCTCGAAGAGCTCAAACGATCCATCGGGTTTTATGTCAATACGGTTGGCCGTTGCGATCGTAGTGGACGCCGGGTATTTGTTTGCGATGTTGAACAGCACTTGTTCACCGGCGTCACCTTGTTTCAGAGCGATGCCTAATCCCGGAATGGTCCGGACATAATCGCCGCCCACATAAATCACTTTGCTTGTCTGGTCTAACGATCCCTCCAGTTGTTTCAGCACGCGCTGTTGTTCTGTCGTCGGCACGCCGCCTTGGAAGTGCATTAATGTTCGTTTCTGGTAGACACCCTCTTTCAAGTCGGTAAGCACCGCCAGGGCCGTACAATCACTGATGCCACTGGTGCTGATGATTGCGGTCGGGTCAGTGACGGTGACGTCCTTGTAATCCGACATAGCGATGTGGTGGGTCGGGGCGGGGGGCTTCAGGTGAGTAACCGTCGTCGGGATGGATTCTTCATAAAGCCGTTTGACCGGTCTGTCATGAAGACTCGCGGTGCTTATCCACGACTCGTGATGGTCGCTGATCTTGAATTCAAGTTTTTTGGGGTCATTGCTATAAGTTTTGTATTGGACCGGCAGCTTCTTGTCATTGAATATTTTTTCGAGACCACGCCTCATCATGGCCTCGCTTGAAAACTCGGCCACTCCAACATTCGGGTCGTAAAAAAAGAACTTCTTACCGTCGCCATCCGGCACGGACCCGGCCACCATCGCATGGCCGGGAGAGTCGATCATCACGGTCTTGCCCCCAGGCGCATTGGCCAGTTCCGTAATCATGTCCTGATACGTTACCTGGCGCTGTGGGTTACCGGCGTGAAACATGAACGGTGTACTGATGCTTTTTTGCACATCGTCTAATGTGCGAGCAAATACTCGCGACCCCTCAGCCCGCGGATTGGCGGCGGCAACGTACAGGTTGTCAATAAATACGCGTTCTTTTCCTTGCGCCTTGGCCGATGCGAACGTACGCGAGAGAGCGGCGCACTGCCCATCGGAAAGGTGGTTGACCTGGCTAAGGTAGATGGTCTGAGGTACGGGGGTGAACGTTCCTCCGACGGCATTTACGTGGGCGTTGAAATGCTGTGTGCCGTTGAGCCCGTGCTGGACAGCCAGCCTTTCCTGCTGGCGGACCAAGGTGCCCACCTCTTTTGCTGTTTTGTCCGGGCGTAGCGCCAGCTTCATCACGTCTTCTGATTTCATGCCCTTGGCATAGCCTTTAATCAGTTCCGGCGCGCCTTCCTCATAGCCACTCTTAAACGCTGCGCTGGGCGTCACCCCATCGCCCTGGTAACGATCCAGTAGCTTTCCCCAGTCTTTTCGAATTTGAATCGACTCCGGCGAGAGCGCGCGCTGCGTGTTTTGCCACGCATGAAGCTCCTGAGTGCCGCCTCGTATTGACGGCTGGAAATCGTCCAGTGCTTTGCCAAACGGGCGTCGGGGCGTCGTATCAAAGGCATACCATTTACCGTCCTGAAGAACCGCGGCACCTTGCAAGGTCTCGCCGGACGTCTTGAAGGTACCCATCGCTGCCGCGTCGTATTGTTTGCTCGCGGCGACCAGGTCGTAGCCAGTGTGGGTGCCGCGTAGGTGCCGGATGTCTTGAATCGTGTCGGTGATGACGCGTTTACCGACGCTTGCCACGCCGCGACCGGTAGCGCGCAGTAAATCCGCCGCGCCGTCCAACGGATTAACCAGGCTGATCGCGCTCAACCCCAGGGTCTTTCCTATATGCAAGGCCTTGCTACCGGCAGACAGGGTCTTGGTTGCAACGTTAGCCAGTTTCCCTACGGTGGAGGCTCCAACGGTCATGATGCCAAACAGGTCGAGTGATAAGTCGATGATCCCTTCGCCGAGGTTGCCCTCCGTAAAATGCTTGATGGCTGACCGTAATGGGATCAGGTTAAGAAGCAACTCATTTAACTTTTTGTAAAAGGGTACCTCGGACTCAACCGTCGTCACCCCTCGAGCCTCGGCCTCCAGCGCGCCCCATACGCTGCTGACCTTGGCCACCGTGGCACCGATGGCCGCGCTCCGGGGGCTGGCGAAACTGTTCAACGGCCCGGCGGTGTCGGTGTTTTCTTGTAGCAGCTGTTGCCGTACCAGCGGGGAACCTTCATCGGGAATGGACAGTGTGACGGGGACCATGTCGGTATACGGCGTGTTGTTATCGCGCGGTTTTCCGTCTTCTATATGAGCCCCAGGCTGATAACCGGGCTGGAAATCGCCGAGGTCCCCGCGTTTGGTAAGCGTGTTCTTCTGGACATTCAGTTCATAGGTATGGGCAATCCCGTCGCGCATCACTTTCAATAGCACAGGGTTGCCGTCGGCAGCCGGGACCCGGACGATACCGCTGAGCTGATGTTCGCCCTTGAACTCCTTGAAGATCGAAAGGCTTCCGTATTCGATATTCTGCCGGTCCTCCAGCGGCAACTGGGCGATCAGATGCTTGACCTGCGTGGCGACGCTGCTGTCGAGGGCGCGACCAAACTGTTGGAACTCACTGACGAATTCCCTGCTGATATTTTTCAGGTTTTGCGTCTTGCTCAAGACCTCATCGAGGGTGAAGTTAGGCGTGTTGGCAGCAGAGCGTCCGGGGCCCCTGCGCGGTGGTGTGTAAGGCTCGATCACCCATTGATTGGGGTGTGACGCGTTGTTGTGCCTGGCCGGGTGGTAGGGCACATTGGGCGGATTGTGCAGCATGTTCTCCATGTACAAGTCCAATATCGAATAGGGCCCGGGTCGATCTTTATCGTAAGTGTCCAGTACGATGCACTTCAGTTCCAGGCGCGCGTCATCGCCCAAAACTTCGCGCAGTTCGGCCAGGGCCATCTCCTTGCGAGACGCCGGCGCGGGCGTGCGCTGTGCTTCGGAAGCTGTTCGCAGTTCGCCGACCTGCTGGTTAAAGGCGTCGGCGATGGTTTGCATATCTGCGGGCGACGTCACACTCGTGACGATGCTGTTGGTCAGGCCCCATTCCTTGAGCGCGTCATGCTGGGCGACATATTCGATCTGACGCTGAGCCTGGGACACCGGGGCGATATCCGCGTACAACATGACCTCGCCGTAACTCATGGTGGATGCCCGGCCCGGCGTCTCAGCCTCTATGCGCGCCACCGCGGTACTGAGGCTGACGTGGGCGGGGGAGCCGTGAGTGACCGTGGCGGGGATATCCTTGACCAGCAACTCTGGCGCCTTGGAGGCCAGTTTCAGGTTGGCCTGGATATTGGCTTTTTCCGGTGACGAAGCCTCTTTCGTGACGTAGTACAAATGGTCGGCCACACGCTGGGCCGTCTCTGATAAAGGTTTGCCTTTAAGCTGCTGGCCGGCCAGGTCAAAGCCTGAAATGTGCTTCTGGGGCAAGGTTGCCTGGGTGAATGCATCGGTGTAATTCAGGTTCAAGGCCGCCATTAACCAGTCATTGACGCTGCCTTTGACCGACAGTGTGTTGAACTTGGCCTGGATGGCCGCCCCCAGCGCCTGGCCCTTGGGCGACTGGATGATGCGGTCGAGCAGTTGCCGTGGGTTGCGAAGCTCGTGGGCTTCGACTGCTACACCTGGCATCAACGCTTCCAACACATTGCGGTTGCTCCCCAGGTTCAGGTCACCCACATTGCCGTGCTGCAAGAACGCCAACAGTTGGCGCTGGGTGTCCGTGTCAATCGGCTGCGGCCAGGACAGGGCGCCGCCGTAGTTACCATGGACGGGGCTTCGCGGTGTGGGGGTGAGGAGGAATCGCCTGAGGTTCTCCACGTCCTGTGCGGTGCCGGGTTTTTCAAAGCCGTGGTATTCAAGAAAATCAGCCAGGCTAGCCACGCCTCCTTGCTGCACGCCTCGGTCCCGTTCGTATGAGGAGTGGGGGTTCAATTCGAAGGTGGTTTCACGCAGATACGCGGGGACCTGCGACAGCTGAAGGCTGCCTGAGGCAAGCACTGTCCCCAGATGCTTCAACAACACAGTCGCTTGGTGCCGGTTGTTGATGTTCCCCAGCAGCGTCTGCTGCTGCTCGAGTGCGTCCTCGCTGCGCGTTTCCTGGAGCCCAGGGAATACAGCGGGGTCAAGCGGGGCAAAGGTTTTATCGCGCTCCAGCTCGGCGGCGCGTTGCTGGAGTTCGGAAGGGGCGATTCGCGTCGGCTCTTTGTAGAACTGCCCAACCAGCCAGGCCGGCGCACGGTTGGTGCTCTCGGACGACGGAAGGGGAAACGGCCTGTTCCTGTCGGAGATGACCCCTCCGATATTCATTAACGGTTCTCGCACCGCCGACCAGCGCTTGTCCTCGCTCGCACGCAACTGTAAGGGCGCATTGAGCGAAACATCTGGGGTTACACGGTAGGTGACTTGACCACTTTGCGGCAGGATTTTGATCGAGTCGGGCAGGGCTCTGACCGTGAGCCGCCAGTCGAGGAACTCCGGCGACCGAGCGGCATTGCCTAGTAACTTCCACCACTGGCCAAATGTTGAATCCGGCGGAATATCCACCATGATCGCGTTGTCGTGGGCGGGAACGCCGCTGAAGCCCTGCAATGCCTTGCCGTAGTTCTGCGCCAACGCACTGTCGCCCCTGGCCCGGGGGGAATCGCCAGGGGCAGAGAGGTGGGGGCTTTCGCGGTCAGGCTCTACAGCTACCTGCTCGACTGGCTCCAGCGTGTCGCTGGCAATGGAAGAGTGCAGGGGAAAAGCGTGGGCAAGGCTGTTGGAAATCGTCATGGGTGGCGGCTCTATCATCAGGATTGAGGTCCACTGGGTGAAAATTCCAGGTCCCAGTGGTAATCCTTCGTACCCAAGCCCCTTGACCGATTCCATTTTCGAACCGTGGCTTTATTGCACCTTGTTGCCGGTCGCCTCCGCTTGGCTGGCGGCTGCGCGGATCATTTCCCTGACTTTCGCCGTCAAGAGATCAAACGTGAACGGCTTGGTAATCAACTGCATCCCAGGGTCCAGAAAACCACCGCGCACCGCCGCGTGTTCGGCATAGCCGGTGATAAATAGGACCTTGAGTTCCGGCCGAATCTGCCGGCCGATTTCCGCCAGTTGCCGGCCGTTCATGCCCGGCAGCCCGACATCGCTGATCATCAGGTCAATGCGCTGGTCGGACTCGATGATCGGCAGTGCTGTGTTGGCATCGCTGGCCTCGACAAAGGCATAGCCCAGTTCCTTGAGCACCGCGCTGACCAGCACCCGTACCGCCGGGTCGTCCTCGACGATCAACACTGTTTCACCGGCATTGGCAAAGGGCAGCCGCGCGGGGTTCGCCGCTTCGGCCACGACCATTTTACCGACGAAACGCGGCAGGAACAGGCTGACGGTAGTGCCTTTTCCGACTTCGCTGTGGATCGTCACATGGCCACCGGATTGCCGTGCAAAGCCGTAAATCATCGACAGGCCGAGGCCGGTGCCCTGGCCGATCGGTTTGGTGGTGAAGAAAGGATCGAAGACGCGCCCCATTAAACTTTCCGGGATACCGCAGCCGCTGTCGCTGACGCTCAATTCAACGTAGTCACCGGGTTGCAATGTGCCGTAGGCGGCGGTGAACACGCTGTCGAGATGGCGGTTGCTGGTTTCCACGGTGAGGTTGCCGCCGTTCGGCATGGCATCGCGTGCGTTGATCACCAGGTTGAGCAGCGCGCTTTCCAACTGGTTGGGGTCGGCTTCGGCGGTCCAGAGCGGGTCGCTGAGGCGCATGTCCAGCGCAATGCTTTCATTGATGCTGCGTTGCAACAGTTCGCCCATGGAGGTCACCAGTTGGTTGATCTCGACGGGTTTTGAATCCAGCGACTGCCGCCGGGAGAACGCGAGCAGGCGGTGGGTAAGGCCGGCGGCCCGGTTGGCGGAGGTGACGCCCAGGTCGATCAGGCTGTCCAGGTCGTCCAGCTTGCCGCGGGAGACGCGCCTGCGCAGTAACTCCAGGCTGCCGATGATGCCGGTGAGCATGTTGTTGAAGTCATGGGCGATGCCGCCGGTCAACTGGCCGACGGCCTCCATCTTCTGCGATTGACGCAGTGCTTCTTCATTGCTGCGCAGCTGCGCCGTGCGTTCTTCTACTTGCTGCTCGAGCGTCTCCAGCGTGCGTTGCAAGCGCAGTTCGCTTTCGCTCAGGTCGATCAGCCGGTCGCGCGCATCGTATTGTCGGCGTCGTCCGCGCAGTGCCGCCGTAACCAGGCTGATCAACGTCACAGGATGGAAAGGCCGCTCGAGAAAGGTGACATTGCCCAATAACCCGCTCAGGTGCGAGGAACCGTTCTGCTCGGCGCCGCCGTGATGGGTCATCAATACGATGGGCAAGTCCGACCACGCAGGCTGTTGGTGCAAATACTCGAGCAGCGGCTCCAGATCGACGCCGCGCAAGGCTTCGGCAGCAATAATCAGCAGGCCGGCCCCTTCTTCCAGTGCGTTGCACAAGGCCGTCAGGCCCGTGGCGATCATGCCGTTGTACCCGGCCTCGTTGAGCATCATCAGCGCCAACGCGCCGTCGCGGCCCATCGGCGCAAGTACGATGGCGCGCTCGGAGACGGGGGATAGGCTCGTCACTGGCCCTCATCCTTGAGCAGAGGAGAGCCGGCGCCCATGTACGTGGGGATACCGCGCAGTACGCCCTGGAAATTATCGAGCGGCTCGCCGACAGTCATGCCCTGGCTGCTGATGCGGTACTCGCGAATGGTTGATTCATGGGCACCGGTGCGTTTCTTGATGATTGAAATGGCGCGGCGCACCTTGCCCAGCGCTTCGAAATAGCGCAGCAGAATGACCGTGTCGGCGAGGTAGGTAATGTCGACGGGCGCCTGCATGTCACCGACCAGGCCGTGCTGGGCGACGGTCATGAACGTGGCGGCGCCGCGGCGGTTGAGATACAGCAGCAGTTCGTGCATGTGCAGGATCAGCGCATTTTCTTCCGGCATGGCGGCCTGATAGCCGTTGATGCTGTCGATCACCACAGTCTTGATCCCGCGCTCATCCACGCAGCGCCGCACGCGGTGCGAGAACTCGCCGGGGGTCAACTCGGCCGCGTCGACTTGTTCGATCAGCAGGTTGCCGGTGGCTTGCAGCGCGGCGAGGTCGATGCCCATGTTTTTCATGCGCTCGAAGAGCAGGCCCAGTTCCTCATCGAAGATGAACAGCGCGGCTTTTTCGCCCCGCGCCACGGCGGCGGCGGCAAACACCATCGAGATCAGCGACTTGCCGGTGCCGGCGGGGCCGAGGATCAGGCTGCTGGAGCCGGTCTCGACTCCGCCGCCCATCAAGGCATCCAGTTCGCGAATGCCGCTGCTCAGGGTCTCGCGCACATAGCCGCCGCGATGCTCGGCCGCCACCAGCCGCGGGAACACATGCACGCCATCGCCCATGATGGTGAAATCGTGGAAGCCGCCGCGGTACTTTTGGCCGCGGTACTTCACGACCCGCACGCGACGGCGTTCGGCGCCGTAATTGGGCGTCAGTTCTTCCAGGCGAATCACCCCGTGGGCGACGCTGTGTACGGTTTTGTCGAGGGATTCGGTGGTCAGGTCGTCGAGCAGCAACACCGTGGCGTCGTAGCGCACGAAATAGTGCTTGATCGCCAGGATCTGTCGTCGATAACGCAGGGAACTTTGCGCCAGCAGGCGGATTTCGGAGAGGCTGTCGACCACCACGCGGGTCGGCTTGACCCGTTCCACCACTTCAAAGATCTGCCGCGTGGCCTCGCCCAGTTCCAGGTCGGAAGAGTACAACAGGCTTTGCTGCTGTTCGGCATTGAGCAGGCTTTCCGGCGGGGTCAGCTCGAAAATATGGATATTGTCATCCAGATCCCAGCCGTGGGATTTTGCGCCCTGGCGCAATTCACGTTCGGTTTCGGACAAGGTGATATAGAGCGAGCGTTCACCATTTTCTGCCCCTGCCTTCAGGAAGTGCAGGGCGACGGTGGTTTTGCCGGTCCCTGGTTCGCCTTCGAGCAGAAACAGATGGCTGCGGGACAAACCGCCGCAAAGAATGTCATCAAGACCTTCGATACCGGTGGCCGCCTTTTCGGATAACAGCGCGTTGGACATAGACAAGAAGTGCCCTCAGGTCACATACGAGTAAGGGGTGCGCGTTCGTTCGAGCGCGCTATACCTTCTTGACCCTGGCGTATGAGCGGGGTTCCACCTTTTCGTCTTTTGCGCGCAATGTCAGCGCCTGGGCGGCGATGCGGCGCGCCTACAGGCCCTGTTGCAGCGCCGGATCATCCGGGTTTTGTTGCTCCAACTGCGCCAGCAGCACCTGAACGTTCTGCAATTGACCGCTTTCTTTCCAGTAGCTGACCAGCAGCACTCGCGCCTTGCGATTGGCCGGGTGGCGCTGGATGATTTCTTCCAACTGGCGCTGGGCGGCTTCGAGTTCTTCCTGAGCGTGCAGGGTGGTGGCCAGGTCGTAACGGTAATCCTGATTGCTCGGTTCCAGTTCCACTGCCTTGGACAGGCCGAGCAAGGCGTAAGCACGCTCGCCATGGTGCAGCAACCACATGCCCAGGGCGTGTTGCAGGTACGCGGATTCGGGGTGCGCCGCGAGCTGGCGGGCGAGCAGTTGGCGGGACTCGTCGGTCTTGCCCTGTTTATCCAGCAGTTCGATTTGCGCAACCACGGCTTGCAGGTTGTCCGGCTGCAGGCGCATCGCTTGCTCCAGGGCGTTCTGCGCCTCCGGCAGCAGCGCGCTGTGGATGTACAGGCGCGCCAGTTGGAGCCAACCTTCGGCGGTTTCAGGTTGCGCCTTGAGCTTCTTCACGAACTCATCGAGTACCTGCTGCAAGGGCCCGAAATACAGGCCGAGGGTGTCGGGCGAGAGGCCGAGCAATGCGTTGGCGGCGGCAAAGCGCACGTCTTGTTGCGGATCGTCGAGCAACGGCCCGAGTAGCAGCGTGCGCTGGCCCGTGGGCACCAGGCCGACGATGCTGTGAATCGCCGCTTCACGCACCTGCGGCGAGTCATCGGCCAGGTCTTTGTCGGCGAGCTTCAGTGCCTGGGGGCTGGGGTAATTGGGCAGCTCGGCGTGCAAGGCCACACGACGCTCGTCGGACAAGTCCGGCCGGGCCAGTTGCTGGTACAGCACGCGGGCGGCGCCCGGTTCGCCGTTGCGCGCCTGTTTCAAGGCTTTCGCGTAGCCATGGGCAATGGCGGGCGGCACGGCCACCGGGGTGGAACGGGAGAAATACCAGGTGATCAGCACAATCAACAACAGGGCGCACAGGCCGATGATGGAGTAACGGCGTGACTTTGACATGCAGGCGTCCGAGAGCTTAGGCAGCTAGGGCAAAGCTCTCAGCTTCGGTCAGACCACGGCGAGTGTCAAACCTGTATCAGGTCAGCACGTATTCCACCGGCTCCAGGACAGGCGGCAAGGCCGTTTCGCCGAGGGCCGCCAGAATCTCGCGCTCCAGGGTCCGCACGATCGCGTTGCAGGGCAGGTCGTTCTCATCGAAGCCGAAGGGGTCCTCCAGGTCGTCGCCGATTTCGTCGAGGCCAAAGAAGGTGTAGCTGACGATTGCGGTGAACACCGGTGTCAGCCAGCCCAGCGGTTCGGCCATGGCAAACGGCAACAGAATGCAGAACAGGTAGATGGTGCGGTGCAGCAGCAGGGTGTAGGGGAAGGGCAGCGGTGTGCTTTTGATCCGCTCGCACGCTGCCTGCACCTGGGTCAGGCTGACCAGTCGGGTTTCCAGCTGGGTGTAGCGCCATTCACTGATCACGCCCCGTTCGGCCAGCCCGGAAAACCGCGCGCCGAGCTGTTGCAGGACCTGGTCCGGGAGGTTGGGGTGGCCTGCTTCGACGTCGATCCAGGGCTTCACCGCTCGCGCCTCATCTTCCAGGCGCAGGCGCGCGATCAATCCATGGGCAAAGCCGCACAGGCCGCGCAGCAGGCCGGCCCGCTCCAGCGGGTCGCTGAATACCTGGGTTTCACGGATCAGTGAGCGCACTTCGATGGTCATCTGCCCGAGTTGCTTGCGGCCTTCCCACCAGCGGTCGTAGCAAGCGTTGTTGCGAAAACTCATGAAGATCGACAGCGACAGCCCGAGCAAGGTGAACGGCGTGGCATTGACCTTGGAGAAATACGCCGGGTGCAGGGTTTCCACCAGCACGATGACCGAGGCCAGCAACGTGACCAGCAGGCTGCGCAGGGCGATGCGCTTGGCGATCGAGCCCTTGAGCGAAAACAGAATGCCCAGCAGGTTGGGTTTGGGGCGAACGATCATCGGGAGGGGCTTCTTCGGTGGCGCAGGCCATCAGGTTAGAAGCTGGCGGCCGACGCGTCCAATCGCTTGGGCCGACCGCTTGATCGGCGGGGTCTATGATCAAGCGGCATTGGCCAAACCAGTCAGGCATGTTGGTGGCTTTGACCATTGCTGCTGCAGCGCTCTAGAGCGACTATTTCCGCGGCTCTCGTCCGAAAAAACGTCCTGAAAATAAAAATACTGAAGGATTTGAAGCGATGCGTGACTATTTGGCTGCCACTACCGAGTTTGATTACCAACACACCGTCGACAGCGCCTTGGCCGGTAACCTGCAAGGCCTCAATGCCTGCATGGAATGCTGCGACCGACATGCGTTACCAGGGCGCATTGCGCTGTTCTGGGAAGGCAAGGATGGGCGCAGTGCCACATCCACCTTCAGCGACTTGCAAGACCAGGCTGCACGCTTCGCCAATTTCCTGTTGGCCCAGGGCGTCAAACGCGGCGACAAGGTGGCCGGCCTGTTGCCACGCACCGCCGAATTACTGGTGGTGGTCCTTGCGACCTGGCGCATCGGCGCCGTCTACCAACCGTTGTTCACCGCCTTCGGCCCCAAGGCCATTGAGCATCGCCTGAACAGTTCCGGCGCGGCCGTGGTGGTCACCGATGCGGTGAACCGGCCCAAGCTCGCGCAAGTGGAAGGCTGCCCGACGATCGTCACGGTCACTGGCGCCAAGGGCGAAGGCCTGGTACGCGGTGATTTCAGTTTCTGGGCCGAGCTGGCCACCTATTCCAACCACTGCGAGCCGGTGCTGCTGGGCGCTGACGACCCGTTCCTGCTGATGTTCACCTCGGGCACCACCGGCCCGTCGAAAGCGCTGTCGGTGCCGCTCAAGGCCATTGTTGCGTTCCAGAGCTACACCCGCGACGCGGTGGACCTGCGCCCCGAAGACGCATTCTGGAACGTTGCCGACCCGGGCTGGGCCTATGGCATCTATTTCGGCGTGACCGGACCGTTGTCCATGGGCCACCCGATTACTTTCTACGATGGCCCGTTCACCCTCGAAAGCACCTGCCGGGTGATCAATAAATACGGGATCACCAACCTGACCGGCTCGCCGACCGCGTATCGCCTGTTGATTGCCGGCGGCGAGCAATTCGCCCGCTCGATCAAGGGCAAGCTGCGTATTGTCAGCAGTGCCGGCGAGCCGCTGAACCCGGAAGTGATCCGCTGGTTTGCCGACAACCTGGGGGTGACCATCCATGACCATTACGGCCAGACCGAGTTGGGCATGGTGCTGTGCAATCACCACGGCCTGGAACACCCGGTGCATGTCGGTTCGGCGGGTTTTGCCTCGCCAGGGCATCGCATCGTGGTGCTGGACGACGATCACCAGGAATTGCCCGCCGGCCAGCCAGGGATTCTCGCCGTCGACCGTGAGCAATCGCCGATGTGTTGGTTCGCCGGCTATGACGGCGTGCGGACCAAGGCGTTTGTCGGCAAGTACTACCTCAGCGGCGACACCGTCGAACTGAACCCTGACGGCAGCATCAGCTTCGTCGGGCGCAGTGACGATGTGATCACCACTTCCGGCTACCGCGTCGGCCCGTTCGATGTGGAAAGCGCGCTGGTCGAACACCCGGCGGTGGTGGAAGCGGCGGTCGTCGGCAAGCCCGACGCGGAACGCACCGAACTGGTGAAAGCCTTCGTGGTGATCAACGAGCAGTTCCGCGCCACCCCCGAGCTGGCCGAGGAATTGCGCCTGCATGTACGCCAGCGCCTGGCCGCGCATGCCTACCCGCGGGAAATCGAATTTGTCAGCGACTTGCCCAAGACCCCGAGCGGCAAGCTGCAGCGCTTCATTTTGCGTAATCAGGAAATCGCCAAGGCGCAAGCCGTGTTGGCCTGATCCACTTTTCAAGGAAACAACGATGCAGATTGCAAACAAGGTTTTTCTGGTCAGCGGCGGCGCGTCGGGCCTCGGCGCAGCCACCGCTGACATGCTGGTCGCCGCCGGCGCCAAGGTGATGCTGGTGGACCTGAACGCCGATGCCGTCGCGGCCAAGGCCAAACAACTGGGCGACAACGCCCGCAGCGCGGTGGCGGACATCAGCCAGGAAGCCGCTGCCGAAGCCGCCGTGCAGGCCACCGTTGCGGCCTTTGGGGGCTTGCACGGGCTGGTGAACTGCGCCGGTGTGGTACGTGGCGAGAAGATCCTCGGCAAGAACGGCCCCCATGGGCTGGCCAGCTTTGCCCAGGTGATCAACGTCAACCTGATCGGCAGCTTCAACCTGCTGCGCCTGGCCGCTGCGGCCATCGCAGAAACCCAGGCGGACGCCGACGGTGAACGCGGCGTGATCATCAATACCGCGTCGGTGGCGGCGTTTGACGGGCAGATCGGCCAGGCGGCGTATGCTGCGTCCAAAGGTGCGATCGCCAGCCTGACCCTGCCCGCCGCGCGTGAATTGGCACGCTTCGGCATTCGGGTGATGACCATCGCCCCCGGCATTTTCGAAACCCCGATGATGGCCGGCATGACCCCGGAAGTCCGCGATTCCCTGGCCGCTGGCGTGCCGTTCCCGCCACGCCTGGGCAAACCGAGCGAATACGCCGCGTTGGTTCGACACATCATTGAAAACAGCATGCTCAATGGCGAGGTGATCCGTCTCGACGGCGCCTTGCGCATGGCAGCCAAGTAAGAGAGGAAGCGTCATGAGTGACCCCATCGTAATTGTCAGCGCCGCACGCACCCCCATGGGCGGGTTCCAGGGCGATCTCAAAGGCCTGACCGCACCGCAACTGGGCTCCGCGGCGATTCGCGCCGCCGTCGAGCGTGCCGGCATCGCCAGCGATGCCGTGGATGAAGTGCTGTTCGGCTGTGTACTGCCGGCCGGCCTCGGCCAGGCCCCGGCACGCCAGGCCGCGCTTGGCGCCGGGCTGGACAAGGCCACCCGCTGCACCACCCTCAACAAAATGTGCGGCTCGGGCATGGAGGCGACGATGCTTGCCCATGATTCGCTGCTGGCCGGCAGCGTTGATGTGGTGATTGCCGGCGGCATGGAAAGCATGTCCAACGCGCCGTACCTGCTGGACCGCGCACGCAGCGGCTACCGCATGGGCCACGGCCGCGTGCTCGACCATATGTTCCTCGACGGCCTGGAAGACGCTTACGACAAAGGCCGCCTGATGGGCACCTTTGCCGAAGACTGCGCACAACATAACGGCTTTACCCGCGAGGCCCAGGATGCGTTTGCCATTGCATCCCTGAGCCGCGCACAAGCCGCGATCAGCAATGGCAGCTTCGCGGCCGAGATCGTGCCGGTGCAGGTCACAGTGGGCAAGGAGCAAAAAACCATCCTGCATGATGAGCAACCACCCAAAGCCAAGCCGGAGAAGATCGCCAGCCTGAAGCCGGCGTTCCGTGAAGGGGGCACAGTGACTGCGGCCAACTCCAGTTCGATTTCCGACGGTGCGGCGGCCTTGCTCCTGATGCGTCAGTCCGAGGCGCACAAGCGCGGGCTGCAACCCTTGGCGGTGATCCGTGGGCATGCGGCGTTTGCCGATGAACCGGGCCTGTTTCCGGAGGCGCCGGTGGGGGCGATCCGCAAGTTGATGAGCAAGACCGGCTGGAACCTGGGCGACGTGGACCTGTTCGAAATCAACGAAGCCTTTGCCGTGGTCAGCCTGATCACCATGAGCAAGCTGGAGATCCCCCACGACAAGGTCAACATTCATGGCGGCGCCTGTGCCCTGGGCCACCCGATCGGCGCCTCAGGCGCGCGGATTCTGGTGACGCTGCTGTCGGCCCTGCGCCAGAAAGGCCTCAAGCGTGGCGTCGCCGCCATCTGCATCGGCGGCGGTGAAGCCACGGCCATGGCGGTCGAATGCCTGTATTAAGGATTGAACATGCTGCCCAATGACGAACAACTGCAAATCAGCGACGCGGCCCGACAATTCGCCCAGGAACGCCTGAAACCGTTCGCGGCCGAGTGGGACCGCGAGCACCGCTTTCCCAAGGAGGCCATCGGCGAAATGGCCGAACTGGGCTTCTTCGGCATGCTGGTGCCGGAACAGTGGGGCGGTTGCGACACCGGCTACCTGGCCTACGCCATGGCCCTGGAAGAAATCGCCGCCGGCGACGGGGCCTGCTCGACCATCATGAGCGTACACAACTCGGTGGGCTGCGTGCCGATCCTCACGTTCGGCAACGATCAGCAGAAAGAGCAATTCCTCAAGCCCCTGGCCAGCGGCGCGATGCTCGGCGCCTTCGCGTTGACCGAGCCGCAGGCCGGTTCCGATGCCAGCAGCCTGAAAACCCGTGCGCGCCGCGAAGGCGACCACTATGTGTTGAACGGCTGCAAACAATTCATCACCTCCGGGCAAAACGCCGGCATCGTGATTGTGTTTGCCGTCACCGACCCGGCGGCGGGCAAGCGCGGCATCAGCGCGTTTATCGTGCCGACGAATTCGCCGGGCTACACGGTGGCGCGGGTCGAGGACAAGCTGGGCCAGCATGCGTCGGACACTTGCCAGATCCTGTTCGAAGACGTCAAGGTGCCGCTCGCCAATCGTCTGGGGGAGGAGGGCGAAGGCTACCGCATCGCCCTGGCCAACCTCGAAGGCGGGCGTGTCGGCATTGCCTCGCAATCGGTGGGCATGGCCCGCGCCGCCTTTGAAGCGGCGCGTGACTATGCCCGCGAGCGCGAAAGTTTTGGCAAACCCTTGATCGAACACCAGGCCGTGGCCTTCCGCCTGGCGGACATGGCCACGCAAATCGCCGTCGCGCGGCAAATGGTGCATTACGCCGCCGCCCTGCGTGACAGCGGCAAACCGGCGCTGGTCGAGGCGTCCATGGCCAAGCTGTTCGCCTCGGAAATGGCCGAGAAAGTCTGCTCCGCCGCCTTGCAAACCTTGGGCGGTTACGGTTACCTGAGCGACTTCCCCTTGGAGCGGATCTACCGCGATGTGCGGGTCTGCCAGATTTACGAAGGCACCAGCGATATTCAGCGCATGGTCATCTCACGCAATCTTTAAGGAGCCATTACATGAGTTACGAAACTATTTTGCTCGACGTGCAGGGCCGTGTCGGGTTGATCACCCTCAACCGCCCGCAAGCCCTGAACGCGTTGAACGCACAACTGATCAACGAGTTGAATCAGGCGCTGGACACCCTGGAACGCAACCCTGAAATCGGCTGCATCGTGCTGACCGGCTCGAAAAAAGCCTTCGCCGCTGGCGCCGACATCAAGGAAATGGCCGAGCTGACCTACCCGCGGATCTATATCGACGACCTGTTCAGCGAGGCCGATCGCGTGGCCAACCGTCGCAAGCCGATCATCGCGGCCGTCAACGGCTTCGCCCTGGGCGGCGGCTGTGAGCTGGCGCTGATGTGCGACTTCATTCTGGCGGGCGACGGCGCCAAGTTCGGCCAGCCGGAAATCAACCTCGGCGTGCTGCCGGGCATGGGCGGCACCCAGCGCCTGACCCGCGCCGTGGGCAAGGCCAAAGCCATGGAAATGTGCCTGACCGGGCGCTTTATCGATGCGGTGGAAGCCGAGCGTTGTGGGGTCGTGGCGCGTATTGTCCCGGCCGATGAACTGCTCGAAGAGGCGCTGAAAGTCGCCACGCTGATTGCCGGCAAGTCGGTGCCGATCAGCATGATGGTCAAGGAAAGCGTGAACCGGGCGTTTGAAGTGAGCCTGTCGGAAGGCGTGCGCTTTGAGCGTCGAGTATTCCATGCGGCGTTTGCGACGCAGGATCAGAAGGAAGGCATGGCGGCATTCGTGGCCAAGCGCGCGCCTGAATTCAAAGACCAGTAAGCAGCTTATAAACGCCACACCCCCCCTGTGGGACGCTCCCACAGGGGGGGTGTGGCGTGTCAGTCAGAGCTGGTAGTTCTTCAGCTCCCGTGCAATCACCATCCGCTGAATCTCGCTGGTGCCCTCGTAGATCTGCGTGATCCGCGCATCGCGGTAGTAGCGCTCCACCGGATAATCCTCCAGATACCCATACCCGCCATGAATCTGCATGGCCGAGGAGCAGACCTTTTCGGCCATTTCCGAGGCGAACAGCTTGGCCTGGGACGCTTCCGACAGGCACGGCTTGCCCGCACTGCGCAGGCGTGCGGCGTGCAGGATCAGTAAACGTGCGGCATTGAGCCGGGTTTGCATGTCGGCCAGCAGGTTGGCCACGCTCTGGTGCTCGATGATGGCCTTGTCGAACTGCACGCGGTCACGGGCATACGCCAGCGCCGCTTCAAACGCAGCACGGGCGATGCCCAGGGCTTGAGCGGCAATGCCGATGCGCCCGCCTTCCAGGTTGGACAGCGCAATCGCCAGGCCTTTGCCGCGCTCACCCAGCAGGTTGGCCTCAGGCACGCTGCATTGGTTGAGGGTGACGGCACAGGTGTCCGAGGCGCGGATGCCCATTTTGTGTTCGGTACGGTCGACCACGAACCCCGGCGTGTCGGTCGGCACCAGGAAGGCAGAAATGCCGCGCTTGCCCAGTTCCGGATCGGTCACCGCAAACACAATCGCCAACTTGGCGCGCTTGCCGTTGCTGACAAACTGCTTGGCGCCATTGATCACCCACTGGCCGTCGCGCAGTTCGGCACGGGTACGCAGGTTGTGGGCTTCGGAGCCGGCCTGCGGTTCGGTCAGGCAGAAGCAGCCGATGGCCTGGCCGCTGGCGAGGTCGGCCAGCCAGGTTTGTTTCTGTTCAGGTGTGCCGTAGTTGAGGATTGGCCCGCAACCCACTGAATTATGGATACTCATCAGGGCGCCTGTGGCACCGTCGCCGGCGGAAATCTCTTCCACAGCCAAGGCATATGCTACGTAATCGACATAGGTGCCGCCCCATTCTTCCGGCACCACCATGCCCAGCAGGCCCAGTTCGCCCATCTTCGCCACCAGGGCATCATCGATCCAGCCGGCTTTTTCCCAGGCCTGGGCGTGAGGGGCGATTTCGCCACGGGCAAAGTCGCGCGCCATGTCGCGAATCATGATCTGTTCTTCAGTATATTCAATATCTTGCATGGCTTATCTCGCAACCTGCGTGAAGTTGTGGAAGAAGCTTTCCACGTGGCTCGGGTCCAGTCCATGGAGCGTCGACGGGTTCCAGCGCGGGCTCTTGTCCTTGTCGATGATCAGGGCGCGGACGCCTTCAATCAGGTCGCCACGCTCGAACCACTGGCGATCCAGATGCAGTTCCAGGGCGAAACACTGCTCCAGCCGCAAACGGCGCCCGCGCCGCAGCATTTCCAGGGTCACGGCCATGGCCAGCGGCGAACGGGTTTGCATCAGGTTGGCCGTGGTCAGCGCCCATTCATGGCTGTTGGCGACGGTTACTTGCTGCAGTTGTTCGACAATGCTCTGCACGTCCGGCAGGGCAAAGAAATGATCGATAGCGGGGCGCAAGGCGGCAAGCGGGGCGTCCGGCAGTTGTTGCACGGCCAGCTTGGCCAACACGCCTTGCAGGTCCTTGAGAGGGGAGTCTTGCCATTGCAGTTGATCGAGTTTCTGGTCGAGGTCGGCCAGCTTGGTGCTGTCCAGGTACCAGTCCGCCAGCCCGCAGTACAACGCATCGGCCGCGCGAATCTGCACGCCGGTAACGCCCAGATAAATGCCCAGTTCGCCAGGAATGCGCGGCAGGAAGTAGCTGCCGCCGACGTCGGGGAAGTAACCGATCGCCACTTCCGGCATCGCCAGGCGGCTGCGTTCGGTGACCACGCGCAGATCCGCGCCTTGCACCAGGCCCATGCCGCCGCCTAGGACAAAACCGTCCATCAGGGCCAGTATCGGTTTGCGGTAATGGTGGATGGACAGGTCGAGGGCGTATTCCTCGACGAAGAAATCCTGGTGCAGGCTGTCGCCGTTCTTGAAGCTGTCGTAAAGCGAGCGAATATCGCCGCCGGCGCAGAAGGCTTTTTCACCGGTACCGCGTAGGACCACGGCGTACACCTGGGGATCGTCTGCCCAGGCCTGTAACTGTTCGGTCAGGCTGCGAACCATGTTCAGGGTGATGGCGTTCAAGCCGGCGGGGCGATTGAGGGTAAGGTGGCCAATATGGTTGCGAACGTCGGCCAGAACCTCTTGCTGAAGCCTGTCGGCGTGGCTTGCCTCGGATGAAACCTGAGCAGTCATCTGTAACTCCCTGCTTTTATTGTTCTTTATCAATATGTTCGGGGACGAACGCTCCCGCGATCGTACCAGTGCAAATTTGCCCAGTACAACCCGGAATCATGCAGGTCGTTTTTGCATTTATGCAGAACCGGCGATCAGGCCGCCGAAGGATGAAAATAGCCGGCCAGAGCCTCGGCGCAGAGCAGCACGGCCCGCCTGGCCGCAGGCTCGGCAGCGGGGTGGTTGATAAACCCGTGGCGCATGCCTGGGTACTCTTTGTGCCGCACCGGCACCCCGGCGGTTTTCAAGCGTCGCGCGAAGGCGCGCCCTTCATCGCGCAGCGGATCGCAGCCGGCGGTGATGATCAAGGCCGCAGGCAAGCCCTGCAGGCACGGATCGCGGGCGGGTGAAAGCCAAGGATGCGCCCGCGGCGTATCGGCGGGTACGTAGTGGCTCACGTACCACTCCAGCAATTCGGCCGTCAGCCCGAAGCCTGTGGCGAAGTCATGTCGGGAACGATTGCGCGCCAGGCAGTCGAGAAGCGGGTAGAGCAGTAATTGAAAACCGATGTGCGCCTCGCCCAGGTCCCTGGCCATTTGGCCGATCACCGCGGCAAGCCCGCCGCCCGAGCCACCGCCCGCCACGGCGATGCGCCGAGTGTCCAAGCCCAGGCTGGCACCGTGGCGGGCGATCCAGACCGTGGCGGCATAACAGCTTTTTACCGCGGCGGGGAAGCGTTGTTCCGGTGGCCTCGGGTAGTCCACCGCCACCACGGCGCAGCCGGCCCACTCCGCCATCACCCGGCAAAAGCTGTCGTGGGTATCGAGGTCGCCTGTGACCCAGCCGCCGCCATGGAAATACATCAGCACCGCTGCCGGCGCAGGACGGGCCGGCCGGTACAGCCTCACGGCCACCGGCTGCCCCGGTGTGGCCAGGGTCAGGTCGCTGACATCCATCACCACCGCATCACGCACTTCCCGACGTGCCTGCTCGGGGCTCATGGCCTGGCCTCCGGTGCCTGTGCCTGGGCTTCGATTTCCACCAGGTAGTCCGGGGTTATCAGCGCCTTGACGCCCAACAACATGGTGGTCGGTTCGCAGCCCTCGAAAAACTCCTTATGCGCTTGGGCGATTTGCGGCCACCACTTCACGTTGGTGGTGTACATGCGTGTGGCAATCACTCGGGTGCGATCGGTGCCCAGCCGTTTAAGCGCCGCTTCGATGATTTCCAGGCAGCGACGGGTCTGTAAGTACACATCGTCGCTGGCGTAGGGGTTGCCCTGCTCGTCGAAGGCTACCGTGCCACTGGTGACGATGGTTTCACCGACGCGCAAGGCACGGCAGTAACCGCCATTTTTCTCCCAGGGGGCGGCGGAAAAGCAGCGCTGGATCGATGCGCCCTTTGGAATCGGTTCAAGTTCGACGTGGAGGGTCTTCAAGCCGCGGAACTGCAGGTTACTGGTACGCCACACCGGCGGCTTTTTCTCCTGCAGGCGCAGGTTCGGGAAGCGCTTGAGCAGGCTGCTGAACACCACCTCGGCCTCCAGCCGGAACAGCGCCGGGCCCAGACAGAAATGCACGCCACGGCCAAAGGCCAGGTGGTCGTTTTTCGCGCGTTGAATGTTGAAGCGGTCCGGGTCGGCGAAGTGCTCCGGGTCGCGGTTGGCAGCGGCACGTATCAGGTACACCAGATCGCCTTTGCGCAGGGTCTGGCCTCTGAGCTCGATATCTTGCGTCACGACGCGATGGCTGAACTGCCCCGACGGATCAATGCGCAGCATTTCTTCGATCGCGGGTTTCATCAACGAACCATCGGCCAGCAGTGCGTTCAACTGGGCAGGGTTGGTCAACAAGTACCACAGGCCGATGCCCAGCATATCGGCGCTGGTGGTGTAGCCAGCCACCAGAACAAAGGCCACCTGGGCCAGCAGATCGTCTGTGCTCGTGTCGGGGCCGGCGGCGGCAATGACACGGCTGACCAAGTCGTCACGCGGGGCCTGTCGGCGTCGCTCGATCAGGTTGCCGAAGTACGCATACATCTCCTCCAGGCCTTGCGCGGCGGCGCCGGGAGTATTCGCCGGGTCAAGGTTGCCGACCAGAAACATCAGGATCACATCGGTCCAGCGCCGCAGCTTGAGCGCATCTTTTTTGGGGATGCCGTAGAGCATCGCCAGCACTCTGGCCGGCACCTGATTGAACAGGCGGCTCATCAGTTCGGCGGAAGGGCCCACTGTGGCGAGGAGTTCATCGGTAACCGCCTGGATGTCTGCCCGCAGCGCTTCAATCGAGCGCGGCGTGAATGCGCGGCCGAGCAGATGGCGGCTGGCCTCATGGACTTTGCCATCCTGGGCGTACATCCAGCGCGATGCTTTTTCAATAAAGGGCTCGTACATCGCGCGTTTTTCGGGCGGCAGTTGCGCGTTTACCAACTGGCGTATCCGATCCGAGGAGTAGCGCGCGGCGTCGCTTTGCGCCTTGAAGACGTCATCGAAGCGAGTCAGCATCCACGCCTTGTGCTGGGAACTCCAATACACGGGATGATGGGTGCGTAGAAACGCGTAGGCCGGGTAGGGATCGCGAACCGTGTCGGGGTCGCGGAAGTCGGGTTTGCCTTGAGGGTTCATGGTTATTGATCCTCATACAATGCGCGGGTGAACTGCTGGATGTAGTCGGCTTTCGCGATAGGCGCGTCGACCAGCTCGTCAGGCGGCTTCAGCCAGTCGCCGAGCCAGGCAATGCGCGCAATGCTGGCGCACGGTTCGTCATCGTGAGCGAGCCCCCAGCGGTGCAAATAGGCGACAAACACTGCGATCAAGTCGCGCAGCAGGCCCGGTTCGAGCGGCTGGCCTTCGAGCGCCTGAATGATCAGATCGAGGGCGCGGGCGTAAGTCAGCCCCACCGCTTGCGGGTGGGAAAAATCACCGGCGTCTCGGCACTGCCGGACAATGCTCCGCTCGATTGCCTGGCCCGGGTTACAGGGCGCGACCCGGTCAAATCGCGGACGGGACAGCGCATCCTTGATCACTTGGTAGGCCATCACGCTGTTGTCCCCGGCGAATGTCGGGCTGATCTCGAAGTCCATGCGCAGGGTGACGATCTGGTTGTAGTGGTGAAACCCTTGTGAACCACACAACTCACGGCACTGGGCGATCACTTCCAGGCCCATCCAGGTGCCGATGCATTTGCTTAATGCCGCGAGAATGTGCAGGTCTTTACGCCGTTCGGTCTGCGGCCATTGCGCTTCGAAGCGTTCGAGGATGGCTTGCTCAAGATACTTGAGGGCCAATGCCTTGAGCTGGACGTTGTACAAGCGCTGGCGAAACAGCGGGTTGCCCAGTAGCGGGCCGGCCTGTGTCAGGCGGTGGCGGGCGAATTGATAGGCCAGGTGCGCGCTCAATCCTGCACCAAGGCGCGAGGCGGCCATCAACAGCAGGCGCTCCTGAAGGAATGTCTCCAGTGCATTGATAAAACGTTCGTTTTTGGGCAGGTCGCTGACGAACTGGCCGTTGCGGGTAAACCTGGCGTGGCGTTGCAACAAGGCGTCGGTGTCCAGCTGCATCTGGCAAAAGCGCAAACCGCCGACCTGATTGGCGTGAATGCCGCCCTTGGGGTCGCAAGCCATGACCTTGACACCCGGGCGCAACGGGCCGTTCTCCGCGTCGCGAATCACCACGCGAAACCAGTGGTGCCCCTGGTCTTCGCCATTGACCTGCAATCGCGCGAGTACCATCGCCACCTGGGCAGCATACAAACTGTTGCCGATCCAGTATTTACAGGCGCCGGCGCACGGTGAGTCGAGCACCAGGCAGTGCCGGGCAGGATCGTAGGTAACGGTCGTCTTGAGGTTACGCACGTCGGTGCCGCTGGCGATTTCAGTGCAGCCAAAGGCATACACAGCGCGCATCTGAATGACTTCATCGCGGTAGCGCGCCACTTGCTCCGGGCTGCCCTGGGTCAGTAAGGCGTTGGCGGCAATCATGTGGTCGACCAGCGAGGAATACAGTGCGTAATCGTAGGCGCCGATCACGCCGATCTGTTCGCACAGCGCCCTGAAATGTGATTCGTCCGGTTGGCCGAGCCACATGTCATTGTTGATCACTCCGGCATTGAAAATGGCGTGCATACGCCTGATGGTCAGGTCCATGTAGGCCCTGAGGGGGAGGTGGTGACGTTCTCGAGCAGCAAATAACGGGGTGCGAAGCAGGTGTTGCAGACATTCGTTCATACCGTAACCCTCAGCCAGACTCTGCATGTCTTCGCTACTGGGTTACGGCGTTCCAGACCTCAAGTGAACCACTGACATAGTTAGAACTTTAGCCGCCGTGTACTGCGTCGCAACTCTGTGGACACGCCACTCGTCGTGCGCCATGCACGGGCTCAATTGACACGGCTTGCCAGTACCTCACCGATACTGCGGCGGCGCGCGTGGGTTTCTGCGGCGTGGATCAACTGTTCCAGTTCATTGGGTTCCACATCGTAGAACTGTTCCATCTCGGCCAATGCCAGCTTCAGGTCGGCGGCGGTAATCGCCGGATCGCGTGCGGCCCTGGCATCCTTAAAGATTGCTGTCGGCGACTCGCTGGCACCTTTGGGATAGCGCGTGCGGGTGGCATTGTTGTAGGCCAGTGCACAGGTCAATAACGCTCCGGCGCCGAGCATCACCACCGGCAGTTCCTGCCAGCCGAGCGCCGCCGAGGACGGATCGGCCAGTACCAGCGTCATCGCCAGGCCTCCCGCGGGCGGGTGCAGGCAGCGCAGCCAGCAGATCAGGATCACAGTCATGCCCGCAGCCAGGCAGGCGCTGCCCAAGGTGCGCCCCAGGACCCGCGCGACTAACAGCGCGACCACGGCCGCACACAGGTAGCTGCCGATGATCGACCACGGCTGGGCCAGGGCGCCGGATGAAACGGCAAACAGCAGCACGGCCGACGCGCCCAGCGGGCCGAGCAGGTGCAGGGCGACCTCCATGCCAAACACTTGGGCGCAGAGCCATACGCTGAGCAGAGTGCCCAAGGCCATGCCGATCGCGGCACGGCTCCATTCGGCAGGGCGGGTATTGATGGCGGCGGGTAACCAGCGAGCGAGCATCGACAACTTCCATAAACAGCGGGCAAAAAAAAGGCTTGTCTGGTTTCCCGGAAAAGCCCTTGAAAGTTCCTGCATTTGGGGGAGGAACCTGCGTAGTGTGCCGAGCGCGATGCAAGGTCGCCAATGCATATTAATGCAGGTTAAATACAAAAATAATGGACTCAACTGGCCGGCTGCCGCCGGCGCAGTCAAGGTTGGAGGGGCTTGTCCAAGTGCAGCAGCACGTAGGGATTCTTGTCGAATGTGCCGGTGAGCGTCGGTGTGATCGAGCGCAATCGCGGGTCTTGCAACGCTTCGAAGTCGTCCTGGCTCATGACCAGCCACGCCGGGCCTTGCAACGTCGCCAGGTCGGCGGGCTGCTGTGTGAACAACGGCACTCGGTCGCAATCGAGGTTGACGATGAACTTGATGGCTTTGGCATCTTTGCCCAGCGCATGCAGCACGACGGGCGCCGGTTGCTGGTGGACCTGGGCCTGGACTTGCAGGCTGAAGGTACGCGTGTCATAGAGGCTACGCTCCAGTGGCTCGACCACCCAAATATAGGTGGTCCATACCGCCAGCACGGCGGTCAGCGCCGGCGCCAGCATGCGCAGGCGTGCCTGGAACACTGCCACCAACGCCAGCACTTGAAGCACGCCAAGCACGCCCAACACCCAGCCGATGTGCGCCAACTGCTCCGGGTAACGCGGGCGCGCCATCCAGAGCCCGGCGATCAGCAACGCAGGTAACACGGTCCACAGGCTCAGCATCAAACCGCGCAGCCAGCCGAACAACCGGCCGTGGGCGACTTGAAACGGATACGCCGCAATAATGGCCGCCATCGGCAGCATCGGCAGCACGTAACGCGCTTTCTTCGCCTGGGGCACCGACAAGCCGAGCATCACCAGCAAGCCCGCCGCGGCGCAGTACAGCACCAACTGCAACGCCGGATCAGGTGCGCGTCGGCCGCCCAGCGCTATCGCCAGCAGCACCAGCAACGCCAGCGGGTAAGCCAGCGCGTAGTTGCCCAGGGAACTGCTGAAGTAATACAACGCACCGCTGGAGCCTTCACTGCCATCCATCCGCCCGAGGAACTGCATGCGGATCACGTCCTGCATGAACGCTTCGCCGCCACTGAGCTTGGCCAGCAGCAACAGCAGGCCGACGCAGGCCCCCAGCAGTGCCAGGGCCAACAGGCCGAAGCTGAACAGTTGGCGCCATTGACGGTTGATCAGGAAGTAGCTGCACAGCACGCCTGTGGGAATCACCAGGCCAATCGGCCCACGGATCGCAAAGCCCACGATCAACAGCAGGTACAGCCAATGCAAGCGCTTGGCGGCGCCGAAGTGATCATGTGCATAACCCAGGTAGAACACCGTCAGGGCCACGGCCGCGAGCATCTGGTCCAGCGACACAGCGCGGGTTTCGCTGATAAACGTGCTGCTGAGCAACAGCAGCGCAACACTCAGCAGGCCCCAACGCTGGGAGTAGGGCGCCGTCAGGCGATACACCAGCATGACGATCAGCGCCGAAGCGATGGACGTCGGCAACCAGGCCGTGAAGCTGTTGACCTGGCCCAGGGGCAAGGACAGCAGCCACGTCATCAGCGTCGAGGTCGCCAGGTAATCGGCATACGGTTGCCCGTAGGTCGTGGGGAAGAAGCTCGGCCCATGGCGCAGCATTTCCTGGGCGAATACCACGAAGCGCGAGTCAAACCCGATGATTGCCTGGTGCCAGTTACCGGCGATGAATAACAGCAACGCCAGCAGCGCCAACCCCAGCGACTGGCGCCGGATCGCTGCGTTCATCAGTTGGGGCATTTGATCGTTCACTTGTCAGGCTTCCCCTGCTTGCGGCACCCACTGTTGCTGGGGAATCGGCAACTGGCAGGAGTCGCCACGGCCCATCGGGAAGTACTGGAAGCCTTTGCGCGCCAGGCGCTCGCCGTCGTACAGGTTGCGCCCATCGAAGATCACCGGAGTGTTCAGGCGTTGGTGGATCAGGTCGAAGTCCGGTGCCTTGAACTGCTGCCATTCCGTGCAGATGATCAGCGCATCGGCGCCGCTCAGGGTGGATTCCGGAGTGCCCATCAGCATCAGCCGTGGGTCGTCGCCGTAGATCCGCAGGGTTTCCTGCATGGCTTCCGGGTCAAACGCGCGCACATTGGCGCCGGCTGCCCACAGCGCTTCCATCAACACGCGGCTCGGGGCATCGCGCATGTCGTCGGTGTTGGGCTTGAAGGCCAGGCCCCACAGGGCGAAGGTCTTGCCGCGCAGGTCGCCCTTGAAGAAGGCGTTGATGCGCTCAAACAGCTTGCTCTTCTGGCGCTGGTTGATCGCTTCGACGGCTTCGAGCAGGTCGCTCGAGCAATGGGCCTGCTTGGCGCTGTGGATCAGCGCGCGCATGTCCTTGGGGAAGCACGAGCCGCCGTAGCCGCAGCCTGGGTAGATGAAGTGATAGCCGATGCGCGAGTCGGCGCCGATGCCCAGGCGTATCGCTTCGATGTCCGCCCCCAGGTGTTCGGCCAGTTCGGCGATCTGGTTGATGAAGCTGATCTTGGTGGCCAGCATGCAGTTGGCGGCGTACTTGGTCAGTTCGGCGCTGCGCAGGTCCATGAAGATGATGCGATCGTGGTTGCGGTTGAAGGGCGCGTACAGGTCGCGCATGACTTCGCGCACTTCTTCACGCTCGCAGCCGATGATGATGCGGTCCGGGCGGCGGCAGTCGGCAACCGCCGAGCCTTCCTTGAGGAATTCCGGGTTGGAGACGATATCGAACTCCAGGTGCCGGCCGGTCCCGTGCAGGGCCTTTTCGATATGGGCGCGCAAGGTGTCGCCGGTGCCGACGGGTACAGTGGATTTTTCCACCAGGATCACCGGCTCGATGCGATGGCGGGCAACCGCATCGCCGACCGACAGCACGTATTTCAAGTCCGCCGAACCGTCTTCATCCGACGGCGTACCTACCGCGATAAACAGCACTTCGCCATGTTCGACGGCGAGCTTTTCATCGAAGGTGAAGCTCAGTCGTCCGCTTTCAAGGTTCTCCTTGACCATCGCCGCCAACCCTGGCTCGAAAATGCTCACATGGCCCTGCTGCAATTGCCTGACCTTGTGTTGATCAACGTCCATGCAGATGACATCGTGACCGACTTCGGCCAATACAGTGGCCTGTACCAGACCGACGTAACCACTACCAAATACACTGATTTTCATGGGGCATTCCTGGGGCTTGCTGTGCTAGCACGACGAGAGTTAATAACCAGTACACCGAGGATGACCAAGGCCACCCCCAGGGTTTTTGAAAGCGAAAAATGTTCGTTGAACACCGGCAGGCTGGCGGCCAACAGGTAGACCAGCGCGTAGCTGATGCTGAGCAGCGAATAGGCGCGGCCCAGGGGCAAATCCTTGAGCGCACAGAGCCAGCACAGCATCGACAGCGCATAAGCGAGGATTGCCAGGCTCACCACGCCGAGGGCGCCCAGGTCGATGGCGTTGCTGCTGAATGCGCCGAGCCATTCGTCCGGCAGGGGCAGGCGCGTCATGCTCCAGCGCATCCCCAACTGGGCGGCGCTGACCAGGCCGACACTGCCCAGGGCGAAGGCAAACCCGCGAGCCCGGCTCATACCTGGCGCCCCAGCAGCACGACGCCGGCAATCACCAGCGCCACGCCCAGCCAATGCCGAGTGTCGATGTGCTCCTTGAATACGAAGCGCGCCATTAACGTGACCAAGACGAAATTGAGGCTGAGCATCGGGTAGGCAATCCCGACTTCGAGGCGCTGCAGCACCAGCAACCAGACCAACAGGCCAAAACCCAGGCACAACAGCGCGGCCCACAACCAGGCTGAGCGCAGTTTCAGGGCCCAACCGTCAGGTTGGTCGCGCCAGCTTTCCACGGCGAACTTCTGAGCGACCTGGCCCATGCAAGTGAGCAGGCAGGCGGCCAGTAACAGGAACAGGGTGATCATGGCGCAACCCGCGGGAAAATCAGGATCACGATATTGCCTTGCTCATAGCGCTTGCCATCCGGGGGCAGCAGGTTCACTTCGGCGATCTCCTCGTCACCCTTGACGCGCATCACCACGCCCACAGAGCCTTGCCGGCGGGCCTCGTTCATCCATTGCTGGACCTGGGTCATGTCGACCTTGCGCTGGGCGGCGTCCGGGTAGGCGAGGCCGTATTTCACTTCGCCGATGGTGTTATAGAGGGTGATGTCGGTGCGTTGCAGGCGCCAGGCCAAGGCCGATGCCGCGCCGAGGTCATTGCTGAGCAGGGCGGATGTCGGTTGCAGTTCCTGCAGGTGGTCGATGATGAATTGATCCGGCGTCTTGTTGTACACCACCGAATGGGGCAGCGCGGCCGGGGCCAATGCCAACAGCAGCCAGCTGCCCAGCGCCGGCGCAGCCCACAGTTTCAGTGGGCGTGCAACCTGCAACAGGTTGGCGATGATCCAGCCGAACAGGCCGGTGAATACCAGCACCAGGCTGAGGGTTTCCTGGCCGTGTTCGTACAGCGGTTTTTTCAGTTGGAACCACGTCAGTGCGAGCAAGGCCACGACACCGAGGATCAGGTTCAGCCAGCCGTTGATGCGCAAGGCACGGTCACGCGCCTGGGCCAGTTTGTCGGTGAGCGCGTTACCCATGAGCAACGCCAGCGGCAGCAGGCACGGCATGATGTAGGACGGCAGCTTGCCTTTGGCCAGGCTGAACAGTGCCAGCGGCATCAGCAGCCACAACAGCAGGAATGCGGTGCCGGGCGCGCGCTTCTGCTGCCAGGCCTGCTTGACGGTGGACGGCAACAGCGCCACCCACGGCAGGCTGAATGCGACCAGCAGCGGCAGGTAGTACCAGAATGGCTCGGCGTGCTGCGCGTCTGCGCCGGCAAAGCGTTGGATATGCTCATGCCAAAAGAAGAAGTTCCAGAAATCCGGCTCCTGACTCTGCACCGCAAGCGCCCAGGGCAGGCTGATGACAATCGCCACGGCGACGGCGACCAGGCCGTAACCGAGCAGCTCGCGCAAGCGCTTCTGCCAGATCGCGTAGGGCAGGGCGATCAGCACCGGCAGCAGCCAGGCGAGGAAGCCTTTGGTCATGAAACCCATGCCACAGGCAACCCCAAGCAGCGCCCAGGACCCGACGCGACCGTTGCGGGTGGTGCTGTCGAAGCAAAACCACAGCGCCACGCCGGTCAGGTTGACCCAGAAGGTGAACTGCGGGTCCAGGTTGGCATAACCGCCCAGCGCCACGACGCTGACAAAGCTCATGTACAGCACTGTGCTGACCAGGCTCTTGTGCGGGTCATTCCACAACCGGCGCGACACCAGGTACACCAGCAGAATGCTGAGCCCGGTGCTCAAGGCCGACGCAAAGCGCACGCCGAACAGGTTTTGCCCGAAGATCGCCTGGCCCAGCGCGATCATCCAGTAACCGGCAGCCGGTTTTTCGAAATAGCGAATGCCCATAAAGTGCGGCGACGCCCATTTGCCGGTCAGCAGCATTTCCTGGCTGATCTGTGCATAGCGGGTTTCATCCGGAATCCACAGGCCATGGGTGGCCAGGGGTAACAGATAAAATGCGCCGAATGCCAACAGCAGCAGGGGCAGCGCCCAACGGCGGATCATGCCTGCTGCACTCCGAGCCAACCCTCACGGCCGCTCAGGGCGCCGCGCACCAGTTGTTGCTGGGGCAGGGTGGAGACGTCCGCCGGGAGCAGGTCGCCCAGCGGTTTGAAATGGATGCCGCGCTGCCCTGCCTGGGCGAGCAACTGGCGAAAATCGTTGGCCATCAGAATCCCTTCTACTTCTGCGTGGATCGTGTAGACGTTCAGCTTCGACTCTGCGAAGCGGTCGAGAATGAACCCGTTGAAATCCTTGGCAGCCACCACCGGCCCGACGACTTCGTCGAAGGTCGGCAGGTCTACCGGAATCTGTGGGGTGCCCGCGCTGCCATCGGCCAGGGTCGGACGAAACAGGCTGGTGCCCCGACAATCGCTGTTGTAGCGA
This sequence comes from Pseudomonas sp. PSPC2-3, assembly GCF_049898265.1. Classification (NCBI taxonomy): domain Bacteria; kingdom Pseudomonadati; phylum Pseudomonadota; class Gammaproteobacteria; order Pseudomonadales; family Pseudomonadaceae; genus Pseudomonas; species Pseudomonas sp. PSPC2-3. The sequence continues at coordinate 335,821 of NZ_JAFCXJ010000005.1, read as the reverse complement.
AAGTTGAAGGCTTGCTTGGCTTGCACCACGCGTTCATCGGCGCGCCAACCGGCGGCCGCTGAACAGTCGATACGTTCACCGAGGATGTCGCTCAAGGTGTCCACACCGCGTCGGACCTGCTCGATCAACTGTGCGTCGCTCCAACGTCCGGCGTTGGCCTGCCAGCCATGGTGATCCCAGGCGTGCAGGCCGACTTCATGCCCGGCGGCCTTGGCCTGGCGCATCAAGTGCCCCAGGTCGCGGCCGATCGGCTTGCCCGGCCAGGCGGTGCCGGCGAGCAAGATATCCCAGCCATACAGGCCGGCGGCGTTGGAACGCAGCATCTTCCACAGAAATTGCGGGCGGATCAGGCGCCACAAGTGGCGCCCCATATTGTCCGGCCCGACACTGAAGAAGAACGTTGCTTTTACCCCGGCTTCATCCAGGGACTCGAGCAACCGTGGCACGCCTTCGCGGGTGCCGCGGTAGGTGTCGACATCAATGCGAAGACCTGCCTGCATCAGCGCTTGTCCGAGATTTCGAGCATGGCTTCACGCAGGAAGAAATCCAGGGTGTTGCCGATGGTTTCGCTCATCTCCACGGTCGGCTCCCAGTTCAGCAGGCGCTTGGCGTTTTCGATGCTTGGTTTGCGGTGGGCCACGTCCTGGTAACCGGTGCCGTAGAACGCCTTGCTTTCCACGTCGCGGAAACCGGCGAACGGCGGGAAGTTGCTGCGCAGCGGGTGAGCTTCGAACTGACGCAGCAGTTCTTCGCCCAACTGGCGGATGCTTGCTTCGTTTTCCGGGTTGCCAATGTTGATGATCTGGCCGTTGCACGCATCGTTGTCGTTATCGATGATGCGCGCCAGGGCTTCGATGCCGTCGGCGATGTCGGTGAAGCAGCGTTTCTGCTCGCCACCGTCGAACAGGCGGATCGGCGTACCTTCCACCAGGTTCAGGATCAACTGGGTGATCGCACGGGAGCTGCCGATACGTGCCGAGTCCAGGCGGTCCAGACGCGGGCCCATCCAGTTGAATGGACGGAACAGGGTGAACTTCAGGCCCTTGGCGCCGTAGGCCCAGATCACGCGGTCCAGCAGTTGCTTGGAGACCGAGTAGATCCAGCGTTGCTTGTTGACCGGGCCGACCACCAGGTTGGAGGTGTCTTCGTCGAAGTACTGGTCCTGGCACATGCCATAGACTTCAGAAGTCGACGGGAAGATCACGCGCTTGTTGTACTTGACGCAGTAGCGCACCAGCTTGAGGTTCTCTTCGAAGTCCAGCTCGAACACGCGCAGCGGGTTGCGGGTATATTCGATCGGGGTGGCGATGGCCACCAGCGGCAGGACCACGTCGCACTTCTTGATGTGGTACTCGATCCACTCGGTGTGGATGCTGATATCGCCTTCCACGTAATGGAAGTTCGGGTGGCTGCGCAGGCGCTCGATGGCGTCGGAGCCGATGTCCAGGCCGTAGACTTCGTAACGGTCGTCACGCAGCAGGCGTTCGGACAGGTGGTTACCGATAAAGCCGTTCACGCCCAGGATCAGCACACGGGTGCGACGTGGCTTGCGGCCGGACTCGGCGCCGCGCAGGACGGAACCGTCTACCAGGCCCAATTCGTTGGCCAGGGACGGGCCGGTCAGGTACAGACCGTTGTCGTTGCGCTGACCGAACTTGATCACCAGCGAGTCTTCACCGCACGCGATGCGCAGCGGGTTGACGCTGATCACGCGGCCAGGCGCCAGGCCTTCGTTGCCCTGGACCACTTCGGCTTGCCACACGATCAGCTTGTGCTCGCCCACGGCGCAGAAAGCGCCCGGGTACGGTTGCGTCACGGCGCGTACCAGGTTGAACAGTTCTTCAGCCGGTTTTTGCCATTCCAACTTGCCATCCGCTGGAGTGCGGCGGCCGAAATAAGTGGCCTTGCTTTCGTCCTGGGCGGTTTCCGCCAGTTTGCCCGCGGCCAGTTGCGGCAAGGCGTCGCGCAGCAGGCTGCTGGCGGCGTCACGCAGTTTGGCGTGCAGGGTCAGGCCGGTGTCGGAACGCTCGATCGCGACTTTCTGCTGGGCCAGGATCGCGCCGGCATCGGCACGCTTGACCATGCGGTGCAGGGTCACGCCGGTTTCGGTTTCGCCCTTGACCAGCACCCAGTTGGCGGGCGCGCGGCCACGGTATTTCGGCAGCAGCGAGCCGTGCAGGTTGAACGCGCCTTTGCGGGCGGTGGCCAGCAGGGGTTCGCTCAGCAGGTTGCGGTAGTAGAAGGAGAAGATGAAATCCGGGTTGAGCTTGGCGATGCGCTCGATCCACAGCGGGTGGTTGGCGTCTTCCGGTGCATGCACCGGGATGTCTTTGCGGGCGCACAGTTGCGCGACGGAACCGTAGAAATTGTTTTCCTTGGGGTCATCGGCATGGGTGAACACGGCAGCAATGTCGTAACCGGCAGTCAGCAGGGCTTCAATGCCAGCACAGCCAATATCGTGGTAAGCGAAGACAACAGCTTTTGAATTCATGACGAAACCTGATCGGAAGGGGAAGTAGTGGTGGTATGGGAGGACACCATGCCGTCAACGACGACCACGGGTGCCGGTGCTGCCGGTTGGTTGCGCAGCACTTTTTCAATAAAGAACCGAGGGCGGGCGCGCACATCGCTGTACATGCGGCCCAGGTATTCACCCAAGAGGCCCATGCCGATGAACTGGCCGCCGGTGAACACGAACAGCACCGCGAACAGCACGAACGTACCGCCGCCGGCCCATTGGGCGCCGAAGGCCAGGCGCAGGACGATCAGCGCAACGGCGAACAGCACGCCCAGGCCCGCCAGGCTGAAGCCGACGATGGACAGCAGGCGAAGCGGGGTGGTGGTCATGCAGGTCAGCAGGTCGAACATCAGGCTGATCAGGCGCATGGCGCTGTATTTGGATTCGCCGTGTTCGCGCTCAGCATGGTGTACGAGGATTTCAGTCGTGTGACGGGCAAAACCGTTGGCCAGGATCGGAATAAACGTGCTGCGTTCGCGGCAGGCGAGCATGGCGTCGACGATGGTGCGGCGGTACGCGCGCAGCATGCAGCCGTAGTCACTCATGGCAACGCCGGTCGAACGCTGCACGGCCAGGTTGATCAGGCGCGACGGCCAGCGGCGGAAGGCCGAGTCCTGGCGGTTGTTGCGCACGGTGGCAACCACGTCGTAGCCCAGCGCGGCTTGTTCCACCAGGCGCGGGATTTCTTCCGGCGGGTTCTGCAGGTCGGCGTCGAGGGTAATCACCACATCGCCCCGGCACTGCTCGAAGCCGGCCATGATTGCCGCATGCTGACCATAGTTGCGATTGAGGATCACCGCGACCACATTGCTGCCGTCTTCGGCGGCAGCGTCTTCAAGTAATTGTGCGGATTTGTCGCGGCTACCGTCATCCACCAGGATGATTTCGTATTCGTAGGCCAGTTGCTTGCAAGCTGCCGTCGTGCGACGCAGCAATTCAGGCAGGCTTTCTTGTTCGTTGTAGACCGGGATAACGATCGACACACAATGAATAGGGTAGGGTTTCAAAGATTCATAACCTCGGGGTTTGAGCAACTTGGAGCGTGAAGACAACAGCCACTGGCCGAAAAGGCGGGTGTCTGGTTAAACCTAGTGTGGAATTGGGGAGTTCATCCGACCATCCTGGTGGGGTATTGAGGTCTTCCATGTGTAGCAGAGAGTAAAGACCAAAAACCACAAAGGTAAAGGGGAATCAACAAGTTAGTCGGCACAGTGCGGCTCGTTCTCAAGTCCTATGGCCAAGATTAAGCGTAAAAATGTTCAACGAATATGAAAGCCGTATGAAAAACTCGTTTATTTGACAGGTAGACAGCTAGGGTTCAGCTACACAACTAAGGCTCTGAGGGTGTTGTTTATTTAGCGTAATAGGAACGTTTTGCATGACGCCGGGCTCCACTGAGTAGGCGCGGATCTGCGTGGTGCGTGGCGGCAGTGTCTGCTACGTGTGTTTATTGAAGAATCTTCTCTGCATTGCGCCTCAAGTGCCGGTAAAGTAAGCCATCTCTTGCCAGGGTACTCGGATGAATAGCGTGCAGCGTTTAGGCGGCCAATGGCGGCCGGTGTTGATGGGATTGTTGATGAGCGCAGCCTGCGTCACCACCGCATGCGCCGATGACGCAGTGGCGCTGACCACGGTGGCCCAACTGCCGGAAGGGGTTGAAGTGCGCGGCAAGCAAGTTGCCGCCTACACCTGGGACGACCGCCAGGGCAAGAACCTGCTGGTGTTGGCCGAGCAAATCAGCGAACGCGAGGATGACGGCACCCAGTCGGCGTTTGTCTACGCGGCCCAGTATCTGATCGACGGTGACCGCCCCAAGCGCATGTGGATGCTCTACGACGACGTGCAGCACTGTGAATTCGATGCCGCGCTGCGCTTCGACATGGCGGCGACCAAAGTCACCGACCTTGCCGGCGACGGCACCACCCAGGCTACGGTGGGTTACACGCGCACCTGCACCAGTGATGTCAGCCCTAATGAATTCAAACTGATCATGCATGTCGGCAAGGCGCAGAAGTACCGCCTGCGCGGGGTCGACCGGGTCGGCGCCGCCTGGTGGGACGAAGAGGCCGGGGCACTGCGTGGCATGCCGCTGCCCAGGGATTGCAGCGTCGCCGGGCAACAAGCGTTGGTCAGCCAGTACAAGGAGCAGGGCACCGAGTTGCCTTTGCCGGGTTGCTACAGCGACGAGAAAGACTTTGCCAAGGCGCCGGAGGCCTACCTGACGTTCATGCGTCAGCACTGGTTCGCGCTGATGCAGAAACAGGATGCTGAATGGGGCCAGGCGCAGACCCCGTCCCAGGAGCCGACCGAGGACGAAGAGACCGCCCCGTGATTTGGCGCCAGGGCCGATCGTGCGTTAGACTCGGCCGTCGCCAATTCAATAAATACCTCGAATAAACAATTGGTTACTCGAGGTATTTAATCCAAAGGCTGATCTACCTTGACTGAGTCTATCCGCAACCCTCTGACCCTCTACCTCACCCGCCTGGCGCCCTCCAGCCAACTGACCATGCGTTACGTGCTGCAGGATGCCGCCGACCGCCTGGGCTTCGAGGACATCAACCTTGAGGAGATCGACTGGCACCTGCTGCAACCCGAACAGGTGATCGCGCTGGTTGCGGCCTTGCGCGAGGACGGCTACGCGCCCAATACCTCATCGCTGTATGTCAACGCTGTGCGCGGGGTCATGAACGAAGCCTGGCGCATGAGCCTGATCAGCCAGGAACACCTGCTGAAAATCCGCACGGTCAAGGCTGCGCCCGGTACACGCCTGAGCCAGGGGCGCAATCTGCGTCGCACGTTGATCCGCGAAATGATGGACGTATGCGCTGCCGATCCGCGCCCCCAGGGCCTGCGCGATGCTGCAGTGATCGGCATCTTGTATGGCTCAGGCATGCGCAAGTCGGAGTCGGTCAACCTCGACCTGGCGCAGATCAACTTTGGCGAGCGCAGCCTGCGCGTGATCGGCAAGGGCAACAAGGAACTGATCAAGTACGCGCCGGGCTGGGCCTTCGCCAAATTACAGGCCTGGCTCGAATTCCGGCGCGAACAGCTCAAGGAAGGCGAGTCAGACGATGCGTTCCTGTTCAACCGCATCCGCCGGGGTAGCCACATCACCCGCGAACGCATCACCAAGCATGCGATTTACTACATCGCCCGCCAGCGCGGTCAGCAAGTCGGGGTGACGATCATGCCCCATGATTTTCGGCGGTCTTTCATCACGCGGGTGATCGAGGAACATGACCTGTCGATTGCACAAAAACTTGCGCACCACACCAATATCCAGACCACCGCCAGCTATGACATGCGCGATGACAATGAGCGCCGGCGCGCGGTGGATCGGTTTGACCTGTAGCCGTCGGCGAGCGCGGTCGCCGTGTTCCATCCTCGGGCATGGCTCAGGAGGAAGGCGGAGCGCCGGGCAGCAAGTGCGCCGGTAAACGGCGCAAGGTCCACAACGTGGTGAGCATCGCCGCGACCGCACACAGGGCGATGCCAATCAACATCGGCGCCGGGGTGTGATCGGCGAAGATTCCCACCAGGGTCATGGAGACCGCGGCCGTGATCATCTGGATCGCGCCGAGCAGTGCCGACGCGGAACCCGCCACCGCACCATGATCCTCCAGGGACAACACACCGGCCGCCGGTAACAGCAAGCCGAGAAACCCGAAACCGATAAACAGCAGTGTCATCATCAAGCCCAGGTGATTGCCCCACAGCGTGGTGGCGGCCAACACCACCATGACCGCCGCCACGCCCACCACCGACCAGCGAATCAGCGGCGCCAGCCCGAAGCGCGCGCTCAGGCGGGCGGTGAGTTGACTCATGGCAAAAAATGACGCCGCGTTCAGCGCAAAGCACAGGCTGAATTGGGTCGGGGTCAACCCGAAGTACTCGATGTATACGAACGGCGCGCTGCCGATAAACACAAAGAACGTTGCCAGGCCGAACCCGCACACCACCGATAAACCGATGAACACCGGGTCGCGCAACAACGCCCCATAACTGCTGAATGCATGCCCCAGGGTCTTGCCCAGTCGGCGCTCGGCGGGGTGGGTTTCAGGCAATTGCACGATGGTCATGCCCAGGCACAACACGGCCACCACCGCCAGCACGGCAAACACCTCGCGCCAACTCCAGAGCGCAATCACCAGGCTACCGGCCAATGGCGCGAGGATCGGCGACACACTCATCACCAACATCAGCAAAGCCATCAGGCGTGCCGCTTCATGGCCGGTATACAGGTCACGCACAATCGCCCGCGGAATCACCATCCCCGCGCATGCGCCGAACGCCTGCACGGCGCGAAAACCAATCAGCACTTCGATGCTCGGCGCCAGGGCGCAGCCGATACTGCCCACGGCGAAGATCACCAACCCGGCATAGATCGGCGGCTTGCGCCCGAACACATCACTGATCGGGCCATAAAACAGCTGGCAGACGCCGATGATCATGAAGAACACCGTGAGGCTCATCTGCACCGCTGCCGGCGAGGCCTGCAGGCTGGCGCCCAGGGTCGGCAGCGCTGGCAGGTAGATATCGATGGCAAAGGGGCCGACGGCCGTGATCAGACCTAGCAGCAAAGCAAGGCGGGCGATACGTTTAGGCATGGGCAGTTCCGGGTGAAGCAAAGGTCGGTCAGCTTAAAGAACCGCCCCCGCGCAAACAAGGCGGGGAGGGCTTTGAGTTTATCTGCGCAGATCTGCGCAATTGAGCTTCAATAACAGGGAGCCTCTGCCGATAACAGTATCAGTGACGCTCTAGCGGTTGGGTTCCCAACCGGCTGTCCAGGCTACGGGGATGACCAGCATGACGATCAAATTACGCTTATGGCTATTGATTGCGACCGGGTTGCTCACCGCTTTGATCATGAGCCTGGCCGGTTACCTGGGAAACGTCCGGATGGCCGATGCCGTGCAGGATAACGAGATCAGCATGACGGTGCTGCGCAACCACATGGAAGCCGACATGATGCACGACGCCCTGCGCGCCGATGTGTTGTCGGCGATGTTGGTCGGGTTGGGTAAAAGCACCAGCACCAAGGCCGAGGTCGGCAACTCGCTCAAGGAGCATGCCGAGCACTTTCGCCAGGTGCTGGAGGACAACCTCAAGCTGCCGCTGGGCGACACGCTCAAGACCAGCCTGGAAAAAATCAAACCCAGCCTGGATACCTATATCAGCGCCGCTGAACGCATTGTGGCACTCGCGCTGGACAACCCGGAGGCCGCTCGCGGCGAACTGGAGACCTTCAATACAGCCTTCAGCCAGTTGGAAGGCCAACTGGCGAGCCTCAGCGAGCTGATCGAAACCAATACGCAGCAAACCAGCATCGGCACCCGACAAACCATCAGCAACGCCAACTTCACCTTGGGCGTGGTGTTGATTGCGAGCCTGCTGCTGCTCCTGGCGCAGGGCCGCTGGGTTACCCGGAGCATCATGGGGCCGTTGCAGGCCGCGAGCCGCATCGCCGACAGCATCGCCCGTGGCAATTTGAGCGAACCGATTGTCGAGCCCCAGCGCAAGGACGAGGCCAGCGCGCTGATACGCAGCCTCGGCACCATGCAGCGGGACCTGCGCGGCATGATCGAAGTGGTGCGCAGCAATGCCCATGGCGTCAATGGCATGAGCGAGCAGTTGAGCCAGGGTTGCCATGAGGTGGCGGGCAGCAGTCAGCAGCAAAGTAGCGCCGCCAGCACCATGGCGGCGGCGGCCAGTGAAATGACCGCCAGTATCGAGGAAATCACCCAACATGCGGCGCGCGCACTGAACATGGCCAACCAGGCAGAAGCCTTGGCCAAGGACGGCGGTCGGGTGATCCACCAAGTGGTCAGTGACATGGCTGGCATTGCCCGTTCGGCGCAGCAGTCGGCTCACGTCATCCGCACGCTGGACAAGGAGTCCGAGGCAATCTTCAGCATTATCCAGGTCATCAAGGGCATTGCCGATCAAACCAATCTGCTGGCCCTGAATGCCGCGATCGAAGCCGCCCGTGCCGGTGAACAGGGGCGCGGTTTTGCGGTAGTCGCCGATGAAGTGCGCAGCCTGGCCGGACGCACCAGCGCCTCGACCCAGGAAATTGCCAGCATGGTCGGCCGTATCCAGCAAAACACCCGCGAAGCGGTGACCAGCATGGAGGAGGGCGTCACACAAGTGGACAAGGGCATGGCCGTGACCGCCGAAGTCGAGCGCGCCATCCGCGAGATTCTCCAGGCCACCCTCAACACCACCGAGTTGGTCAACGACATCTCCCGCACCATCAGCGAGCAAAGCCTGGCCAGTAACGAAATTGCCCATCAAGTGGAGATGATTGCCAGCATGTCGCAGCGCAACAGCCAGGTGATCGGCACGACGGCCTCGACGACGGACGAGTTGTCTGCGTTGGCGGGGAAATTGTCGCAGTCGGTGGATCGATTTCGGCTCTGAGCATCACCGCTGATTTAGACAACTCGACTCAATCCTAACGCCAACAGCCATCGGCAATTCGTGATGGCTGAGGGATGAGGTTTGGCTGTTTGGTAGGCTGGCGGCTAGGGATATACGATCGTGACAGTCGCCATTGCAGTGACCGCTCCAGCGGGTGCGGTATCGACACCCGGCATCCGCACGTACTGTGCTGTAAAGGGCATGGTATATGAGGCCCCCGCAGCAGCCGAGGAATTGCCATATTGAATCGGTGCCTGCGAAGGCAGCGTACTGCCTGTTGGCGTAGGGCCGAATGTGATCGGGGCTGTCTCGTTGCTGTGGTAGAGGCGTACCCCCACTTTATTGTCTGCACTTGGCTGCAGATAGTTCTGCTGACTACCGGTGTGAAGCGCATCGGTGAAATAGGTGGAATAAACCGCGCCTTTGCCGCAAGCCGAGGCTGTGATCGAAAACGCCATTTCGCCCACCGTGCCCGCGCTGCGTGTACTGCCTTGCGAGGCAATCTGCGACTGTGTGGCGGAGTTGAGTTTGACCGTCTGATTCAGTTCACCGGCGCTGAACTTGCAGGTAGGCAGGTCCTTGGGCAGTGCTGATTGCAACTGAGGCAAGTTCAACGCGTAGTTGGAACCTCTAAAACAATTGATTGTGCTCTGTGTCCCCGTCGAGTCCGGGTAAACATACATGCCCACAAGAAGTTGTGGCCCGCGCTGGGCGGCCATGTACTGCGACAGAAGTGTGGTTGTCGTATCATTGGCCGCATATTTGGCCGCGTCGACGATGACCAGTTCATACTGCGCATAATAGGTAACGCTGCCATTATAACGAATGAAATTGGTGGAGGTTGGCAGATAAGCATAGGCGACGTCGAGCGTATTGGGGGCAAGTATGACTGGCGTATAACTAATTACTCTCGTGAGTATGTTGGACGTCAGTGAGGTTATCGTCATCCTGCCGCCGATACCGGACGTGGTGGAAAGTGGTACCGAATTGGTACTTGTGTCGTAATTCGGGTAGCTGCCCCCGGCGTTTGTCTGTATCCCCCATGAATACACGGAGTCCGCACCGGTGGTGCTGTTTCCGCCGCCGCGGATATTCGTCAAGGTGATTGGCAATTTCATGGTGATGGAAGCTAATACCGTACCATTGCCAAATGTCGCCGGCTGCTTGATATCCCAGCCCCCCGACGCTTGAAAGCTCGATGCGGAACAAGAGCCTATCTCCGCGTATACCGGGGAAACCCAGAGCACACCCAGAATCAACGTGACTGCACTGCACAACTTAGCTAGACGGACACCCCAAGAGTTCAAAAGGTTGGCTTGTCTAGGCTCTGAATATTTCATCAAAATGCCCTCTGAAATTGGCCTGATATGCGTGGTATGGATTAAATATGGTTCGGCTGAAAACCCCACGCGAGAACGCAAGTTCAAGTTAGTTTAAAAGTGCATCTGGCTGCTGTATATCGGACAAGTATTAAAAACGCTGGCAAGCCAGGTCCTGCACGATGGGATTAACCCCCTTCGAACTTGAACGGAGGTGTCACTTTGAACTCGCGCGACACTTCGCCGGAAAAGATATTCGACTGATCCTTGCCCAGCTCCAGTTTCATGACGTTGCCCGTGCCGGGGGAAAAATCGATCTTTTTCAAATCGACCCAGAAGGTATTGGGCGTCAGGGCCGATTCGAAGAAATACAACTTGCGTTGATGATCCACCACCGAACGCCAGCGGGTGGAGGAGATGTTCGGCTCCCCTGGCGTGGAGATGCCGTAGGGCACGGAGACGTTCCTGATCACGCTGAATACACTGGCCAGCGACACCTGCGGGTTCTCGGTCTTGGGAATCGCGTTGACATAAAAGGATGCCCGGGCGAAGCGGTCGGCCGCGCGGTTGGTGCCCGGCAACATGACTGTCCCGCCGATGGATTTCCAATAGGCATTGAGGGCCAGCTGTTGATCAAAGGTCGGTGAGTTGGTCATGACCTGGAACTCCCGACCATGGTGAATCACCGGTTTTCCCTTGATGTACTCGATGATCGCGCTGTCGCCTGACGCATCGGACAGGGACAGATGCAGGGTCGCCAAGCGAGTGTCCCCGGGAACCTTGGACGTCACCAGGGTGAATGGTTCTTTCTTCAGCGCCTCCACGGCCTCAGCCACCGTGGCGTAGTTGTCCAGCACGTATTGCGCCCAGGCGGCGATGCTCAGTCCGGGCTTAGTGCTTTTGGCCGTTGGGTATTCCGACTCCACCAGCCACAGCAGGTTGGCGACCAAACCGGCCTCGTTGACCCCGTCGGTGGTGGCGATGTCATAACCCGAAGCAATCACGCTCCCATAACGCGAAGTCCACTTGATCGAACCTGCGCCCACTTCGCCATTACGCTGCATACCCTGGGGAAAGATCCACAGGTTGGTCGCTACATCGGTTTTCCAGTCCATGGAGCGCGCGGTGATCACCGTCTGGTTATCCCCCAGGTAGGTCAGTCGCGTGCAGGCCTGGGCGACCGGCAGAGACAGCATGAACCCTGCCAGGCCAAGGGCTAGCGCGTGGATGATGGGTTTACGCAACTGTGCTCCCTTCATTGTATGACTCCTCAACTGCTGATCAGAAACGCACGGACAGGCCGATTGCCGGGCCGCGCTGGGTAACGTCGTACTTGAACGTATTACCGGTGAAATCGTGAGTCTGATATTTCTGTGATAACACTCGATAGCCCGCTCGCAGCGTAGTTGGGTATTGGAACAGGTGGGTTCGATACCCCAAATACCCCTGGGCGCTGTAACTGCTCTTCGTCGCGGTATCGAAGCCGCCGACGTCCACTTCGCCGGAGGCCGTCCAACGTTCATCAAGATCCGTCAGCATCCGCACGCCCAAGAACGGATCGCTCCATTGCGCTTTCTTGCGGGTAGCAAAGCCGATGCTGTCGATCTCCAGTTTGCTCGCCAGGCGGGTCCAACGTACCCCGGCAGTCGGTTCTACGCGCCAGGCGCGCGGGTCGCCGAAAATCGTCGTGCCGCCGAGCGCTTGCTCATAGGCGAGGTAATAGACCCCCGCCGCGATGGTGGTCTGCGTGATGTTGAGTCCAGCCTTCTGGCCCAACACCCGGTGGGACTCATGAGTATCGGCATGGACTCCATCGACATAGAAGCCGAGGCTGCGGTTGGTGACGTCGAGATTACCCATGACGACCGAGCGCAAGTTGTTCAAGGTTTCAGAAAACGGCACGTCGACGTGGGTGCTTACACCGCCGAGCGTTGCCTGGCCGGACATCGAAGGTGCCCACGCAAATGGGCTGACAAGCACGCGCCAGGGCGCATCGCCATGTGCGGATGCGGCGCTCGAGTCAGCCGCCTGGGCCTGTTGCCATTGCATGGAAAAACAACTGATGGCAATCAGGATATAGATCATTTTTGTTTTAGCGCACTTGAATGTCATGGCCGGATTTTTCCACTTTTGCACAATGGGTTCGCTCCGCAAAGTCATCGCCAAACCAAGGTTTTCCGGTGGTTTGCGAGATTAACAAGAGAAAGATATGAAGCGAGCCTGAACTTTATCGTGAATTTACTAACGCCAGAAGATAGAAGGACTTGCATTCGTTCCAGTCTTATTTGTTTGCACTAAAAAAGCAGACGGGTACGAGAGTCTGCAAGGTGGCAGGCCACTATATTAGTCCTCTGATAACGATTGGGCCTAACCATCAACTAGTTGCGAATATCATGAAAATCAATCTCATTATTGCTGACGATCACCCAGTATTAATCTCGGGTATACAACATGAGTTGTCCAGCATTCATACGCTGCAGGTGGTGGGAACTGCCAACAACTCTACTGAAATAATGGAGCTGCTCGCCAAGGAACAATGCGACATCCTGATCACGGATTATGTGATGCCTGGCGGTGAGTTTGGTGATGGGATGACCATGCTCTCTTTTCTGCGCCGGCGCTACCCGAGCCTGAAGATCATCGTGTTCACCATGATCGACAGCCAGATCATGCTGACCGAGTTGATCAAGCTCGGCGTACACTCGGTATTAAACAAATCGGAGCATATCAGCCACCTGATATTTGCCATTCATGCACTCTACGCGGGGGCCACTTATTTTTCGCCGAAACCCCATCCCGGCAACGATCTCAACCCGGCCCAGACCCGCACGACGCGGCGTTTATCCAGGCGCGAGGCAGAAGTCATTCGGTTGTATGTGTCTGGACGCTCGGTCAATGAAATTGCCAGCGAATTCAATCGAAGCAAGCAGACCATCAGTTCGCAAAAAACCAGCGCCATGCGCAAACTGGGCATCAAGCGTGACGTTGAACTGATTCGCTTTGCCCGTGAGATGGGATTAGTTACCACCATGCGCTCAGACGATTACTTCGAGGAAAAACTCGATTAATTAAAAACACCATGACGAATATTTTTGATACTTGTCTCATTGTCCGAACATATGACGACCTGAATAATTAGTCGCGTCGCCACCCGCCAACTTTTCTTGGTCACACAACAAGGTTTACGGTTTTTTTAACTTGCATTACTGCAGTTGGTATTTCTCTATGTTTATTAAAAACAGTCTTGAGCCTAGGTTGAATGACCAGGACTTCATCCATGCCATTACTGGCGGTGAGGCTTTTCGCGTGGTCTTGCAACCCCAGCACGATCTGCTGACCGGCGCCCTGGTCGGCGCTGAAGCCCTGGCCCGCTGGGATCATCCACAACACGGCGAAATTGCGCCCTCGCTGTTCATACCTGCCTTGACCCGGCTGGGGGGCGAGCCCGGGCTGTTCAAACAGGTGGTCAGGCAGATCCAGGCGGTATTGTGGGTGCTGGTCGAAGCGGATGCGGCATGCCCGATTTCAGTCAACACCTCGGTGGCGACGCTGTCGATTCCAGGCCTCTTGCGCGAGCTTGAGCGCAGCCTGAACGAAAGCCGGGTTTCGCCGCGCTTGATGAAAATCGAGATCACTGAAGACCTGGCGATCGATGATCTGCAAAGCCTCGCCGATGAACTCCACCGGATGCGCGCTCAAGGCTTCGGGATCAGCATGGATGACTTCGGCATCGGTACCTCTACGCTGGAGCGACTGACACAGTTGCCTTTCACCGAGCTCAAGATAGACCGCTCCTTTGTCCGCCGCATGCTGCATCAGCCAGCGGCGGGCGCCGTGGTGCGGGCGGCGCTGGAGTTGGGTAATACCCTGGGGATGGAGGTGGTGGCAGAAGGCGTCGAGTGCGCCGAACAGATCCACTTACTGCGGGAGTTCGGCGGGCGGGTGGGGCAAGGTTATGGACTGGGCGCCCCCATGGAAGTCGAGGCCTTCATTGCCTATGCGCTGGCTGCGGCGCGCCAGCAAGAGATCACTCCGGGGACGCGTCTGTCTCGCTGGAAGGCGTAGATGCCGTGGCGATACCGGTTTCGTAGGCGAAGCGAAACAGGTCGGCATCGCGCTCTATGCCCAACTTGCGCATGGCGCTGGTTTTTTGCGAGCTGATGGTTTGTTTTGAGCGGTGCAGTTGTTCCGCAATTTCGTTGATCGACTGACCGCCGACGTACAGCCTGACCACTTCCAACTCGCGTTTTGTCAGATCCAAGCCTTCATCCGCATTCCTATGGTGACCGGCAGAGCCCGTCCGTGAAATCTCGGAGGGGAAATAACGCGCGCCTGCATGCACAGCATGAATCGCCGATATCAGATGACGGGTTTCATTGACCTTGCCCAGCACCGATTCCACCCCGAGCTTGGCCAGTTCTTGAACGATGGCGGGGCTATCCAATGTGGTGAATACGACAATCTTCAAGGTGGGAAAACAACGGCGCAAATAAGAAATGAAGGTCAACCCATCGCCGTAGGCACCTCCAGGCATCGCGTAGTCGGTAACCAGGACATCGCAGGATTGGTGCTGCAACAACCCAACCAGTTCGCCAGAGTCCCGGGCGACACCGACGACGTCAAGGGTCGGAATCGCTGCGAGATCATGTTGGATGCCCGACAAAAGGGCTGGGTGATCATCGGCCAGCAGAATACGGATCTTCATGATGCGCGCGCTTTACTCGTGGAAGGTGGAGAAACAATCGATTCAAACCGTCGGGAATTTATAACAACGCCAATCAGACACGGTAGCACTCGATTGTTCTTCGACGGAAGACACTAAGACCTCATTCATCAAAGTACTAAAAGTTGCGTAATGGGGCTAGTACTTGTCTGCAATGGGTCTCCAGCCGTCCTGAAAAAGTCTGACTCGGTTCATAGTATGCCCCTACTAAAGGATGAGCCCAGTGCTGTGACCAACGCCCAAATAAACGTCTTGACTCGCTATCGCCGTTTTCAGCGACTGCTGCTGTTTGGAGGAGGTCTGTTCACCACGCTGATGGTGTTGTTGACTTTCTCATTGGGGGTGCATGAGCGCTGGCGCACGCATCTGGAAGTGTTACGCCAGGTCTTTATCGTTAACCGCAATATTCTGGCGACACAGGACATGAGCGTGCTGGTCACGCCATTCAATTTTTATGGCATGTGCAGCACTGTGCTGATTCTGCCGCGCAACGGCGACGTACAGGTCAGTGCCACCAACCCGTGCGATGACTCTCGCGACCTGGCGCCTGACTACCTGCATGATCTGGTCGATAACACATACTTGCCTCTGCAAGAGCGATACGGCGACGGGGTGTTCAGCCTCACGGGTATCGTCGCGGACAGCGATTGGGTCCTGGTGCATGCCTATAGCTCGCGCAGTATCGGCATCATCATCGGCCGGCAAGTGGGCATGGAGGGCGCGTTGACCCTGATAACGCTGATGTTGATGTGGCTGTTACTGATTGCTCTTAGGCTAGGGGTCTTTTCTCCGTTATTGAAATGGGCGCGGAGTGTCCACGAGAGTGAAAAACTCAACCGTATCTTGATCGACACCGTGCCGGTGGGATTGGGGGTGATTGCCCTGGATAGTGGCGAGGTACTGCTATGCAGCCCCACGATGCTGGAAACGGGTGAACGCTTAGCCCCTGTGGGCGCCTCCTTGTCGGCGGCCTTTATCAAACGGTATGACGAGTTGATGCTTGAATACCGCGGGCAACCAGGGAAACCGCCTGAGGCGTTCCATGAAGAGTTGAGCTTCACATTGCGCGATAACTCCAGGCTCGACTTGTCGGTGAGAATGGCGCGAGCACGCCACAAGGGGCGAGAGGTGCTGGTGACGGCATTCGCTGACATCACGGCGAAGATCCGGGTGACAGAACAGATGCGCGAAGCGCGCCAGCACGCCGATTCGGCCAATGCCGCGAAATCGGCGTTCCTCGCGGCCATGAGCCATGAGATCCGCACCCCCCTCAACGCTATCCTCGGCAATCTGGAGCTGCTGTCCCATTCCGCCCTCGATTGCGTGCAGCGCGATCGGCTGAACGTGATCCGCGCCTCCTCCGATGGCCTGCTGGCGACTATCAGCGATGTATTGGACTTCTCTAAAATCGAGGCCGGCGAGCTGTGTCTGGAGCACATCGAGTTTGATGCGCTGGAGGTGGTGTCCCGCGCGCTCATGATGTTCGCTCCAGTGGCGGCGGCCAAGGGCCTGCGATTGATGGGCGAATTGGGCCAGGCATCGACGCAGCCGATGCGCGGAGACCCGACCCGCCTCGGGCAGGTGATCTATAACCTGCTATCCAATGCCATCAAGTTCACTGAGTCCGGGCAGGTCCTGTTGCGTATGCTGACGGACGAGTCCAGGTCACAGTTGCTGATCGAGGTCCAGGATACCGGCATAGGCTTGTCATCGGGGCAGTTGGCGCGCATGTTCCAGGCCTTTAGCCAAGCGGATGCGTCTATCAATCGCCGCTTTGGCGGTACCGGGTTGGGGCTGGCGTTGTGCTCGCGGCTGGTGCAGGCCATGGACGGCACATTGTCCGTCGTCAGCGAACTGGGGCAGGGCAGCCGTTTCATCCTGAGCCTGCCCCTGGGGGCGTGTACGCAAGTGCCATTGGTGCCGCGCTTCAATGGCCAGCACGTATTGCTGGTGGTGGCCTCGCATTCCGCCTGTGACTATGTCTGCGGCGTGTTGCAAGCGTGGGGCCTGCGTGTCACCTGCTACAGCCATCCCTCCCAGGTCGGATCAGAGGCAATTTCGACGGCGTCGATATTGATCCTCTGGGGGGAGCGGCATAGCTGGCACGCCGCTGAGGAAAATCGACTTGTGGAGGAGTCGTCGTGGGTCATCGATTGTGCTATCGATGGAACCCGGGAACCCTTGGTTGCTGGACGTCTGTTGAGTGTTTCGATGTTCGGGCTGCGTGGGCTGGTCGCAGGCTTGCGTCATGCGCTGCAAGGCAAAGCGTTGGCCGCGCCACAAAACGCCAGAAAAGTGCTGGTCAAGCCATTGCGGGTGCTGGTCGTCGAAGACAATCTATTGAACCGGGAGCTGTTCAGGGAGCAACTCAAGCTGCTGGGCTGTGCCCCGTTGGTGGTTGCGAATGGCGAGCAGGCGCTGGCATGGCTGGACGATCAACCGTTTGACGCACTGCTCACCGACCTGGCCATGCCCTTGCTCGATGGTTACGAATTAGCACGTCGGGTGCGGCAGCGCTGGCCCGATATGCCGGTGTTGGCGGTCACCGCCCATGTCACGCTGCAGGACCGCAGGCGTTGCGAAAAGGCGGGCATGCTCCGCGTGCTGGGCAAACCCTTGTCGCTGAATGCACTGGCCCAGGCCCTGTCGGAAGTGACGGGCACCGAATGCACTTACTATGAGGTCGGTCAGGGCAGTGGGCTACTGGGTGGGCAGGTCATGCCGGAGAGTATTCGCGAAATGTTCTGGGAGTCCTGCGAAAGCTCATTGGCCGTGCTGCGCCAGGCCCGACGCGACGGTGATGTGCAGCAAATGCTCGCAGAGTTACACTCCCTGCGCGGCATGCTCGGGGTGTACCGGATGCGCGGGGTGAGCCGCAAGCTGGTCGATGCGGAGAACGGGCTGAAGTGTGGGGCCGCTTCCGCGCTGGCGGAGGTGGACAGGCTGATGGCAGAACTGGCGGCAGAGATCAATCTGGCGCGCACCGCAGCTATCGCGTGAGCTTGCCGTTATCGCGTCTGAAAGCAGCGATCCATATTTCAGCAAATGAGTGCGCAGTGGGAGAACGTTCGAGCGATGACCACAACCTTTGACCAGGATGGTGTGCTGGCCCGCTTGCATCGCTATCAGACTATGTTGGTCATGGGCGGTGGCACTGCCATCACCGTGTTGGTGCTGCTGGCCGGGGTACTGGAAGTGGTTGCCTCGGTGATGACCTACGTTGCCCGGACCAACGAAGAAGTCTCCGTCGATGTGCGTCACGTAATGGACTTCACTGCGCGTGCCACGGCGACTTTACGCAACAATGTGCAGAACATGGAGCTTGCCTGGGAGCGTGCCGAGGCACCGGACAGCAAGCGTCTGCAGGCCTACATCGAAGCTGGCAAGCTGGTACGCGTCAATGCCTCCGCTGCCGCGCCTTCGTTGCTGGTGCTCGGCAGCATCCACCAGGACGATCCCGCCCAGGCCTGGCGCTACATCGATCTGGCGCAGCAGATGGCGCCCGCCACCGCAGTGATAGCGGCCCGAAACGCCGGTGATCTCAGCGCCTACGTCTACAGCCCCGAACAGAGTGTTCTCATCCTCGCGGTTGCACCCTGGCCCGGAGCAGAGTGGCAGGCGCGTATCGCGGCGTCCCGCGACAGCCTGTTCGAAACCCTGACCCGCCAGAACGGACGCGCACTGCTCGCAGCGGACAACCCTGCGCGGAATAGCGCAAAGGGGCTGCCGGCATTTCAGTGGCTGGCGCCCTATGACAGCCCGCTCACCGGCGCTTCGGCGATTCGGGTGGCGGCACCGCTGATCGGCCGTGATCAGCACTCTTTCGGCACTCTGGTGTTCGAGCTGCCGCTGTCCAGCCTGGCAGCCAAGTTGCCGGACACCGGCCTGCAAGGCAGTTGCATGATTCTGGGCGCCGATGGCTCGCCGATCTTTTCCTGTCAGCAGGCGGGTGGGCCTCAAACCTTGAGCGAGGCCCAGCAGGCATTGGCTGACGGCTTGGGGCGCAGCCGCCAAACGACCTATCTGCAAGGCCATGTTCTCAGCGGCTGGCCGCTGGGAGACACCTCCTGGACGCTGGTGTACGCCCAGTCGTGGCAGCAGATCGCTAAAGGTGTTGCACCGCAGATCGCCGTCACCGCACTGACCTCCGCCCTGATCATCCTGGCCACCTGGCTGGTATTGCTGCTGGTCAAGTGGCGGTTGCTGGCGCCAGCCGTGGCGCAGTCGCGCCGGGTGTTTGAAAACGAGCAACTCAGCCGGATTCTGGTGGAGACCGCACCGATAGGTCTGGGCCTGATTGCTGTCGACAACGAACAACCGTTGCTGCGCAGCCCGGCGATGATCGACATGGCCCGGCATATCTCACGCCCTGGAACCAGCTTGTCGGCACTGTTTGCCCGGCATTTCAAACAACGGCTGACACTGCCGGGCACGCCTCCGGTGCATACCATTCGCCAGGAAGACCTCGGTGTTTCCACCCTCGATGGCCAACACATCGACCTGTCGGTGAGCATCGCCCAGGCCCGTTACCAAGGTCGTGATGTGCTGGTGACGGCGTTCACCGACGTGACCGCGAAAAAACGTCTTGAGCAGCAACTGCGTGAAGCACACCAGGCCGCGGACGCCGCCAATGCGGCCAAGTCCGGGTTCCTGGCGGCCATGAGCCACGAAATCCGCACGCCGTTGAACGCCATCCTGGGCAACCTCGAATTGCTTGCCTACTCGCCGCTCAACTCGCGCCAACGCGACCGCCTCAAGACCATCCAGACAACCTCCGATGCGTTGCTGGCGATCATCAGCGACGTCCTGGATTTTTCCAGAATCGAAGCCAATGAGTTACGCCTGGAGGACCTTGAGTTCGATGCCCTGGAGATCGCGTCTCGGGCGCTGATGATATTCGCGCCGGTCGCGCGGGCCAAGGGCCTGACGTTGCTCGGCGAATTCGAGGAGAGTGTTTCGTTGCCGATGCGCGGTGATCCTACGCGCATGGGGCAGGTGATCCATAACCTGCTGTCCAACGCCATCAAGTTTACGGACAAGGGCCAGGTACTGCTGCGCCTGACTGCGGATAAAGTTGCGCGCACCGTGACTATCGAGGTCGAGGACAGTGGGATCGGTCTGACCGCCGAGCAACAGGCTCGGCTGTTCAGTGCGTTCAGTCAGGCCGACGCCAGTATCAACCGTCGGTATGGCGGCACCGGATTGGGGTTGGCACTGTGCTCGCGCTTGACCCAGGCCATGGGCGGCAGCCTTGTGGTGCAAAGCGCGCATGGTCACGGCAGTCGATTTACCCTGCGCTTGCCTCTGGGAGCGGCGACCGGCCACCCGGATCTTCCGCGCTTCGAGTCTGAACGCGTGCTGTTGGTGGCGGCCTCGCCTGATTGCCGCACCTATTTGACCCGGGCTCTGTGCAGTTGGGGGTTACAGGTCCAGTCCTATGGTCACCCGGCACAATTGCAAGATGACCAGCTTGAGGGCGCCGACACCCTGATTCTGTGGGGCTCACGACAGACCTGGCATGCCGATGACGAAAACCGCCTGGTGGAAAAGTCTTCTTGGGTCATCGATTGCACGGAGGATGGCCCGGCCGAACCCGTGGCCGCCGGGCGCGTCCTCAGTGCGTCGGTGTTCGGTCTGCGCGGGCTGGCAGCGGCGTTGCGCTATGGCTTGCAAGGTCAACCGTTAGCGAAGGCGGAGCAGGGCATATCGGCACTGGCCAAACCGCTGAAGGTATTGATTGCGGAAGACAACGCGGTCAACCGCCGACTGTTCGAGGAGCAGCTCAAGCGACTCGGATGCCTCGCCACCACCGTGGAGAGCGGGGCAAAAGCGCTGGCCTGTCTGGAGCAGGAGCCTTTCGATGTGTTGCTGACCGACCTGTCGATGCCGGATATGGACGGTTATGAGCTTGCCTTGCAGGTTCGCCAGCGATGGCCGGCACTCCCGGTGCTGGCGGTCACGGCGCACGTAACACCGCAGGAGCGCGCGCGCGGCGAAGACGTCGGCATGACTCGCGTGCTGAGCAAGCCGCTGTCGCTCAGGGACCTGGGCCAAGCCTTGTCCGAAGTGACCGGCACCGAGTGGGGGGGCAAGGCCTGGTCTGGCAGTGAACTCCTGGCTGGCGACGCAGTGCCTGATGACATCCGGCGGGTGTTTCGCGAATCCTGCCAAGCATCGGTGGCAACCCTGTGTCGGGCCCGGGACGCGGACGATACCGCCGCGATCCTGGCAGAACTGCATGCGTTGCGTGGCGCCTTGGGCGTATTCAATATGCAACACATGGCCGCGCTGTGCATGGACCTGGAACAGGATGTGCGCGCCAACGGTGTAAGGGCTTGCAGCACCGGCGTGAAGCAATTGTGCGATGCGCTGCAAACCAGTGTGATCAGCCCCCCTGAATCATTGCATGATCTCCTGGAACGGATGTTATCCCTGGCGGATGCCAAGGCGCCCGAAGACGCCATGGCTCAAATCGCCGTGCTGGCGCGCCAAGCCCAACAACGTCTGCGCGATGGTTGATCGCGGTGACTGACTGCTATGCGTCGCTCTCGGCGTTAGTTGCCTTTCCGAGGCTCCTCGGGCACGGAACTTGACCTGGATCAATAACGCTGTTAGTCCGCTGCGATTTTGCGCCGCAAGTTTAACTTCCGTACTGGTCCTACATAAAATCTTTCTGCTTTTACTTAGTATTCGTTGGTGCCGGTAACGGCTATCGATCGATATGCAAAGGCCTGTGGGACTTCCATTGGCGGACGATATCTATACTCCATTAAAGCAGACACTGAATATGAAAAAGCTCTTTCTAAGCGTTGCAGTTATTTCGGCAATGGGGCTCTCGGCCATGGCCAACGCGGCTTCTACTCCTACTGTTGGTGCTACAGGCACTATCACTTTCAATGGCACTATCAGTGCCGATAGTTGTGTTGTTCATAGTGACGGCCCTGGCACTGCGGGCGGCAACCTGACTTACAACCTCGGGACTGTTCCAGTCAGCGCCCTGGGGACTGAAGCCAATCCAAGTGGCGGCGGTACCCTGACCGCGCTGCCGACAGACCTGAACTTGAGTGTGGAGTGCGGTTCGGCGGCAACCACCGTCGAACTGAAACTGACGCCGACTGCAGTCTCCGGCAAAGGTATTGCGGTGAGCGGTGGTGCGACCAACGTACAAATCATGTTGGTTGATACGCGTACCAGTACTCCGGCACCGCTTGACTTCACCTCAGGCAGCGCAACCTTGACCGGTGCGATCAGCGGTGGCAGCAGCAGTATCCCGCTGAAGGCTTACTACACTCACACGTCCTCGGGCGCGGCAACTGCGGGTCCGGCCAACGCAACCGTGGCCTACACCCTGTCTTACAACTAAGCCCTCGGCTTGTCTCAAGCGAGGTTGCAGAACCTTGCTTGAGGTCTTTTTTCGGAGGATTGTTTTTTGACCACTTTCATATTTCGTAGTCTCGCGGCCCAAGTCATGCTGGTGACGGCGTGCCTGGGTTTCAGTTTGTCCGCGCAGGCTGCCATTTCCCTTAGTGGTACTCGCCTGATATTTGAGGGTAAGAATAAAGAAGCCTCTATCATTGTTCGCAATGAAGGTTCAAAAGTGCTGGTCCAGTCGTGGATCGAGAGCAATACGCCCGGTGATAGTGGTGAACTACCATTTGCAGTAACACCGCCATTGGCCAAGATGCAACCTAATGGCCAACAACTGTTGCGCGTACTCTATGCAGGCAAGAGCGATTTGCCGACCAATAAAGAGACCGTGCTCTGGCTCAATGTTCAGGAAGTTCCGGAGCAAGTCGAAGGCGAGAATACGCTGCAGTTGGCGATTCGTCAGCGCATCAAGCTGTTCTATCGTCCAGCGGGCATCAGCGGAACGGCGGCCGATGCGGCTACCAGTTTGACCTGGCAATTGGTTCAGCAAGCCGGAAAACCGGCGCTGAGAGTCGTCAATTCCAGTGCTTTTCATGTCCCGATCAATACTGTCGATCTGAGTGCCATGGCGCAGCAGGAAAAACTCTCCACGCCCTTCATGATCGCGCCGGGAGAGACCCATTACCTGACGTTGAAGAACGCTGGCATTTCGCCCCAGTCGCGCCTCAGCTTCAAGGCCGTGAACGATTACGGCGGCGTCGACACTTTCAACGCACAACTTGTCAGCGGCACCCCCGTTCAAGCTCAACGCGCAACGCCTTAACCACACGCCCGAGCGTCTCCCTGGCATCTGTCCCATACATAGCGCTAAGGCTTGCGCTGATTGCCTGAGTCATACGGCTGCGCGTTCCTTTTTTTTGAGCAGAATCTCTCGAAACTATCATGTCGATACCTAGCTTGTTTTTCACATCACACATGACCGGCTCGCGACTTCGCATCGGCACTCCGCGTCTGATGCTGTTGAGCACATGCTTATGTTTCTGGATCGACGTTATGGCGGCCGACGGCCTGGTCAAGGCCGTACCGGAGGCCGACACTCAGCTTATTGCCAACGCTACGGCGGTAGATATCACTCGCCCCCCCGGCCGGGGGCATGAGGGTTACAACGTCGCGTTCCTGTATGGCATGGGCCAGTCTGCGGATGTGAAAACGTTGTTGATGGGCAGCGACGTACTGCCGGGCATCTATCGGGTCGACATCTATGCAAACAACACGCTGGTCGGACGCCAGGATGTGGTCTTTTCCGAGAACCCCAAGTCCGGCGAGGTCGAGGCGTGTTTCAGCGAGGATCTGCTCAAGCAAGTCGGCATCAACACCGTGGCGTTGCACAGCGAGGGGAAGCTCAAGGCCGACACTGACTGCTATCGTCTGCCTGATCTGATCGATCAAGCCGGTGCGGTCTACGATTCGCCGCGGTTGCGCTTGAACCTGAGCGTGCCGCAGGCCGCGATGACTCGCGAGCGCCGCGGTTATGTCGATCCTTCCGTGTGGGATTCCGGGGTCAGCCTTGGATTCGTCAATTACAACCTCAATAGCCGCTACGACTACAGTTCCAGCAATGAAAGCCGGCAATCGACCAACCTGGGGTTGCGCATGGGGCTGAATGTGGGTGACTGGCGTCTGCGCAATAACTCTTCCCAGACTTCCAGTACCGGGCAACCGTCGAAGTTCACCAGCCAGAACACCTACCTGCAGCGGGACATCACGGGACTGAAAAGCCAACTGTGGCTAGGCGAGACCTACACCAATTCGCCGCTGTTCGACGGGGTACGTTTTCGCGGGGTGCAGATGGCCTCCGACGAAGGCATGAGTCCGGATAGCGAACAGGGTTATGCGCCTGTCATTCGAGGGAATGCCGAGTCCAACGCCACCGTTGAAGTGCGCCAGAACAATTATCTGATCTACAGCGCAAACGTCTCGCCAGGGCCTTTTGAAATCACCGACCTCTCGCCATCCGGTTCCAACGGCGACCTGGAGGTGACCATCATCGAGGCGGATGGCCGCCGTCGGGTGATGCGCCAGGCGTTTTCCAGCCCACCCTTGATGGTGCGTGAAGGGCGGCTGCTGTATGACGCAACGCTGGGGGAGTTCCAGCAGGATTATGGTTCCAGTGAACGTCCGGTATTTGCCAATGGCTCGATGATGTATGGCCTGACCAGCGACCTGACCTTGGCCAGCGGTCTGCAGGCAGCTTCCGGCTTTCAGGCCTATAGCATGGGCGCAGGGATCAATACGCGTATCGGCGCAGTGTCCCTGGACGGAACCCAGTCCCACAGCAGCATTGAGGGTACGAGCAAGGCCGGCCAGCGCTTGCGCCTGCGCTATGCAAAATTCATCGAGAGCACCAACACTAACGTGTCGGTCAATGCCCAGCGCAGCCTCAATGAAAACTTCCGAAGCCTCTCCGACCACGTCTATGCCAGCAGCGCTGCACAGGGGCATGCGTGGTATTCGAGTGAGTTTCCTGATTATTCCTCGACTTCTTCTGCGTACTCGCGAACGCGTCTGGACGTCTATCTGGCGCAGAACCTGGGCAAGGACAATCGCTTTGGCAGCGTGTACCTCAACGGATCGGACGACCGCTATTGGAACAATTCAAGCTCACGCAGCTACTCGGCGGGCTATAGCAACTCCTGGCGCAGCCTGAGCTATAACGTGGGTGTGACCCACGCGCAGAACGTCAGCTCGTCGATGTATAACAGTCGCTACAGCGACACCACCCTCACGCTTTCACTGTCCTTCCCGTTAGGTGGCGGGGAAAGGCCGCCGCAAGTGTTCATGAACAGCAGCCGGCAGCAGGGCGGCGATACCAGCCTGCAGACAGGCGTCACCGGGACTTTGCCCAGTGACCGTGACGTGAACTATTCGGTGGTCGCCGGCCGGGGAGCGGACGGAACCGGCAATGGCTCGGCATCGGTGGGCAGTAACACGTCCGTCGGCAACATGACGCTGGGTTACAGCTATGGCAATCAGTACCACTCGACTTCTCTGCAAGCCAACGGCGCTATCGTCGCCCATGCCGGAGGCGTCAACCTCGCCCAGCCGCTGAGCGAGACCTTTGCCTTGGTCAAGGTCGAACCGCGCATGGCGGACGTACCGGTGGCGAGCTACTCGGGGGTGAAAACCGGTGCCAACGGTTACGCGGTCGTCCCCAACGCTACGCCATACCGGGCGAACTGGCTGGGCCTAAGCGCGAATGGGATGAGTCCTGACGTCGAGATCGACACGGCCATGCAACAAGTGGTGCCGCGTCGTGGTGCTGCGGCATTGGCTACGTTCAAGTCCAGCAGTGGACGCCGGGTGCAGTTCGAGCTGTTCCGCCCGGATGGCAAGCTGATGCCCTTCGGTGCGACGGTGGATCATGACGACGGCCAGCGCCTGGGTATTGCCGATCCACGCGGACGGGTGCTCGCGTTGCTGAGCGATGAGCAGACTTCGGGTGAGCTGCTGATTAGCTGGGATAACAATCAGTGCCGCGTAAGGTTTGCTTTGCCTGAGAAAAAAGCCGGGGAGAACTATCAGAGTATTTCTCTGAAGTGCAACGCAGTGACTCCGACGCCAGACAAGCCTGCACCTGCACCTGCACCGAAAAAGATCAAGAGTGCCGTGCCGAGCATTGCGTTCTACCAGCCACGGCAATAACCATCGACTTCGCCATGTCCATGAGCGTTATGGACCTCAATTGCGCGCCGCCCTCGAGGGCGGCGCTGCCTACACCAGAGCACGAGGCTCAGAAGTAACTCAAGGTGATTCGGTAAGCGTCATGCGAAGCATCTTGGCTGAGAACAATACCTTTTCCCGTTGAACTCAGGTGCCGCCAGACAACCACATCAGTATCCATGCTTGCGGTGACCAGCGACGTCATTTCACTGCGCTCGCATTGGATGGCGAGCGCGGAGGGGAGGGCGGTGTGAGAGGGGGAGTGGAGGGGTTGGCATTGCGCCGCTTCTACGATTGCTCCGCTGAACTTAATCTTGCCCGTCGTAACGGCCTCTGCGTTGGCCTGATTAATCACGATAGGACTAATAAGCAATGTAAGTAACACCATTAGACCGGGTTTTATGGTATTCATGGTTTTCTCCTGCTAGTACTGGGTCGAGAATCGAACCAGGCTACTGCTATCTAATTCAACGGCACCTTTTTCATAAACTTTAGGGCCGACTGATTAAATACAGTGCGCAGTAGCAGCGGAGCATTGATACGATCTGATGTGTTCTGAGAGGTCTTATCCTGAATGGGTCTGCTTGATTCCCGCGTGACTTCGTTCAATACGGATATCGGACGGTGTCCTGCACTGGAAGGGAATTATCTGTTGATGAGATTATCCATTGGAGTTCCGCGCGATCGACAAAAGTGGCATCGCAAATGGTGACTTTACCGTAACGAATGACCGACCCGGCGACCAGCTTTTCGCTGCCATAGATCAATGCAGAGAGAATCTGCGGGGAGTCGAGGCAAAAAGCCAGTGGGGCAAAGCTGTTCTGGTTGCTGAATTTCTCGTTGAGAATCAGTACATCAAACGGCGCATACGCATAATCTACCAAGCGCCGTAATTCCGTAATGGATTGCACTGGTGCAATCCGGTGATAGCCCAATTGGTTCAATACCCTTTCAATTCGCAAGCGAAAGAAATGCTGTTCATCGGCGATGAGAATTCGTGATGACTTATGTATCATTTTTACAGCCCTGCGCGGTAAGGTATGCAGTAGAGGAAACTTATTCCTACAACAGCCCAGCCTAACGATGCTGTAATTTTTATTATATGGGACGAGTATTAAAAGCAGCGCGCACACAGTAGCGACGTCTACGAAACCCCGTGACGTTTCAATCAAAGACTCTTTGTAAGGTTGCCTAGCATCTCTTTTGCGGTAGAGACGACTTTGGAGTTCATTTCATAGGCTCGTTGAGTGGTGATCATGTTGACCATCTCTTCAACGGTACTCACGTTTGAGGTTTCCAAGGTGCTCTGCAATGTTGTGCCGATACCATTGACTCCTGGAGTGCCGACTTGAGGAGCCCCGCTGGCGGCGGTTTCCAGAAAGAGGTTGGCGCCTTGTGCTTGCAAGCCTGCCGGATTAATGAAATCGGCTATCTGCAGATTGCCAATCACCTGCGAGGCAGGGCTGCCGGCGACAGTGATCGATACAGTCCCGTCCTGGCCCACGGTGAATGTCTGGGCGTTGTTGGGGACAACGATCGCCGGTTCCAGGGCGAACCCATTCGCGGTGACGATCTGACCGTTTGCATTTAAGTGGAACGTGCCGTCCCTAGTGTAGGAAAGGCTGCCGTCGGGTTGCAGTATCTGGAAAAAACCACGGCCGTTCAGCGCCAGGTCCAGAGGTTGACCGGTCGTTTGCAGGCTGCCGGCAGAGAAGTTTTTCTGGGTGCCGACGACATGCACCCCGGTGCCTAGTTGCAGGCCAGAGGGCAGTGCGCTGTTCTGGGTTGACTGTGCGCCTGGCTGTCGTTTGATCTGATAGACAAGGTCTTGAAACTCGGCGCGATCACGTTTGAAGCCGGTAGTCGAGACGTTCGCCAGGTTGTTGGAAATAGTGGTCAGGTTAGTGTCCTGGGCAGAAAGCCCGGTTTTTGCGACATACAGTGCAGGCAGCATCCAAATCTCCTTGGCGGCGGTGGTGCGGGGTCAGGATCTATCGGGTGGAGCAAACAATGGACTTCCGACCACGCCTCACGTCATCTGGAGCAACGTCTTGTTGATGGTGCTCTCGGTCGAAATCGTCTTGGCGTTTGCCTGGTAGTTGCTCTGGGCCTTGATCAGGTTCACCAGCTCGGTGGTCAGGTTAACGTTGGAGTTCTCCAGAGCATTGGCGACGATCGATCCCAGTGTTCCGGCCTGAGGGACGTCATAACCCGGCTGGCCAGAAGCGAAGGTTTCCTTCCAGGCAGTGCCACCCGCCGGCTGCAGGCCTTGCTCGTTGTTGAAACTGGCCAGCGACAGCTGGCCGATCGCTTTACTTTGTTGGTTGCTGAACGTGGCGAACATCACACCGCTACCGTCGATTTTTAGGCCGGTGATTTGCCCCGTCGCGTAACCATCGGTGATCGGCGGGTTGCGATAGCTGGCGGAGTTGTACTGTGTAATGTTGGCCATGTTGATCGCAACTCCGGCCGGGTTGGCGGCAGCGCCGTTATCTTTCCATGCGCCATTGACCAGCGCGCCCGGCTTCCAGTCGGTAATCGTCAGGGTGGTCTTGGACGTGGTGGAGGGCGGTACTGTAATAGTCGAAAGGGTGCCCGACGTATCAAATGTCAACAGTGAGCCGCTGGGCGCGACACCGGCGGGGCCACTGATCGCCGTGCCGTCTGGATTGCGTCCATCGATCAGCGTGTAAGACATCCATTTATTGGTGTCCGTCTTCACCATGTACTGCACCATAGCGTGCGAGTTGCCTTGGGTGTCGTACAAGGTGGTGCTGTATTGGGTCGTGAAGCTGCTGGTGTCGGTTGGGTCGAACGGCTTGGTGGCTTGGTTGATCGCCGGCGCAGACGCGTTCAGGTTGCTGGTGGAGTCCACCTTGCTGGAAGCCTTTGGCGGCAGGTTCGACAGGTTCAGCCGCAGGTCGGTCAACCCGCCCTTGATGATCTTGCCGTCGGCGTCTGCGGCGTAGCCTTGCAGGCGAGAGGTGCCCGTATTGTTGGTGATGTAGCCATCTTTGTCTGCGCTGAAGGCACCGTTACGGGTGTACTGCAGAGAGCCGTCGCTGCCTTTCTGCACAAAAAAACCACCGCCTTGGATCGCCATATCCAGTGTGCCGCCACTGCCGTTGACATCGCCTTGAGTGAACTGCTGGGACACAGCGGACAGGTTCACACCATTACCGATGGCGTTACGTCCAGTACCCAACTTGGCAGCCGCATAGATATCAGCAAATTCTGCACGGGATGATTTGAAACCGGTGGTGGCGACGTTGGCGATGTTATTGCCAGTGACATCCAACTGTTTGTTGGCCGCAAACAGCCCGCTGAGCCCAATATTAAAAGACATAGCCACTCCTTATTTTGCCATTCGGTTTGAATTTGAAGCAGGGGGCTGATCTGGCCGGGATTGAAGCATGGGGTTGCTGAGACACCCTTGGAGTATCTTTTTCAGGCCGTCAGTTAGTCATCCAAGCGCCCACCGCTTAATCGGCGATGACATTAGAGATGCTGATTGTGCGCAAAGAATGTCGGGTTTTATGGGAGGAACCATGGAGGAATGATGGAGGCGTCAGATTTCTTTTGGGAGGCATAACTTAAACGGTGATCTGATGACCGACGTTACAAGGTACATTGTGTTCGCACTCTTCCAAGGACAGACAATGCTTATCGTATTCAGCGGCCTTCCGGGCACTGGAAAAACCACTATCGCCAAGGCCCTCGTCGCTACGACAGGCGCCCTCTACCTGCGGATCGATACGATCGAACAAGCGATTCGAAACTCCGGTGCTCTTGCGCAAGACGTGGGGCGCAGTGGCTACATGGTCGCGAATGAACTTGCCCTGAGTAATCTTCGTCTAGGCCGTATGGTCATCGTTGATTGCGTAAATCCAATCGTCGAAAGCCGAATGGCGTGGAACGAAGCCGCCTCGAAAGCGGGTGTTCGGTTGGTAAATATTGAAGTGATTTGCTCGGATAAAAACGAACATCGGCGCCGGATAGAAACGAGGCTGGGTGATATTCCCGGGTTGATTCCACCAACCTGGCAATCTGTGTTGGATCACGAATATGAAGCGTGGGCCGAAGCGCCGTTTTGCATAGACACCGCGCTGACTTCGCCGGAGCAAGCAGTATCGATGCTCACCGAAGGCTTATTGCCCAGTGAGTAGTGGCGGCTAATGGGCGCTTAGTCTGCGGTGAGGGCAGGGGAGTTTGCGCACTTGCCTGCGGCGCGGCGCGAGCAACCGCTGTTTTCGCTAGCGAAAACGCTCGGCAGCGGGGTCAGCCAACAGCTCGTTCACCAGGTTGAATACGGTGTTCTTCACCGGACTGTCCAGATCAACCCAGGCAAGGCCGGTCGTTGCCCGGTAATCGCCCAACTCCAGGGGCTTGGACATCACGTTGGCGGGCAGGGCACGCCCGGCACGAGCCGGCAGTAACCCGACGCCGAGCCCGGCGGAAACCAGCGCGAGCATGGTGGTGAACTCGCCGAGTTCCGATGCTATTTCCAGCTGCGCGCCGTGGGTGCTCACGGCATGCATTAGGCCATCGTAAAATCCGGGTGCATAGCGTCTGCCGAGGACGAAAACGGGTACGTTTGCCAGCGCTGTGGGGTGCAGCGTGCCGCACACAGCCAGAGGATGATCGCCGTGCAAAGCCACTATGAAGGTCTCCCGCAGCACTTCCAGGGTTTGAATCCCCGGGGCCACGGCCGGCAAACGCATCAAGCCGAAATCGAGCTGGCCATTTTTCAGCGCCGCTGTCTGATCCGGGCCCGGCATGTCCTTGAGTTCCAGTTCAATCCGCGGAAATCGTTGATGCAGTGAGCGGATCAAGGTGGGCAGCAATTCGGGTAATACCGAGGAGACGAAACCTAAACGCACGCGACCTATTTCACCGCGCCCTGACGCCCTGGCCACGTCCGCTGCATGGGCCGCTTGATGCAAGGTCGCGCGCGCCTCCGGTAGGAAAATCAGTCCCACTTCGGTCAAAGCGACCGAGTGCCGACTGCGGTCGAACAGGCGCACCCCCAGTTCGTCCTCGAGCAACTTGATCTGCATGCTCAGCGCCGGTTGAACGATCGACAGTTGTTGCGCGGCTCGACCGAAGTGAAGCTCCTGAGCCAAGGTCACAAATGCTCTCAAATGTTTGATTTCCATCTGAATACTCCGAGCTTTCAGGGGCTGTTTCGCGCTTATCATGAATTTTGATCACGATATCATTAATGACGATTGGACGTGACCGCTGGGCTGCGATGAAGTGACGGCAAGGCCGAAAAAAACAAATGGCCATTTGTGGAGAACAGCATGTCATTCAATACCAGTAGCTTCCAGCTTAACGGGCGCAGGGCCCTGATCACCGGTTCGGGCAAAGGCATCGGGCTTGAACTAGCCAGGGGCTTGGGAGCTGCGGGCGCCACTGTGGTGATCAATGATCGTAATAGTGACAGAGCGCAACTCATCGCAAGTCAATTGCGTGACGAGGGTGTAAGCACAGAGATCGCGGTGTTTGATGTCACCGATCAGGCTCAGGTTTTCGAAGTGATCAATAGCTTTGAGGCGCAGACCGGAGCCATCGATATCCTGGTGAACAATGCCGGCATTCAGCGGCGGGCACCGCTGGAAGATTTTGCCGCGAACGATTGGCACGAATTGATGCGGGTCAATCTAGACGGCGTCTTCCATGTGTCCCAGGCAGTCGCCCGGCACATGATTGCCCGGCGTCGCGGCAAGATCATCAATATCTGCTCGGTTCAGAGCGAATTGGCCCGGCCGACGATCGCTCCTTATGCGGCGTCGAAAGGTGCCGTGAAGATGCTCACCAAGGGCATGTGCGCCGAATGGGCGTGCCACGGTATTCAGGCCAATGGGTTGGCACCTGGCTATTTCGCGACGCAGATGAACCAGGCGCTGGTAGACAATCCGGAATTTTCCCAATGGCTGTGCAAACGCACGCCCGCGGGCCGTTGGGGGCGCGTCGAGGAGTTGTGTGGTGCCGCCGTATTTCTCGCATCCGCTGCCTCGGACTTCATCAACGGCCAAACGATCTTCGTCGACGGAGGCCTGACAAGCGTCGTTTGAATGTTACTCCCGCCGCAAACAACAACAATAACAGGGGACATCCATGAGCAACCTCAAAGAGCAGGTAGCGTCGCTGGTCGATATTGCCGGGCAGGCTACCGACGAAAATCGTCAACACGTCAAAACCAAAAGCTTCGCACCCAAGCGTTGGCGGTATCTGATTCCGCTAATTTTCATTACCTACAGCCTCGCGTATCTGGATCGCGCCAATTATGGCTTTGCCAGTGCTGCGGGCATCGAGCAGGACCTGGGTATCACCAAAAGCATGTCCTCGTTGATCGGGGCCCTGTTCTTTCTGGGCTACTTTTTCTTTCAGGTTCCGGGCGCTATCTACGCGCAGAAATACAGTGTGCGCAAATTGGTGTTCTGGAGCCTGATCTTGTGGGGCATCTGCGCGATGGCCACGGGGCTGGTGACCAATATTCCGATGTTGATGGTGATCAGGGTGTCGCTGGGCATCGTCGAGGCCGCAGTGATGCCCGCCATGCTGATTTTCATCAGTAACTGGTTCACCCGCAAGGAACGCTCGCGTGCCAATACGTTTCTGGTTCTCGGCAATCCGGTCACCGTACTTTGGATGTCGGTGGTCTCGGGCTATTTGATTCACGCGTGGGGCTGGCGCGAGATGTTCGTGATTGAAGGCGCGCCAGCAGTGTTGTGGGCGTTCATCTGGTGGCGGCTGGCGCGGGACAAGCCCGAGCAGGTCGACTGGCTGACTCAGCAGGAAAAAAACCAGCTGGCCGCGACACTGGCAAACGAACAGAAAGGCATGAAGGTGGTGCGTAATTACCGCCAGGCGTTTACCAGCCCGGTGGTGATCCAACTGTGCTGCGTCCACGCGCTGTGGAGCATCGGGGTTTACGGATTCATCATGTGGCTGCCGACGATCATCAAACAAGCCGCGGCTGCGGATATTGTCACGGTAGGCTGGTTGAGCGCTGTGCCTTATGTCGCGGCCGTGGCCGCCATGCTTGCGGTGTCTTGGATGTCAGATAAATCCCAGCAGCGTAAACATTTTGTCTGGCCGCTTCTGGCGCTGGGTGCGCTGGCATTTTTCTGCTCCTACTTGCTTGGCCCGAGCCATTTCTGGTTGTCGTTTGCTTTGCTGAGCATCGCCGGGGCGGCTTTGTACGTGCCTTACGGACCATTTTTTGCGCTGATCCCGGAAATTCTGCCCTCCAATGTTTTCAGTGGCGCAATTGGTTTGATCAACGCTTGCGGGGCATTAGGTGCCTTTGTGGGCTCATGGATTGTCGGCTACCTGATCGGCCTTACCGGCAACCCCGGAGCGGCCTATATTTTCATGACGGTCGGGGTACTGTCCTCGGCGTTGCTCATGGCTTGGGTGAAGGTGCGGCGATGAGACACAAAATTGACTGCGCGGTTGTCAGCGATCCTGGCAATGCGTCAGTAGCCGTTCTGGTGATCCGCGATCAGTGCCGCCCTCAAAATCCTTGAGCAGGGCAGCGGTGTGGCTCAAGCGTTGATGGACAAGATTTGCGGGGGGGCAGGGGAGACAACGGAGAGGATTTCCGAGTCGAACTGACGCAGATTGGCTACGGCTTGGCCCCGCTATTCGTCAGCAAAATGCCTTGACCCTTATTGACAGCCAAGCGGTATGGGGAAATACTCACCTCTATATTCATATATATGACTAGATAACAAGGTGAATAAAGTCGATGAATGCTCTTTCCAGTGATGTTCGCCTGCCGCTTTACCAACGCCTGCGTGACCATTTGGCTGAACAGATCGCCAACAATCGCTGGCGTCCGGGGGAAGCGATTCCCACCGAAGCTGCGCTTTCAGCGGAATACCAACTGTCTACTGGCACCGTGCGCAAAGCGGTCGATGCATTGGTCAGTGAAGGTATCCTGGAACGTCAGCAAGGTCGAGGCACTTTCATTCGCCGGCCTCAGTTCCAATCTTCGCTGTTCCGATTCTTCCGTTTTCAAACCGCTGCCGGCGAGCGCCGGGTGCCAGAGAGTCGCATCCTGTCGATCGAACCGGTGGCCGCGCCCTCGGCGGTGGCCCAGGCGTTGGGACTGCCACTCGACGCGCCGGTGATCCGCATTGTTCGTGTGCGTCTGCTCGATGTTCAGCCGGTGCTCGCCGAAGAAATCTGGTTGCCCCGCAACCGCTTTCAGCCGCTGCTGGAGATCGACCTGAGTAGCAAAGGGCCGCTGTTGTATCCGATCTATGAAGAGGTCTGCGGTCAGGTCGTCGCCTCGGCCGAAGAAACGCTGACCGCTGAATCGGTGAATGACGTGCACGCGCGATTGCTGCAAGTCCCGGTCAACAGCCCGGTGGTGGTGATCGAGAGGCTGGCGCGTGATTACGCCGGCACACCGCTGGAGTGGCGTCGTTCTCGCGGGCATGCCGAGCACTTCCGTTACCGCGTGGATATTCGCTGACCCGTGCCTGGGTAGCGTTTCGTTCAGCGGCGAGTCGGTCGCCGCTGGTTTGATCGTTTTGTTTGTTCTGACTGGCCTCGTAGCGGCGCGGTTCGCTCTCGGCTGCCTCACGTTCCACCTATAAGGATAAGAATCATGTTTAGCTGGTATCGCCAAGTCACTCCTCGGGAGCGCAAGACGTTTTGGGCCTGCTTCGGCGGATGGTCGCTCGACGCGCTGGAGGTACAAATGTTCGGCCTGGCGATTCCGGCGTTGATCGCCGCGTTCGCCCTGACCAAGGGCGACGCGGGGCTGATCAGTGGTGTCACCCTGGTCACTTCAGCCATTGGTGGCTGGGTAGGGGGGACGTTGTCCGACCGCTACGGCCGGGTACGCACACTTCAGTGGATGATTTTGTGGTTCTCGGTCTTCACCTTTCTGTCCGCGTTCGTTACGGGATTCAATCAGCTCTTGATCGTCAAAGCGCTCCAGGGTTTTGGCATCGGTGGCGAATGGGCTGCCGGCGCAGTGCTGATGGCTGAGACAATCAACCCTCAATATCGCGGCAAGGTCATGGGAACGGTACAAAGCGCCTGGGCCGTAGGTTGGGGCCTGGCGGTAGGGGTGTTTACGCTGATTTACTCCTTTGTACCCCAGGACATGGCCTGGCGTGTGATGTTCCTGGTCGGATTGCTGCCGTCGTTCCTGATCATCTGGGTACGTCGCAACGTCGAGGAGCCCGACAGCTTCCAGCGCCTGCAAAAAGAAAACGCCATCCCGCAAAGCTTCTTCAAATCCCTGGCCGGCATTTTCCGCCCTGAACTCATCCGCGTGACGCTGTTCGGTGGTCTGTTGGGCCTCGGCGCGCACGGCGGCTACCACGCAGTGATGACCTGGCTGCCGACGTTCCTCAAGACAGAGCGCAACCTGTCGGTGCTG
Source organism: Pseudomonas sp. PSPC2-3 (assembly GCF_049898265.1). Classification (NCBI taxonomy): domain Bacteria; kingdom Pseudomonadati; phylum Pseudomonadota; class Gammaproteobacteria; order Pseudomonadales; family Pseudomonadaceae; genus Pseudomonas; species Pseudomonas sp. PSPC2-3. The sequence goes on along the minus strand of NZ_JAFCXJ010000005.1, from coordinate 300,344 downwards.
AACTCTGGCGGCTACCTCGCGGTGATTATCTTCGCCTTCTGGTGTGGCTGTGTGGTCAGCGGATTTTTGATCGACCGTATTGGCCGTCGCAAAAACATCGTGTTGTTTGCGTTGTGCTGTGTCGTCACCGTGCAGTGCTATGTGTTCCTGCCGCTGACCAATACCCAGATGCTGTTCCTGGGGTTTCCGCTCGGCTTCTTCGCCGCCGGCATTCCGGCGAGTCTTGGTGCGCTGTTCAACGAGTTGTATCCAGCGGACGTGCGCGGCGCCGGTGTCGGTTTCTGCTACAACTTTGGCCGAGTACTTTCCGCGGTGTTCCCGTTCCTGGTCGGCCACATGAGCGACTCCATGTCCTTGGGGTCTGCAATTGGCATCGACGCAGGGGTCGCCTACGGTGTGGCGGTGATCGCGGCACTTTGCCTGCCGGAAACCCGTGGGCGCAGTCTCGAGGCCTCGACTGCACCGGTGCAAACCACGGTCGGCGGCAACGAGACCGCCCGGGCCTGATGACCATTACCTTCGATAGATGAAATCCATGCCTGATACCTGTCCTGCGCCGATCACCGGCATCGACTCCCACGCTCATGTGTTCAGCCGCGAGCTGAACCTGGCCGCTGCACGACGCTATACCCCTGGCTACGACGCCACACTTGCGCAGTATCTGAAGCACTTGCAAACCCATGGCCTGAGTCATGGTGTATTGGTGCAGCCGAGTTTTCTCGGCACCGACAATAACTACCTGCTGGCGGCGCTGAGGCAGGTGCCGGAACGATTGCGAGGGGTGGTGGTGCTGGAGCGAGGTGTCAGCCGCGTCATGTTGAACGACATGGCTCGGCTGGGTGTGGTCGGCGTTCGCTTGAACCTCATGGGCAAAGCCTTGCCTGACTTTCACGACGCTGCCTGGAAGGACTTCTTCGGCCACATCGCTGAACTGGACTGGCACGTGGAGTTGCACCGCCAGGTGGGGGATTTACCGAAACTGATTCGTCAGCTGATGCCGTTTGGGATCAAACTCGTCATCGATCACTTGGGGCGTCCGGACGCGCGTTTTGGCCTTGATCAGCCAGGTTATTCCGAGGTGCTGGAACTGGGGCTGAGCGGGCAAGTGTGGATGAAGGTGTCCGGTATCTATCGACTGGAAGGTACGCCACAACAGAACCTCGAGTTTGCCCGGATGGCGTTACCGCTGCTGGAGCAGAGCTTCGGCCGTCGCCGTTTGGTGTGGGGCAGCGACTGGCCGCATACGCAACATGAAGAAGGCGTCGGTTTCGATACGGTGATCGATCAACTTCAAGCACTGGAGTGCTCGACGGAGCTTATGCGTGCGCTGCTAGTGGACTCGCCACGGATGTTATTCGGGTTTGCAAAAGGCGAAAGTTGAAACTTACGCGTAAATTTCTGGCTACTTCAGACCTTCCTTAGTTGTAGAGTGGGAGAAAGGAATGAAGGAGTATATTAATAACTCAACTAAATGACTATTTAGTTGAGTTATTAATAGCAGTCATGAGAGAGGGGGCTGGAGTAGGGTATACGCTCACTTTAACGAGGACCTGAACAACGATTTTATGTGCTGTAACGAAGTCTGGTCTGAGGGTTCAACTGTCACGAAATGCTGGAGTTGCCACCGCTGAGTCTGTAACGCTTGCTTGGCAATAGGTCGGCTCCAGGGCGGATACACACGTAAAGCACGCTTGCCACCGACGCCATTTATGGACATCACGCCATGGGACAGCAACGTTGCACGGTCAAATACAAACTGACCACTTTGTTCGGTGCCAGTCGCGTGGATCACAACGAAGTCGATATTATCGTTGCTATCCAGCGGAGTAATCACACTCGTTGCACAGGGTCGTTTCCACAGCGTCACGAACTGACCAATCTTGGTCGGCGTGGTTTTGGCGACACGGAACACAACCTGGCAAGTACCCAGCATGAATCGACAACCGCCATACTCTCTAGCCTCAACGTCAGGAGAAATATCTTCCGAGCATTTCAAGCCAGCCGGCAGATAAACCGCATCAATCGCAGCAAACAAACAACTCGGTACGACTGACGTGCCCATGGATGGAACCTTGATGGATTGGATTGCAGCAGATGCGAGCGTAGCGAGAAGATGTGTGTATTGCAGCGAACACATCAACAGACGCCACTGGTTCTAAAAGAAGCGTACCACCCACCCAAAGTCAGAATCTACTGCTACGCATAATGTATATTATGTTAAATCCTGTACCAGGTTAGAAAGCCGCGGATTCGACTGTCCATTTCCATTTACCCCTGGTCGCTTTTCCACAAAACCCCGTTTGCTGAAAAATCAGCGCTGTTGGCGCTCCATCCTCACACCCGCCCTTAGGTCGCCCTGTCACGGAATCTCCGTTTCCGTATCTGAAGCTTTGGTGACTGGCTAGCACCCAGTACGTCTGCTAAACGTAAATGCACCACGCAAAGATTCTAGCGCGGGTTCACCAATGACGCGGCCATTCATCCCATTCCTAATCTTTCCTCCCTACAGTCATTGGCGGCCTATTTGCATCCAGGGGCTAGAAAAGATGCTCAAGTATTGATAGCGGCAAATGTGGACTAGCAGATACATCGCCGATACCGGCCTCTTTCGGCTTACGGCAGAAATTATTTACCTTGCACCACTCGAACATGTGCATGGCTGATGGCTTTGTAGACACGCATCAATCTTAAAAGCGGCCACCAGTCATATAGAAAAATCTGCAGCGGTCACCACATTGCCACCCAGCCAACGATCATCAGGCTTTCGCGCGCTGTGCCGACTACAGCGCCAGTGCCCAGTTGGCCAATGACATCGACTGCAATCAGGCAAAGGGTAACAAAGGCGATGCCGATCACCAGGCTGATGCGGCCATCTCGAAGGAGGTGTTTTAACTCACTGCGCGTGAGGCCTGCCTTACGATCAAAGTAATTGTGGATTGCCTCGATCATGATCGCACTTGGATCGCCCTCTGCTGGTAGGTGCTCAAGGTGGATTGTGATACGAAGCCGGCTGTCCGACGAAAATTCCGCCGCCCAAGTCTCAATGAACGCTTCAGCTTCGCGATCGAGATCCTTGTTAAGAAAAGGTGTCGGATCCATCGAGTTAAACAACTGCCCAAGCTCGCGTACTCGAAGTTGAAGGTGATGCTCTGGTTTTTTTCTCATGGCACTTACCGATTGTTATGCATTGGCAGTTTCGAGTTGCGCGACTCGCTTTCGCTGCGCCTCAGTCCTTACGCAGCGCTCTGATCGCCGCCGGCATCACCGTCAAACCCAAGCGCCCATTTAAACAGCCTGCCGATGAACCGCCGGCGAGGATGGCCAGCCTCCAAGAAAGCTGAGTTTAGTTTTGCCGAAATAAACCGACTCGGGGAGATTGCACTCTCGGAATCATGACCACAGCAACACCTGCTTGCCGAGCAACAGCCTTGCTGCCCAAGCGCACCCAAAAACCCACTTACCTGATTGAGGTCAACTCTGCGACTGCCTGGGTGTCTACACTGAAACAAATAGGGTCTAACAGGCCCGTGGAGCACGTCATGTATTGGTTCCGTCATCACTACCGCGATCTTTTGCGACTCACCCTAGGGGTGTGGGTGTTGGCTGTGATCGTGACGGTATTTCACGGCTGCCTGGTGCAGCCGCAGCACAGCCTGAGTGCAACGCACGAGACTCCTTCCACGCTGCAACAGGTGGATGAACATGCGCTGCATGCCAGCGGCTGCCTTAAGCATTGTGCCGATGCAGCAAAGGCGATCAGTCCCACATCGCAGATCCCGACAGTGGATCTCGCCACTTTAGCGCTTGCCTTGCTGTTACCTGCGATGCTGCTGCTTAACCTCGCTCAAACAATAACCTTCGCTGCACTCGCACTGAAGCGCCCCGCTCCATCGGGGCCGCCAGCCCGCCTTATATTCGTCCGCTTCAACGATTAATTCGCCTTTCAGGGCGGTCACACCGTGGCCGCTCTGCGTCATTGCGCCGATTCGGCGCGGTTTAGTAGTCCCTGCTTATCTCTAAATACCCGGAGTTCTCCATGCAAACACAATTGAAACTGGTTCTTGCCGCCATTTTGGCCAGCAGCGTCTTCATGGCTTCTGCCGAAGATGAGCATCACCCTGTCGACGCACCTGCCAGCGCAACGGCTGCCAGCGCACCGTCCGAGTCGGCGATGAATAAAGCGATGAGCGAGCAAATGCAGAAAATGCAGGCCGCTCATGACAAAGCCGCCGCCGCGAAGACACCAGCCGAACGGCAAGCAGCCATGCAAGAGGGCATGAAAACGATGAAGGACAGCTTGGCCATGATGAGTAAGCAGCAAGGTGCTGCTGGTTGTACGGGCGTGGAGATGGGCTCAGGCATGGGAATGTCTGGCTCCAAGGACGGTATGGGTATGGGTATGGGTAAAGGAATGATGGAGATGATGATGAAAATGATGGATCAGCAGTCGTCGATGATGGATATGCCAATGAAGAAGTGACGACCGCTATCCACCGAGGATTGCGGCGCTGGCAATGCAACGGCGGTGTCGCCATGGCCTGCATGGCTAGAGCGACACCGCCGTACTACTCGATAGCACTCCCTTAGGAGTACAAAATCACGATGGCCTGCGCCAGGCTTCCATTGATTGAGTGATAACGACCGCTTGACCTTGCCATGGCAGCAAGGTTGAAGATAAGCCAACGTCGCAGAAAAGCCGAATGCCTCAGCCTTCGCATGATGCATTTTGTTATGAGGAGTCACCGATGAAAACCGTTGAACTGCAAGTCCAGGGCATGAGCTGTGGCTCATGTGTCAAACACGTCACCGAAGCGCTGCGCCCACTTGAAGGCGTCAGTGACATAGCAGTGGATCTACAAGCTGGACGGGTGAAGGTCAGCGGCGATTCGGACAGCCATGCGCTGCTTACAGCCCTGCAGGAGGCTGGCTATCCAGCACAGTTGGCGACAATGGAAAGCGTACCGAGTAAGAAAGCCTCGGGTTGTGGCGGGAACGGCGGCGGTTGCTGCTGTCGGTAAGCGATATTGTTAAACGGCAATTGACGACTACGTCAGGGCTAACCTGACACGGCCTATCACAACAAGACAACTCTATCGATGCTGCCCTATCGCAGCGCAGCCAAATTGCCGCCGCCAACCTGACGGAAATGTAATCACGCGCGGGCTGATGATGTGACATCTTGCTCGCAAAATGGCGGCTGGCACCGACTCTCTGAAGCGAGCCATGGCCCTACTGTGGCAGCGCTTTCGTATCTGCCTGGACTCCGACTGACTGGATACCCCTCGATGCATTCCAGAACATCAAGACGCACTTTCGTGAAAGCCTTGGCGGCAGGCGGGGTACTCGCAGGCTTTGGGCTGTGGCGCAGCCCGGTGTGGGCAATTACCAGTCAGGGGCAGCCGAATGTGCTCGCGGGCACTCATTTCGATCTGACTATCGGTGAAATGGGGGTGAACTTCACGGGCACGCCCCGCTCCGCCATGACCATCAACGGCAGCCTCCCCGGCCCGATACTGCGCTGGCGCGAGGGCGATACGGTGACGTTGCGGGTCAGGAATCGGCTCAAGGAAAACACCTCGATCCATTGGCACGGCATCATTCTGCCGGTGAACATGGACGGTGTACCGGGTCTGAGTTTTCACGGCATCGAACCGGGCGGCCTGTACGTTTATTCGTTCAAGGTCAAACAAAACGGCACCTACTGGTATCACAGTCATTCCGGGTTCCAGGAGCAGGTCGGCGTCTACGGCCCTTTGGTCATCGATGCAAAGGATCCCGAACCCTTCAGCTATGACCGCGACTATGTGGTGATGCTGTCCGACTGGACGGATGAAGACCCAGCGCGGGTCATGAAGAAACTCAAGAAACAATCCAGTTACTACAACCTGCACAAGCGCACCGTCGGCGACTTCATTGATGACGTCAGCAAGAACGGTTGGTCTGCCACCGTCGCGGATCGGAAAATGTGGGCTGAAATGAACATGAACCCCACCGATCTTGCCGACGTTAGCGGCGCCACCTACACCTACTTGCTCAACGGACAGGCTCCCGACAGCAACTGGACAGGCATTTTCAAGCCCGGCGAACGGCTGCGCCTGAGGTTCATCAACGGCTCGGCGATGAGCTACTTTGACGTGCGTATTCCTGGGCTGAAAATGACTGTCGTCGCCGCAGACGGGCAGTACGTGAAACCGGTGAGCGTCGATGAGTTCCGCATCGCCGTGGCCGAAACCTTTGATGTGATCGTCGAACCCACTGAAAATGCATACACCTTGTTCGCCCAGTCGATGGATCGCACCGGTTTCGCGAGAGGCACATTGGCTGTACATGAAGGGCTCTCGGCCCCTGTGCCGCCCCTGGATCCACGTCCGTTGATCACGATGAGCGACATGGGCATGGGGGATATGGCCGGCATGGATCATGGCGATATGACGGGTATGACCCAGGACTCGATGCAAGGCATGGAGAGTATGGATCACAGCCAAATGGCGGCCGGCGAGGACAACGGCATGCAGGGTATGACGGGCATGGACGGTGGATCGATGCAGAGCATGGATCACAGTCAGACGCCAGGCTCGGCAGACACGTCGGGGCACTCGATGCCGGGCATGAGCAGCATGGACTCGATGGAGCCCCACCCGGCCTCGGAAGCGAATAACCCGCTGGTCGACATGCAGACGATGAGTCCCACACCGAAACTCAACGATCCTGGCATGGGACTGAGAAACAACGGTCGCCGGGTACTGACCTACTCAGACCTGAAGAGCACCTTCCAGGATCCCGATGGCCGGGAACCCAGCCGCACCATCACGCTGCACCTGACCGGACACATGGAAAAGTTCTCGTGGTCTTTTGACGGCGTCAAATTCGCGGACGCCGAACCACTTCATCTCAAATATGGAGAGCGCATCCGAGTGGTTCTAGTCAACGACACCATGATGATGCATCCCATTCATCTGCATGGCATGTGGAGTGACCTGGAGGATGAAAACGGTGATTTCATGGTTCGCAAACACACCATCGACATGCCGCCCGGCACCAAACGCAGCTACCGCGTGACCGCCGACGCCCTGGGGCGATGGGCGTACCACTGCCACCTGATGTACCACATGGAAATGGGCATGTTCCGCGAAGTCCGTGTACAAGAGTAGGAGCCAGACATGAACTTCGATAGAACCGCTAAACCGCTACTCGCCGGCCTGGCCATCCTCGGGATGGGTGTCATGACGCTTGCTTATGGGCAGACCGAGCCAATGCAAGGTATGGACGGCAACCAGATGCAGGAGATGGATCACTCCCAGATGCAGGGTATGAAACCCGCAGCGCTCCAGCAAAGCCGTACACCCATTCCGGCGCTCACCGATGCCGATCGCGCGGCGGTGTTTGAAAGCCATGCCGGCCACCAGATGCACGACAGCGCCATCAACTCATTTTTCCTGATCGATCAACTCGAATGGCAAGACGCTGACAAGGGCAGCGCATTACGTTGGGAAGCCAACGGCTGGATTGGCGGCGACACGGATCGTCTCTGGCTGCGTACCGAAGGCGAGCGAACCAATGGCGTGACCGAAAGCGCTGAGCTTCAGGCACTCTGGGGACACGCCGTCAGTCCCTGGTGGGACGTGGTCAGCGGAGTGCGACAAGACTTCAAACCTGGCGCACCGCAGACCTGGGCGGCGCTGGGGCTGCAAGGCATGGCGCTCTACGACTTTGAAACTCAAGCCACCGCTTACCTGGGCGAGGCCGGCCAGACCGCGCTGCGGCTCAAGGGTGACTACGACATTTTGCTGACCAACCGCTTGATTCTGCAACCCACTGCTGAAATCAACCTCTATGGCAAAAACGACCCGCAACGGGCCACAGGCTCAGGGCTGTCGGACACCGAGGTCGGCCTGAGACTGCGCTATGAAATACGCCGCGAGTTCGCACCTTACATCGGCGTGACCTGGAACCGCGCCTACGGCAAAACGGCAGATTACCGCCTCGAAGAAGGCGAAGACCAGAGCGATACGCGCTTTGTCGTCGGTGTGCGAATGTGGTTCTAAACCTGACCGAAAGATACATCCATTCTAACAGTAACACCCCACCCACGGCCCAGGCCGTCAGGAGCCTTGCATGTCATCGTTTAAAACCCTCGGTGTTGTCGCTGCACTCAGCATCGGTTTGTTGTTGAGCACTGCCGCCCAGGCGCATCCAAAATTACTGTCCTCCACCCCGGTCGATGGCGCCACCGTGGCTGCACCGGCAAAAATCGAACTGAGTTTCTCGGAAAAGCTCACCACCCAGTTTTCCGGCGCGAAACTGATCATGACCGAAATGCCGGGCATGTCCGCCCACTCCCCCATGGGTGTCAAAGCGAGTGTCGCGGGTAGCGACGATCCGAAAATGATGGTCATCACTCCGGCAGCGCCGCTCACACCTGGCACATACAAGGTCGAGTGGAGGGCGGTTTCTTCCGATACCCACCCGATCACAGGTACCGTGACCTTTAAAGTCAAGTGATCCATGGACGACTCCATCTACATTAGCCTTCGCTTCGCGCTCTATATCGACTTGATGCTGCTCTTCGGGCTGGCACTGTTTGGCCTGTACAGTCTCAGAGGAAAGGAACGTGCAGACGGTGCCGTGTTGAATTTTGGGTCGTTGCTGGTGGGAACGGCCCTTATCGGCATACTGCTATCGATGGTGGCCATGCTACAGATGGCCAAGACGATGAGCGGCGTGTCCAGCGTCATGGAGCTGCATCACCACATCCTGCAGATGATGTTGATGGACACTGACGTCGGGTTGACCTGGATGGTTCGAATAGCCTCATTGACCTTGGCGGTCATCGCCGCGACTCTCAATCGACGAAGCCCGGCATTGAGCCTCTGGCTGGCCACATTGTGTGGGGCCATCGCCCTCGCGACGCTCGCCTGGACGGGACATGGCGCCATGGATGAAGGCAGTCGACGCTACCTGCACTTCACCAGCGATATTGTCCATCTTCTGGGTGCAGGCAGTTGGTTGGGCGCTCTCGCTGCATTTGCGCTGTTATTGCGCTCAACCAACCTCACAGGCGATCTGCAGATACGGTTGCTGGCTCGAACGCTGACTGGTTTCGAATCAGCGGGGACGCTTATCGTCGCAACCCTGACTATCACCGGGATCGTCAACTATCTGATGGTTGTCGGGCCAGCATTCGAGACATTGACCTCCAGCACGTATGGGGCCCTGCTGTCTTTGAAGGTCTTCTTGTTCGCGGGGATGCTGGTATTTGCGGTGGTAAACCGCTTTCACCTGAGCCCGCTGCTTGAGCGATCCATTCAGGCAGATACTCACACCGTCGCGATCAACGCTTTACGGCGCAGCATGATTCTAGAGTTCTCGGTCGCGGTGATCATTATGGGCCTGGTTGCCTGGCTCGGCACACTCAGCCCAGAGATGGAGATGTCCGCTGAGTCCCCATGAAGTGAATGATGAGCGACCAGCTCCGGGACAAACCAAACTGCTCAATTCTGAGCCTGCCAAGTTCCGCCAGATTTTCAACCAGGTCCCAAAGCATGTTTTTTTGAACTGGCATCTATCAGCCTCTCACGCATACTGATAAAGCGGCACCGTTCATTCATTCTTCCAGAAGCTGCTTGCGGATATCCAGCAGTTCTTGGTGACGCTCCTCACTGGTCTTTGGATATGACATTTTCAGCCCATCCAGCACATCTGAAAATATCTGAGATACGATCAGTCGGGCATTTTTCTTGTCATCGGCAGGCACAACATACCAAGGCGTCTCAGTCGTGCTCGTTGCACTAAGGCATTTTTCGTAGGCCTGCATATAGTCTTTCCAATACTTGCGTTCCTCGATATCCGCAGCACTGAATTTCCAGTTTTTTTCCGGCTTGTCGATGCGGTCCAGGAAGCGTTTTCGTTGCTCTTCTTTCGACAGATGGAGAAAAAATTTGATGATGCGTGTTCCGTTACCTGACAGGTGGCGCTCCAAATTGGAGATTGAACGATATCGCTCCCGCCAGACAGTACTATTGTTTTCAAGAGCATCCGGGAGGCCCTCGCTTCGGAGAATTTCCGGATGGACACGGGCTATCAGTACCTCCTCGTAGTACGACCGATTGAATATGCCAATCTGTCCGCGTCCCGGTAGGTTGCGTGTGGTTCGCCATAGAAAGTCGTGCTCCAACTCAGCCGCGCTGGGATGCTTGAAGCTGAATACCTGGCAACCTTGCGGATTCACACCTGACATCACATGCTTGATGGCACCGTCTTTTCCTGCGGCATCCATCGCCTGGAAAATCAGCAGAATGGCATGGCGATTGGACGCGTAAAGCAGCTGCTGCTGCGCGCTCAGTTGCGCAACATGCGTTGTCAGAAGCTGACGATATTGCTGTTTTGACTTGTAGAAAGGTTCCACCTTGGTCGGCCACTTATGGAGATTGACCTCGTCGCCTTCCCGTACTCTAAAATCCGCCGAGTTTATTTTCATATTCCGCCTTTCGGTGCCGCTGGCGCAGTGACTGGTTGTCTTGAAGCTGCATTGGCAACTCGCCATCTGATCAACGCAACCTTCAAAGTGTCGTTCAGGATTAGACAGGAGACTAGCGCATAACCGAATAATGCGATCACCCGTCTTCCGCGCAATACGCTGGGCCTGGTGATCAACGCCCTGCCCCTTCGCAGGCCTGCCCCACCCTACCCCATCGGCCCGCGACCACTGAGCAAGAGCACAACGCCGGTTATTGATCCTCTCCAAGCAGACCTAGCCGATAAGCCCACTGGGTCATATCGGCAGCGTTGTGTGCGTCCAGTTTTTTCATCAGATTGAGCCGATGGGTCTCTACGGTTTTGAGGCCGATACACAAGATCTCGGCAACGTCGCGATTACGCGCGCCTTCGGCGACCAGCTTCAAGACTTGGCGTTCTCGCCCGGTCAGGCCGACACCGCTGGCCGTGTGCCCAGCGCCGCGTAGTGCCATGACTTGAGCCGCATCGAGACCGGCATCGATATAGATTCTCCCCGCGCGCACCTGGGCGATCGCCTGGAGCAAATCCTCCCGGCGGCTTCGCTTGAGCACATAGCCGACCGCGCCGGCCTCCAGCGCCAGCGCGGCGTTATGCTCGGAGACCGTGGAAGTCAGGGCGATGATCAGGATGGCCGGCCAGCGCCTGGCGATCAGGGTCAGGGCCGAGACGCCATCGAGCAACGGCATATTCAGGTCCATCAACACCAGATCGGGTTGCAAGGCGCGGCACATGGCGACGGCTTGCTGACCGTCTTCAGCCTCGCCAGCCACGTTCAGTTCAGGCACATCGGCCAGCAGCGCACATAACCCTTCGCGAATCATCGCGTGGTCATCCACCAGCAGTAAACGGCACTCAGGCATCGTCAGGGTTTCCAGTTTTTTCAGAGAGGCCGGGCTGACGCGCAGCCAGGGTCAGACCATGCATTTCCAGTTGCAACAGCGCAGCGACCATCGTGGCGGTATCCGCGTCAGCGGCGGCCCGCTCCATCAGCGCAGCCGACGCCTCCAACGCTGCTTCAGCGAACTGCCCGGCACTCCCCTTGAGGCTATGGGCGATACGCGCAGCTTCGGCATGATCGACCTGCGCGACCGCCTCCTTGAGCCGAACCAGCAAGGCCTGGCAGTCCGCCATGAACAAACGCTGCAGACGAGGTGCGCGGAGTGGATCTTGTTCCTGGAGAGGCGTCAGCGGCGGCACGGTCCGTGCCAGTCTCGGTGCGGTGGGCTCTACGCTGCGCAACTCCATCCCGCGTGCCTGCTGGCGCGCAATCACCTGCGTGATCGCATCGAACAGCTGCGTCGGTAACACGGGCTTGGCGAGATAGTCATTGGCGCCGGCTTCGATGAAACGTTCCCGGTCACCGCTCATGGCATTGGCGGTCAAGGCGATGACGTAAACATCCTCATCCAGCACTGGGCGCTGCCCCGAACGCAATTGACGAACCGCCTCCATGCCATCCATTCGCGGCATTTGCCCGTCCATCAAGACCGCATCGAAGATCTTCCGGCCGAGTATTTCCAGGGCCTCGACACCGTCGCGGGCATGAGCGACGCGATGGCCGAAACGCTCCAGGAACAACTGCGTAATCTCGCGATTGGTGGCGATGTCATCGACCACCAGGACATCCAGGCTGACGTCATGCCGCTCCAGGCTGCGCAGCGGCGATGCTGTTTCGCAGAGCGTCGGCGTTGCGCCGCTCTGCACCTCGCACAAGGTGCGATAGAAATGCTGGCGACGCAGCGGCCTGACAACGCACGCAGCCAGGCCATGGGCACGCAGTTCGTCGGCGGACGGCAGTGATTCGACCTGCGAGGCCATCAACACAATACGCGCGGTTGCCAACGCCGGGGCTGCACGGCACAGGTCGGCGAACTCGACACCGTCGACCCTGGGCAGGCGCCAATTGACCAATACCAAGTCGAACCGGACACCCAATTGCGCCTGCTCGTGCATCAGGCTCAGTGCTTCTTCGGCAGACGCCGCTTCCTGGCACAGCATCTGCCACTGGCCGAGCATCTCCATCAATGCCCCGCGCTCATCGGCGTGCTCATCCACCACCAGGGTCCGCAGCCCCCACAACCTCGGGGCGTCGGCCGCGCGCGCCGGGCATTGCGGCAAGGGCAAGGTCAGTGCAAAGGTCGAACCCACTTCCGGTTGGCTGTGCAACGCGATACCGCCGCCCATCAAGCCGGCCAGACGCTGGCTGATGGACAAGCCCAACCCGGTACCGCCGTAGTTTCGGGTGGTGGAGGCATCGGCCTGCAAAAACGCCTCAAACACCGAGCGCTGTGCGGATGGCGCGATACCGATGCCGGTATCGATCACCTGAAATCCGAGCAGGTCGCCATCCCCCCGCCAGACCAGCAGGCGAATCGAGCCGCTGGCCGTGAACTTGACCGCGTTACTCAGCAGATTGAGCAGAATCTGCCGCAGTCGCCACGGATCGCCGATCACCTGCCCCGGTACATCGGTGGCGATATGGCAGATCATGCGCAGGCCCTTTTCCGCTGCGCGCGGCGCCAACAGTTCGGTGACATCTTCCAGCACTTCGGTCAGATCGAACTCGACCTGCTCGATATTCAAGTTGCCCGATTCGATTTTGGAAAAGTCCAGGATGTCGCTGATCAGCGCCAGCAAGGCTTCGGAGTGCTCACGGATGGCCGTGACAAAATGTTGTTGTTGCGCCGTGAGCAACGTATCCGCCAGCAAGTGATTCATGCCGATGACCGCGTTCATCGGGGTCCGGATCTCGTGACTCATATTGGCCAGGAACTGCCCCTTGAGTTGGTTGGCCTGGTTGGCCATATCCCGGGCGCCCTGTAGTTCCTGGGTGCGGACCTCCACCAGGTGCTCCAGCCCGGCCTGCTCGGCCTGCAATGCATCGAGCAAGCGGTTGTACGCCCTGGCGAAGCGTCCCAGCTCATCGGTGCGTGCCTCTGGTAAACGACGCGACAGGTCGTCGCCGCGAGCGGTCTCTTCGATTTCCCGCGCAAACCGGGCCAGCGGCTGCGCCAATTCGCGATGCAACACCCAGAGCAAACCAAGGGCCAGCAGGATAAAGCCGACAATCGCAAAAGGTACCTCGGCCAGAATCAGGCCCAACGCGCCGGCGCGCAGTTGCGCTTGCGGATACAGCGTCAACAGATACCAATCCGGTTGCGGCAGGTGAGCGACGATCATCGGCGTGTCGGCGTCGAAGCGGCCGATCTGCGGGAAGCCGACTGCCGCAGGCAAATCCGCGATCAGTTGCTTGAGCCTGTCGTGGGAAACCGCCTCCAGCGTATTGCCGGAAAGGTCGGCAATGCGCTGACCCTGTGCATCCAGCAACAGGCTGGGATAGCCATTGAGCAACTGCCCGATACGGGCCAATCGCTCATCCAGCTTCAGTTCATAGCCGGTCATGAACAATGGCTTGCCCGATGCATCCCGGGCGACCATCGCAACGCTGATCAACTGGCGGCCCAGCAACGGCTCGTAATAGGGGCCGTCCCACACAACCTCGGGCCCACCTGCCGGCAGCCCCTCGAACAGCGCCCGCAAATGGGTCGCCCGGGCCTGGGCGAAGCCCGAAGGAATATCGACTTGCGTGGAAAAAGCCGCCCCCGCGTCGGGAAAATAGAAAAACGTATCGACGGTCATCGCCTGGCCGGCCGTGCCGAATGCTTCGGCTGCGGAAGCGGCGCGGGCCAACCGCTCAGTGGCGGCGGCAGTGTCCGTGGCGCCCTGCCCGGGCGGGTTGAGCACCCAATGCAGGGTGCTGCGCTGGAAAATGTTGCTGCCGAACTCGTTTACCGCGCCGCCGTTCCAGCGTGACATGAGTCGTCTGGCGCCCTCCTCCGCATCGCGAAAATCGTCATTGTCGACACTGGAGAGCAGCGCCAGGCGCTGGCTGAGATCGTCCAGCGCCTTGCCTTGCAGCTGTTCATACGTGCGCCAGGCGCTAAGCCCGGCGGCCACGCACCAACTCAACGCCAGTACCAGCGCCAACACACAGGTAATGCGCAGCGCCAGTGACGCGCGCCACCCCTTTATCACAGGTCGACCTTACTGGCGGCCGCACTGTCGAGTGTGGCCGCCACGCCCATTTTGCGCACGATATCGCGGATCGCCCGTTGCGCAGCCGCGTCGTCACGCAGCGCCACCACCAGCAACCGCGTCACCTTGTCACCCGTTATCGCCTGCGTGGCTTCGCGCCGGCTGGTCAAGCCGAGGATACGCAGCTGTTCCTCAAGGTTCTTCAAGCGCGTCTCGTTGCCATAGGTGCCAAGATCCAAGCGCAGCCCTTCACCTGCCGACAGCCCCGTTACCACGGGCCGGGGCGTCCAGCACCAGGCAATCTGGGTCGGCGGTTGAATACTCGCGACCCCCTGTTCGACCGGTGAACCGAGGGCAGCCAGCCGCACATTCGTCGCGGCGGCCTGGGTATCCATCGCCGCCAACTGTTCGGCGGTGGCACTCAAGCGTGCATCGATGAGATTGGCCTCGCGCTGCATTTGGTCGGCCTGGTCGTACTTGTCCAGCAACACCTGTTCGCCTTCCTGGCGGTAAGTCAGTTGGATGCCGATGAGATTCTCACTGCCCATCAAATTGCGCTGGCCGGGGAAATCGTCGGCGCTGAAGGTGTGTTGCCCACCGTTGAACAGCCGCAGGAAGTCCACGAACGCGCGGTCTCCGGTCCAGTGCCGGGTCAGCTTGAAGTTGGCGAAGCTGATCTCCAGGGCGACATCGGCACAGGCCCCCGGCGCCCAGACGAAGCTGGCGCTGGTGGGGAAGTTGAAGTTGTCCAGTACCGTCGAACGGCCACTGCATTGCAGCGTCAGGCGCGTCTGCTGGGGCAGCGAACGGGCACCGAGGTTGACCTGCGACGGCGCGGCGGACAATTCCACCACCGCCGCGGTGGCCTGCAGTATGGCGATGCTCTGCTTGAGCTCCGCCCGTTGCGCCACAAGGCCTTTTTGCTCGGCTTCCAGTGCCTGTCGGCTTTGCTGCTCCGTGGCCTGCTGGGCCTGACTCTGTCGCTCGGCACCGAGCAGATCGTTGCGCGCATGCTGCATGCGGCTGACATAGGCGTAGAACGCACCGGTCAGCGGAATTTGCACACCCAGCGCCTCCCGTCCGCTGTAGCGCAGCACATCGCGTTGCACGAAGGTTTTCACCGCTCCGCTCATAAAGGCCGGCAGTTGACCGCGCTCGCCGTACAGCAGCTCGTTGAGCATGACCGGGTCCTGCACGCCCTGAATCGAGCTGAGCAACTGCCCGCTCCAGTCGCCTTGCAGGCGGCAGGCCGCCACTTCGGCGGCGTAATGCGAGGAGAAATCCAACTGGCCGGTGGCCAACGCCCAGACCGCATCTTCACGCGGGTCCGGTCCCTTCAGCGCCTGGATCAAGGCGCTGCGCACGCTGTCGGCTTCCCAGAGCGGTGCGGACTTCACCGAAGGATCGGCGCCGAAGCCCCACGTCTCCACGGCCACCTGGAACGCTTGTGCGTCGCTTTTCTGCAGATCGGCCACCACACCTTTCATCAACTGTTGGAACCTGGCCAAGGCACGGGCTTGGGTCAACTCGTCGCGCAAGCCGTTGACGCCACTCTCGATCGAACCGCCACTGGCCACGCCCTTGAGCATATCGCCGCCCAGGGCATTGGTGATTTTCAGACTGCCCAGCGCCCCCGCTTCGGCATGCAGATCGTTGTTACTGGCCAGTTCAAGCAAACGATCGAGCGACACCGCGCGGCTCGCCCAAGGTGCCCGCTGCTCGGGCGGGATCAAGGCAAACCGTTCGGCACTGCGATGCAACAGCTTCAGGAACGGATCATTGGGCGTACCGACCACACTCAGGGCCAATTGCCAGTCGCTGCGCGTCTTCAAGCGTGTCTGTGCACTGAGCAGGCTGCCCTGGATAAACCGATACCAGGCGTCCTGGGTATCGCTTTGGTACTGATCGAGGAATTTCACCCGCTGTGTCTTCCACAACGCGCTGTCACGGCTGGCGAGGCCGAGTTCATCCATGAACGCAAAAATCGCGCTGTGCCCTTGCAACGTATAGGCACCGGAAAGACTCAACCCCGGGTTATCGCTATCGCTCCAGTATTCCGTCAGCCGGATCGGTTGCAGATTGCCCTGCAGTTCCGCCCAGGCTTTCAGCCACGTCAGGGGGCGTCCTTCAAGCCCCATGCTCTCCAGCTGGCCCAGCAAGGCGGCGCGTTGGCCCTGCATCTGCGCCATATCGGTTTGCCACTCCAGATAGGAGCGATAGCTGCTCCCCAGGGTGACCAGTTGCCCGGCGCTGGTCGCTTCCTTGGAACCGTAGGTCAGGTTCAGGAAACCCACCTCGGAACCCGGCAGCGGCAAGTTATCCATCGACTGGTTATTCAGGCGGGCATCGAGCAGGTTGATCCGGCGCACGAGGAATTCGGCATACGCGGCAATCAGCCGTGGATCGCCGCTGTTCAACGCGCCGCGCAGGTTCTGCGAAATGAAACCATCGAATACCGGCGTGCGTATTTCGCTGTCGAACAACCTCACGTAGTCAGAGCGGTAGTGCTCCTGGACCTGTTCGATATGGCGTGAGAACGGCAGCAAACCATGCCATCCGCCCTGCTGCTGGTCAGATAAGCTGATCAACGCTTGGCGAAACCGACGCAGCGCATCCAGGTCGCTCTCCAGCCCACCGTTGAAGTCCTCGGCCGCTGGCGGCTCGTCCAGCGCGTCGGTGAGCACGGCTTGAGTGTGGTGGTCGGCATACACCAGCAATGCGCCAAAGCCGATACACAGCCCCAGCCAGCCGATGACTGCGGCGTGGGCCAACAGCCTGCGCCAGCGATGCCAGCTATCGATGGGCTGATAGGCGTGGCGTTGCGCAGGCAAAAGCCTGCCCAGCAACTCATGACTGAACCAGCCTTCGCTTGTGCCGTCTGCCTCTTGCCCTTGCGCGGTCAGGAACAGCCCGCAGAGCAGCGGCAACTCGCTGTAGGGGTTGGCGTCAAACGCGGGTAACAGCAGATGCTGGAGACGCGAGCGCAGTTCAACGATGCGCTCCGGCAGGCTGAAAGCTTCTTCATCCGGCAGGCCACGCACGCCCAACTCGATGCGCAGGTCGAACAGACGCTGGCCAAGCCCGCTGAACATCTCGTCGAGAAACACCTGCGCCGCCCCCGTGCGCTGTTGGCTGAGCAGGCCAAACGGTTGCTCGCGTTGTGGCGGCGTGAGAGCGCAAGCCCACTGGGTGAAGCCCGGCAAGGCTTCGGCACCGGTAATGATGAAATACACCGGCAGACGGGCACCAAAGACCTTCACCAGATCATCCAGGCGGCGGCGCAGATTGTGTCCCTGCTCGGCCAGGCGCGCATCGGAGTCGCTCAACAAGCGCTGGCAGTCGATCACCAGCAGTACACCGTTGAGGGGTTCGCGGCGCCGCGAACGCAGCAGCCAGTACAGCAACCGTCGCCATTCCGGGCCGGCGTCGCTGTTGCCCTCCGCCATGCGGCCGGCGGGGTCAATGATCACGCCACGCTCAAGGAACCACCAATCCAGAGTGCCGGTCGAGGCCGCCGGCTTTCCACCGCGGGTCGAACGCAAGGCCGAGGTCAGCCCGCTGTTGCCCAGCAACCGCCGGGTGCCGCTGCCACTCTCGCCCAGCGTCAGGAACCAGGGCAGCACATACAACGGTGAACCCAATCGACTCAGGCGCGACTGGCGCAACATTTGCACGCCGCTGTTCCAGTCCTGATCAAGCGCCGGCGCTTCATCGCGACGACTCTGGGGCAACTCGCTGTTCATCCGGCGACGCAAGCGCCAGGCATACCAGCGTCGCCCGACCCCGCGCAGGCAAAAAACCACCAACAGCGTCACGATGCAAATCAGCGGCACGTACCACAATGGCCAGCTTTTGTAGAGCGCCAGGCCCCAGAGCAATAGCACGATGCACGCCAGCAGCAGCACCCAGAGCAACAACACCCCTGCTTTCTTCAACATCAGCGCATCTCCAGCAATTGGCTGACTTGTCGACCCAGCGAGAGATCGAAACTGATGTAAAGCACGGTCAACAGAATCAACGGCACCCCGATCAGCAACAGCAGCGAAAGACCGGGCAAGCCCCGGCGCACCACACGCAGGCGCGTTGGCAGGTGGTCCTCGGGTTGTTCGAAGAGATGGCTGTTGGCGTCCAGCGGCACCATCTGCCGATCGAGAATGATCCGCTCCAGGCAAAGCCGGCGGTATTGCATCAGTTCACCACCCGGGCGGGTCGCGTAACGCCCCTGGAAACCGCCGAGCAAGGCCAGGCCGAAGACCTCGCGGGCACCGACCGCCGCCTCGGGCAAAGCCTCCAGGCGTTGGAAGAACTCGACACCGGCGCGACTGGTGGAAAAATAGTGGCGCTGCAACGGCGCCCGCCGCCATTCGGCCGCCCCGGGCCATTCGCCGGACATGGCCGCTTCGTCGATCCAGGCGACCACTGCGAACAGCGCCTCGCGCACTTCGGCTTCGGCAAAGTGCAGCTCGCGGGCCCGATTGGCGGCGCCATCGAGCTGCACGATGAGCGCCGGCGCAAGTGTCTCATAGGACTGTGCCGGATCAACGAAGCCGCGCTTGGCAGCCTCGAAACTCGACATCCAGCAGTCAGCCAGGCGGGGATTGATCATGTGCGAACCACCACCAGGTCGATACTCAGGTCAGCCGGCGGCTGGGGCAGGAAGAACGCCGCCTGACGCTCCTGCTGCAGCGTTTCCCAACCCTCGCTCAGCGTTTCCAGGCGGAAGTACAACGCGCCGGCCACCCGCGGCAAGCCCTGGGGCGGAACCTGCAGATAGATCAACTCAACCCCGGGCAACGCGCGGTTGACCAGGCCTTGCATGACGCTGAGAGCTCCCAGCTTGCCATCCAACGGCAGGCACTCGGCCAGCCACACCGGATCGACCAGACTGCGCGCCACCAGATAGTAACGATGCCGCGCGCCGAAAAACGCGTCCGGCAATGGGGCCTGATAAAACCCTTCCTGCAGTTGCAGGTGGACCAGCAACTCTGAGCCGATGCTGATCTCATTGAGCTGCTGGCCGATCAGGGCCACCAGTGCAATCGTCGCCGCGCCCGCGTCCTCATGCTTGTAGGCCGGCACCAACAGACGGCCATCCGGGGTTTCGCCGAGCATGTCGCAGACATCGGAAAACAGACTCAACTCACCAACAAGTTGGCGCAGGGTGCCGTAAAGCTGCCATGGCGACACCTGCGGGGTTTCCAGCAAATGCGTCAGCAACGGGCCATAGCGATTCAGTACCGCCAGGGCCATCAGGTGGTTGACCTGGGCCGCGTCGAGATCGCCCCGCCGCGACTCCCCCGGCTGCTTGTACACCGACAACTGCCGCGCCCGGCCGACCAGTTCGTCGCGGACTTCGCGCAAGGTTTGCAGGAGCATCGGCGATGCCGCCAGATTGACCGACGGCGGCACGTAGCGTTGGGCCGGCCGGAGGCGATCACCGTCCAGCTCAAGCCGTGCAATCGGCAGCAGCTCGTAGGCGCTCAGATGCTCCAGCTCATCGTCCCAGAACAGCCGCAACACATAGGACATGGGCCGCACCCGCGCTTCCGGGGAGTCGCCGAGACGGTCACCGATCACTTCCGGATCGGCCGCCACGATAAAGCGCGCTTCCGCCCGGGACCCCGCCGACAGTGTCTCGAACACCTGCGCGTTGGCGTCCCCCGGCAGCAAGCGGCGTAGCCCCACAAACAGCGTGCGGCCGCCACTGAATTCGCCGAGGTCAAGGGTGCGCGACTCCAGCACCGCATTGCCCGGATATTCAGCCAGCGTACCTTCGGCAAAGCGCACCGACAATTGCTCCAGCAGGCACTGTTTGGCAACCAGCGCGGGCTCGTTGATCTTCAGCGAGATCAAACCCCACGGGTACGGATGGTTCAACTCTGTGGTCCGGGTCAGACGATGCTCGATACGCGCATCGTTCTGTTGAAAATGCTGAGGCTGGAGGAACAAGCCCTGGTGCCAATACAACAACTGATCGATATTCATAGGGCTCGGTTTCAGGCAAAAAATTGAAAAAGCGTGGCCACTGCAACGCTCACGGCAAGCAGCTCAGTCCTGTGCGCCGGGCAGGCGCACCTCACCCTCTCGGGGCTGCACCGGCTTGGGCAACGCCAGGCGACTCTCCTTGCCACGCAACAGCGCATCGGGCCCGACGAGCAGGTCAATGGCGATGGGGCGCGGGGTGGCGGTCCAGGTCTTGCTGAAAAAACCTGTCGACGTCACGTCGACGCCGATCTGATAGAGCTTGACGCTGCGCGTCGGGTCCAGGTGCGCGTAACCGGCGGCGATACCGACCATCTTCGCGCCCTCCAGTCGCGGCAGGCTCAACTGGCGGGTCTGGCCCGGCTCGATAAACAGCCGCGTCAGCCCGATCATCCCGGGCGGCGCACTGTTCATCAGCAGCAGGCTGCTCAGTTGCTGGGAACTGCCGGTGTAGGCGGAAAACGCACTGATCTGATCGAACTGCGTGACCACCACCAACAGGTTATGTGCCTGGCCGTCGTACTGATTGAGGTCGTTATCGGCGGTGAAGCTCAGCTCGATGGCGTTTTCGGTGTAGTCCCATTTGAGCGCGGTGAGGGCCTTTTGCTCGGGGGTGAGGTCCTGGCTGCTGCAGGCGGCGAGCAGGATGCACAGGGCCAGTCCGCCCATGGAAAACTTGATGGAGGGCGCACGCCCCGCGCTGCTCACGCCATCACCAGCACAGCGGTCTGGCTCGGCTGCGAAACCGTCCCCATGGTGTTATTGGCGTTGTGCATGGTCTGGCAGGTGACACGCACGGCGGGCTTACCGGCGACCATCACTTTGGTGCTGCCATCGATGAAGATCATTTCACCCTTGACCTTGCCGCTGGTGACGCCACCGGCCACCCCAGCTTCATCGCCACTGGTCATCAACACCTTGCTCGACATATTCATCGCTGGCATGCCGTCCACCAGCACGTCCATCACCAACCCACCCGGGTCCGCGGCACTGGTATCGGCAGCGTTGGGATAAGGCAATGGCACTGGCCCGGCGGGCGGAACGGGCGTCTTGCAGATATCGGGCACCGTGGACAGCGCCATCGCACCGCCGTTATTGAGCATATACATAATCGATCTCACCCCAGCTTGATGCTGTCGCCATCAATGGCAACGCTACGTTGTGCATTCAGGTCCAGCGTGTCGGCCTGCACGCTCCAGTCATCGCGCACGCGCTGGCGCAAGGAGCCGGAATGAAGTTCTTCATGGCCTTCGACGCGACGGCGGCTGTCAGCAAAATCCGCCTCGTGGCGCACGGCCTTTTCGCGGTGATAAACGCTGCTGTCGTGGCGCTCGACCCAGTGGTTCTGAAGATGCTCGCCACTCATGGCCAGGGTGCCGACAGTCAGATGGGCACGCTGCATCTGCACACTGCCCTGCTCGGCGCACACCCGTAATGCGAGACCGGCATCAAGGCTCACACCGTCGCGGGCCTGAATGCTCAACGCGCCGGCGGGCAGGCTCAAATGCAGGTCACCCTCCAGATGCATACGCGCCGGTTGAGCGATGGCGCGTTCCAGCACGCTAAGGATGTAACCGCCTTGCGCGTCCAGGCTGACCAACACCTTGTCCCCCACTGCCGGACGCACCAGGCAACCGAATGCGGGTTTTAGCCAATAGCGGCGGCCATCGCTGCTGACCACGCCGAAACGCTCGCCATCCAGTGCGTTGACCTGTGCATGACGCAATTGAGCAGCGGCATCGCAATACTGCGGGGCTTCATTCATCTCGATTTTCCTAAAGAGGCAGGCTGCCATTGCTCGGCGGCGAGGCGTTCGGTATCTACGGGCTGGATGGCCTGGGGGTTGCTCTGCTGCCAGTCGGCCTGGGTGAAATCAGCGGCATGGGCATTCATGCCGGTCACGTCGGCGGCGACGAACGAGGCGCGTGGCGCAAGCAACGCGGTGCAGTCGGCATAACGCAACAGGGCGCGGTCAAAGCGCGCGCCTGGCATCTGGGCGTCGATCAGGATGGCCATCTCCAGAACGGCATCACTGAAATCGACCGAGTCAAAATGGCTGGCATTGAACAGAGCGCCCTTGAGATGGACACCGGCAAACATCGGCGCGGTTCCCTTGCTGCGGTAGAACGACGCGCCCTCGGCCTGCGCGGCATGAAAATCGGCCCCGCTCAACGACGATTCGTCGAAGGCACACTGCTGCAACGACGCCAGGCCGAAGCGCGCCTGATCGAGTTGGCAATCGATCAATCGTGCCTTCGCAAAATGCGCCGACTGGGCATCAAGGCCCGTCAGATCGCAGCGGTTCCATTGGGATTTGCTCAACTGGGCGGCTGCCAGCCTGATACGCGGTACGCGGCACTCCGCGAGTGTAAAAGCCTGTAGCTGCGCGCCCGACAGATCCAGATCCTCGCCGTGGCATTGCGCCCAGCTGGTCTTGTTCCAACGCACATTCGTGAACAATGCGCCCTGCAATGAACACCCGTTCATGTACAACGAGTCCGCGGTGCTCTCGGAAAAATCGGCGCCGTCCAGGCGGCAGTCTTTCCAGTGGCTTTGGGTCAGCATGGCGCCATTGAATTGCGCGCCACGCGCATCCACTTGTTCCAGCCGCGCGTTGCTCAAATCGACACCGCGATAGTCGCCACCGGCCAGATTCAACGCGCGCAAGGGCTGCCAATCAGCCAGCAATGCCCTTAGACGCTCAGCACTTAATACCTCAAGCATGAGTCAGGCTCTCCTTGAGTCGGCAGCGCGTCATCAATGCCTGCTCCAGGCGCACACCGCTGCCGTGTACAGCGTCACTGGCCAAGCCATGCAAGTTGCTGCCACTGAGGTTGGCCTGCTCCAGGCATACCTTACGCAAGCGGCCGTTAAGCAGGTTGGCGCCAGACCAATCAGCGCGACTCAAGTCACATCCCGACAGGTAGACACCTTGCGCGACCAGCCCGACACCGTCGGAATCACTCAGGTCGCAACCGCTCAGCAGCGCGTCGTTAAGCCGTGCGCCGCGCAGGCTGGCGTGATTCAGATCGGCGTCTTGAAAACTGGCAGCGGTCAGGTCGGCATCGTCCAGGCGCACACCCGGCAAAACGCAGTGAGCGGCCAGGCGCAGGTTCTGCAGGTTGCACTCGCGCAAGTCCAGGTCGCGGCCCACCACCTTGGCGAAATCGGCTTTGCTGAGGTTGGCGCGGCGCATGTCCGTCGCGTCCAGTGTGCAGTCGTAGAGCTTGGCTTTGTGCAGGTTGCTGTCGGTGAGTCGTGCGCCGCTCAGGTCGCACTTATTGAGGCGTAGTTTGCTTAGATTGGCGTTGCTCAGTTGAGCCTTGTCGAGGCTGCATTCGTTGAGTTGGGCTTGTTGCAGGTTGGCTTCGGTGAAATCAGCAGTGGAGAAATCACAGTTCTGAGCGCGGATATCGATCAAGCTGGTGCCGCAGAACGAAGCGCCTTGGCATAGAACCCTATGAAACATTGCGTCCTGCAAGCGCGCCTTGCTCAGATCCGAAGCACCCAAGTCGCAGTCGATGAACTGACAGTGGCTCAGATCGGCGTTCTGCAGTCGAGTGCCATTGAGCTTGCAGCTCATAAAAGTGGTATTTCTCAGGTCAGCGCTGCTCAGATCGATTTCGCAAAGATCAAGGCTCTCCAAACTGAGGTCTTGCAGCGTCTTACCTGCCGCGTGCAATGCCAGCAGCCGCTCACGGGTCAGACTGCAGTATTCAGGAAGCGGGAGAATGGGGGCGAATTGGATTCGATCAGCCGCCAGCGCTTTGTTCATGGTGCTTAAAACACGGTCTATCTCAGCTTCCACGGCTTGAGACTCTGCTATGGCGGCAGTCAGTTTTTCCTTGGCTTGCGCCTGCTGGTCTGGAGGCAGCTCCAGGCGCTCAAGCATGTCCATGATATCGACCTTCGGTGCTGGCTGTTTAGCACGCGCCAACGCTTGCTCTGCATCTATGCCCAGCCGGGTCATCATCTGCTGGGCATACTCCATGCCTTGGGCCTTAGCCTTGGCGATTTCCGAATCAATTTCCAGCGCCAATGCCTCGGGGTCAAAGGGCTTGAGGGGGCGCATCGGTTCGCGCATCAGAACCGTAAAGTCCGTTTTCGCTGATGGTGGGTAATCGGTTGGGTTGAAAGGCAGGTTCATGCGAGTCGCCATCATCTGAGCGTATTGCATGCACTGCTCATGAGTTGCGCTTAACTCTGCATATTGCGCATCCGCAACGGCCTGCAAACTGGCGATTATCGGCCCGGAGTCGAACGGGGTTGGTTCGACAGGCGCAACCTTGACCGACTCGACGGGAGGGCGTGGCCAAAGCCGCTCAATCCAGACTTGCGCGTCCAGCACGGGGTCACCCGCTCGCTCGAGGGCCATAGCCAATTTGACGATATCTTGCGCATCTATATCGAGTACCGGTACTTCGACGCGGTACAGCAGAAGAGCACTTTGCGCATCAGGGAACAGCCATACCGTATCCAGGTCCATCGACATTTCGGTAACGGGTACACGCTTATCCGCACGCTCAATAAACAGCCGTGGCCGCAGGCCCGGCAATCGCCCGGCGACCCGGGCCTCGGTAGGGTGCATGCCTGAGATCGACCAGGCTTCGTCGCCACGCCAAAAACCGGCATTGCATTGGTCCTGCGCCACTTCATCGAACCAGCGCGCATCAGTATCCGTCGGTAAGAATGGGGCGCGATAAGCAGTCCAATGCTCGTCAAGGGTGCCCATATACTGGCGGCGCTCAGCGCTTTGTACTGGCAATGGCAAAAAACTCGCCAGGGCTGGCCGATCATCGGGGTCAACAACTGTGGCATTCGCCACTTCCAGTTGTGCCAACGGCATTCCTTGCGCGGCGTCCACCTCCGGATAATGGCCTTTGCCTGTCGGATTATCTGGCCACTTATTACCGCCATAAGCGCTTTCAAAGTCCAACGGCAGGTTATCCAGTTGACCGCTCACAACGGACGTCCAACCCAGAGGCCCTTTGCGCCATTGCCGCGGCGCGAGTACATGCAATGTTTTTTCCATATCCCCCAGACGCACCCGCACCGCCATGCCACCCCGTTGCACATCGGTCAACGGATAAGCCTTACCCTGTACGGCAAATGTGCCTCGACTTTTCTTTAAACCCCGATCAAGCATCTGCTTGCCAAGTCGCTCGGTTAACCAGGCCCAAGTTTCCCCAGCGGCCATTACCTGATCTTCAGCGTCCACCAGCAGACCCAGGGTGACGACCACGCAATGAAGGTCCAGTGGTTTGGCATTGGCGAGCAATAAAAGGCTGGCCTGTTCACATTTGAGCTGCATCGGACTCTCCGAATAGGAAACTTACGCCTCTTTTTTTCCGTATCACGGCGCGGCAGCGGGCGGCGCAGCTGCATCGCCCGCTGCCGCGACCGCATCGGCGGCGCCATCAAGCAGGCCAACGGCGCCGTTTACAACCGCATTGGCTCCGCCCGCGGCCACTTTCACTGCAGCAAGACTTGGGCGTGATGCTAGCTTCAGACTCAACAGGCTGGGGCTGGGGGCTAGTTCAAAACACGGAAACTCCTGTACTTGATCCGACGTGATCGTTGCTCCCACTATAGTGCCGCTGACTCTCATGAACTTATTAAAAAAGGCGTTACCGCAGACTTCTAAATCCCCATCCACAAGAACATCACCAGTAACATGCACCTGGCCTTCAAGATGTATGATCTTGTCCGACTTTATGACAATCCCTGCCGCATTGATAAG
Organism: Pseudomonas sp. PSPC2-3; assembly: GCF_049898265.1. Classification (NCBI taxonomy): domain Bacteria; kingdom Pseudomonadati; phylum Pseudomonadota; class Gammaproteobacteria; order Pseudomonadales; family Pseudomonadaceae; genus Pseudomonas; species Pseudomonas sp. PSPC2-3. The sequence goes on along the minus strand of NZ_JAFCXJ010000005.1, from coordinate 274,072 downwards.
TATGCTATTCCCACCCAGCTTAATCTCATATGAAGTTACATTTTCATGGCAGTAAATATCCGTATTCTTCAACTCCATCTTTGAGTTGGATGCTCGAACTATATGCATTCCTTTCAGATATTCTGAATTTTTAATACTCGCCTTATGATACTCCCAGGCACTGTTGCCAACGCTTTTCTTATACAAGCTGTAGTCAGCCGAAAGCGAAACCAATCCAAGTTTCACTGACACGCCAACCCCGTAGAGAGAGAGACTTCCGCTGGCTATATTTACGTCACCCTTCAATTGAAGCATTGAAGTTGTAACGTCTAATTTTGTGCTCAGCTTTGGGTTGGTTATTGCATCTTTGAAATTATCAAATCCGCTTTTCTCTGATGCGCTATTTGTTGTGCTTGGCGCGGAGGCAAGCTTGCTGCTACTTGCGGGAGTGGGAGGCCGATCTTTAAAGTTGGCACCCATCAAACTCTCTGAAGAGCTCGTCCCCGCCACCGGGGCCGGCGCATGCCCTCCCCCTATGGATTGCCAATAAACACCTGGCACCTGATGCTTATACGAACTGGACGCCAGCTGCATATGCTTGTCCGTGCGCAAATGCGCCCCACTGACATCGCCCTCACCCAAGGTAAAACTACAACCGGTGGACGCCCCCATCTTCATCATCGGCCCGGACGGGCTGTCTTCCATCGCAAACAAATGCCCACCGGGAGTGCTCAAGCCACTTTGGGTCGCGTTTTCGCCGGTGACCACATTGGGATTCTCGGAGTTGGGCACACTACCGGTGATCACCGGGCGGTCCGGGTCGCCGCCCAAGAACGAAACCAGCACTTCCGTGCCTTTGAGCAGTGGGAAATTCATGCCGTGGCTCGAACCACTGGACAGCGTGGCCATACGCAACCAGGCCGAACCACGCGTCGCATTCTTCTCACCGCGAATGAACGGGAAACTCACCCTGTAACAACCATGCTCATTGAGCAGCGGCCGACCGGTATCTTCATCACCATCCACCACCGCACTGAGCACGCCCTGCACATAAGGCCGCGGTGTCACACAGGGTGCGCGGAACTGCACGTCGCCGGGCAAGGCGATAAACCGCGTGTTGATCCCCTGCCCCGGCCCTTCCCCCTCCGACCCCAGGCCCGGCAACGGCTGATAACCGTCGTGGTGAACTTCAATTACCTGATAACCGGCATTGAACAGCGGACGCGGGTGGCCGACTAACAGCATCGGATAACCGGCGCGCAACCCCGTGGCTCGACCGCTGCCATGAAACTCCCGTTGACGGCAACCGATGGCCTGGGCGCGGCGATTGGCCAACCATTGCCCCTGTTCGAGCGAACCGAAGTGCTCGCCATACAACCCTTGCCCGCCGATAAATACAGACGAACCGGAGACGGCCTCTCGTTGTGCGGTTGAGGCATCTGCGCCAAGGCTGGCAGCTGCCACCGAAGCATTGACCTCTAACTTCAACTGCGCGTTACTCGCGGAAAAGTCCTGGAGCGTGACCCCCGCCGCTTGCCGCACGAGTTTGCGCTCGAAGGTCCGCGCCACCGCCAGGACCCGGCCTACATCCAGTTCCGAATCTTGGCGGCGATAGGTCAGCAGGCTGGGGAGTTGCGGCTGGTACAGTCGGTCGCCACAGAACACCAGCGCCTCGCCGTCAGGCCCCTGCTCAAAGAAGTAATACACGCCGAAATATTCAAGAAGACGTGAAATAAAGGCGAAACTGGTTTCTTCGAACTGGCAGGTAAACGTCGCCTGAGTCAGCGGATCATCGGCCAGCGGCAGGCGGATATCGAAGTCATACGCCGCCCCGGGCAAACCGTTCATACCCGGCCCTTCGACAGTCAGGTCGGCCAACTTGAGCACGTCGCGAATCAGCTCCGGCAGACTTTTGTCCAGCCAGATTTCCGAAAAGCGGAAATGCCGCAACTGCACGAAGCGCGGTTCCAGCACCACGCGGTAGTAGTAATACAAGGAATCGGCGTCGAGATAATCCACCTCCGTGACCACACCCTGATAGGGATGCGGCTGCCCCAACGCATCGCTCAGGGTCAATACCGCCCGGTTGCCCAGCAGCGCTTCGTCGTCGAACAATGAATTGATCGTGGCCAGCCGAACCTCGAAGCGATAGGGCTGAGAGAGCTGTTCCTCGCCCTGCCACTGCTGCACCCATAATGTTTCGAGCAGCAGCGAGGGTGCCAGGCTGGCAAAAGTGCAGAGTGCATGATCATTGAGAGCCATCAATCAATCCTTGTTCTTCAGTCGGTAAACGAGCGGTCACTCTAGGGGCTCAAGCAGCGCTTCACGCTCGGGTAAAGACCTGATCGCATCGACGTCTTGCGTGGTAATGACCCACTCGCCGCGCGCATCCACCGCCACATGCAAGCCGGCCAGGGGCCGCTGATCGGCAATCGACCCCAGCAACACGTCAGACAAACGCGGCGTCAGGCTTTTACGCAAAATAAAGTCGATATTGCGCGCCCCGCTCTCCACTTCCGTGCAGCGCGCGGCGATGGCGTCGGCGACCTCTTCTGCAAACGTCAGACGGACTTTCGACGAAGCCAGCAGACGCTCGCTGAGCCGGCCCAGCTTGAGGCGCACGATGCCCGCCAGTTGCGCGCCACCCAGGGTGAAGAACGGCACGATGGTCATGCGCGCCAGCAGCGCCGGTTTGAAATGCCGGGACAGGGTCGGGCGGATTTTTTCCGCGAGGGTGTCCGGGTCGGGCCGCCCGTCGACGCACAGGTTCTGGATTTCTTCGGTGGCCAGGTTGCTGGTCAGCAGCACCACGGTGTTGGAGAAATCGATCTGCCGCCCTTCGCCGTCGGACAGGCTGCCCTTGTCGAAGACCTGATAGAAAATGTTCACCACGTCCAGGTGGGCTTTTTCCACTTCATCGAGCAACACCACCGAATACGGACGCTTGCGCACCGCCTCGGTCAACATGCCGCCCTCGCCGAAGCCGACATAGCCGGCGGGCGAACCCACCAAGCGGCTGACGGTGTGCTTCTCCTGGTACTCGCTCATGTTCACCGAGATCATCGCCTGTTCGCCGCCGAACAGATGTTCGGCCACGGCCAGGGCGGTTTCGGTCTTGCCGACCCCCGACGGCCCGACCAGCAGGAACACACCCAACGGCTGTTGCGGATCGCGCAGGCCGGATTGCGCGGCCTTGAGGATTTCCGCGATCTGCTCGACGGCGGTGTCCTGACCGCGAATGCGCGTCTTGAGGTTGTCGGCCAGGGCCAATACGCCGCCCGCCGCATCGCGCAGCACTTTGCCCAGCGGCACGCCGGTCCAGTCGGAAACCACCTGGGCAATCGCATCGGGGCTGACTTCGGTGAACAGCAACGGCGCGTCGCCTTGCAGTGCAGCCAGGGTTTCACGGGCCTGATCCAGCTCGGCCTGACGTTCCTCCAGCGAGGCCAGTACCTGCACAACCTCGCCTTCGGCCGAAACCGGCAGATCCTGTGCTTGCCGGGTCAGTTGCTTGCGTGCTTCAAGGACACGCAGCGCCGCGTCGCGCTCGGCCAGCCAGCGGACTTCCAGCGCAACCCGACGCTCGTCAATCTCAGCCTGTTCGTCGGCGATATCCGTCAGGCGCTGGTCTTCTACGGGAAAACCATTGCCACGGTCGCGCTCCAGTGCGCTCTGTTCACGCGTCAGACCGGACAACTGCCGCTCCATGCGCTCCAACTCGGCAGGCTTGATGCCCAGGCCGATGCGTACCCGGGCGCTGGCGGTGTCGAGCAAGTCGACGGCCTTGTCCGGTAGCAAGCGCCCGGTGATGTAGCGATCCGACAATTCGGCGGCGGCGACGATGGCGTCGTCACGCACGCTGACCCCGTGAACTTTTTCGTAGTGCCCCTTGAGCCCGCGCAGGATCAACACTGCGGTTTTGACACTCGGCTCGTCCAGCTTGACCAGTTGGAAACGACGCGCCAGGGCCGGGTCTTTCTCGAAGTACTTCTTGTACTCCGACCAGGTCGTGGCGGCGATGGTGCGCAACTCGCCACGGGCCAATGCGGGTTTGAGCAGGTTGGCCGCATCCGAGCCACCCGCCGCGCCGCCGGCGCCGATCAGCATGTGCGCTTCGTCGATGAACAGGATCACCGGCGTGGCGGAGGCCTTGATCTCTTCGATGACGCCACGCAGACGGTTTTCGAACTCGCCCTTGACGCTGGCGCCCGCTTCCAGCGCACCGAGATCCAGGCTGAGCAAACGTGTGTTTTTGAGGAAGTCGGGGACTTCGTCCTGGCTGATCAACAACGCCAGGCCCTCCACCACGGCGGACTTGCCCACACCTGGCTCGCCCACGGCGATGGGGTTGTTTTTACGCCGCCGGGCGAGGATGTCGATCATCTGGCGAATCTCATCATCGCGCCCGAAAATCGGGTCGATGCGCCCCGCCGCTGCCTTGGCGGTCAGGTCTTCGCAAAAGCGCGCGATATTGTCTTCGGCTGCGGGCGCACTGCCGCCGGCGCCGGCCAACGAAGCAGAGGCCGCGCCGGTCTGCAGGCTGTCCAGCGGACCTTCGCTGGAGCCGCCCAACAGTTGAGCGAACTCTGCGGTCAGGGCATCGGTGGAAATCGGCTTGAGCAGTTCGCCGTAACGCGTGCCAGCGCTGTAGTAGCCCAGGCGCGATACCAGCGCCAGCAGCAGCGAACCACCGCGAATCCGCCCGCTGCCGACCACCAGCGAGGCAATCAGCCAGGCGTCCTGAATCCATTCGGTGAGCAGGCCAGCGAACACCGGACGTCCCGGGTTGCCGTTTTTCAACTGCGCCAGGCCCTCATCCAGCAGCGCACGCAAGCGCATCGGATCGATCTCGAAGCGCGCGAGAATGCGCGTCGTATCGGCATCCGGATCTTCCAGCAACTGGCGCAGCAGGTGCTCCAGGGAAATCTCGTAGTGAGCGCGCGCCAGGGTCTGGCCCGCCGCGTTCTCCAGGGCCTTGGTGCTGTACACATTGAGCCGTGCGAACAGCGGTTTGAGTTCTACCTGAATCATCTAGCGAGCCCTCTCTTCGAGCATTGGTCCGTGTTCGGCCGTCAGCATGAATACAACGTCGTCCTGTGTGTCTCCGTCACCGAGCCAGGTATCCAGGCCCAGCCGCTGCCAGCCGCCGCCCAGCGAAGCGCACTGCTGCTTATCTGCCGCAAGACGCATGACCAGACGGCTGCGTAGCGGTGTCTGCAAATACAATCCCACCAAGCGTTCGAGCTTTTGATACAGCGCCTGCCCCGGCAATAACCCGTGAAAACGCTCGGTACTCAGTGCCGTCAGGCGGATATCCAGGGTGCCGCTGCGGTCCATGACTTCACGACCGAGCAGGCTGTTTTCGCCCAACACCCCGCACTGCGTGCCCAGGTAAGTGCGTGCCGTGCGGTCGATCCGCAGGCGCGTCTCGACACACGGCACGACTTCCACCGTCACATCGCTGAGTACCGCCTTGACCAACTGCTGCAGACCCAGGGCCGAGCGCGGGTACTGGTTGAACAACCCGGCATACCGCAGCAAATCGGTGGATTGATCGCGCTGCTCCGGACGCGCATCCGCAATGCCGATCAGCGCCTGCAACTGACGCAGGCTCTTGACGTCGCGCCGCTCGGTAATGTCGATCCAGATCCGGTGCTTTTCCCAGGCACGGAACAGCAACGGATAGAGCGAGGCATGCAGGATGTCGAGAAAGTCACGTCCCGCAGAGTGGCCCAGCAGTTGCTCGTCGATCAGGTCTTCGGTGTAAAACGTCGGCAACGGCGAAGTGACGCCATACAGCCCGAAGAAGTTGGCCTCGATCCGATAGCGACCGTCGTCGTCCTGCTCGATCCCTTCGATATCCCGCAGCGGAAACCCGAGCCCCAGCCGCGGCCGGACCCGCACGTTGTCGACGAAGTGTTTTTCGCTCGGGAAACGTAACCGCAACAGGCGCAAGGCCTGGAAAAACCCGAACTCGCCGCCGTCATCGAGCAGCGGATCGATCACAACAGGCGTTGGTGCCCGATCTTCGCTGGCCATTTCAAGGTCTCGTGGTTGACGCTGTCGAACAGCGTGAAGGCGGTAAAGCTGTTGATGGCCGTACAGCCGGCGAAAAACTCATCCAGCACGCAACCGAACAGGTAGAAATTGCCGGGGCTGAGGAAATAGTCGCCCCGGCACTCGACCCGGACCACACTGCCTTCGATCGGCAGCCCGCGAATAAAACGCCGCTCGTGGCTGACGGTGACTTTTTCGATGGCATCGATGCGCCGCTGGTTGGCGTCCTGGGCCCCTTCGCCGACGCTCGGCAGATACAGCGCGAGCAGGCCGCGCAGGTAGTCGCGATCGGCCAGGCGGAAGTGGTTGGCATTGAGCTGCGAGAGCATGCGCCACAGCAACTTGTCGTCGAACTTGGGCGGCTGGCACGGTGTGATGCCACGGATGCTCTTGAACTCGACCCTGGGCGGCGTGTTGTCGGTGGGCTGGTTCAAATCGCCCAGGCGCAGGCTTTCCGGCAGCTTGCCATTGGTGCAGAGCAAGCCGATGGACAAGGTCATCTCGCCCGGCACTTTGCCTTCGCTGTAGGGCAGGCTCAGATAGTGGTCATAACCTTGGGCATCGATGCTCGAGGCGCGGATGCGCAGGTTATACGTGTCGCGCTGCGAGAAGGTATTGAACGGTTCCAGCAGCCGCTCCCCGCCTCCGGCGGAATAAGCACTGACCTTGAGCACCGAATGAATCCGCATGCTCATGCGCTGGCCATGGTCGGCAGGCTGGATGCGATAGTCGACTTGCTTGTGGTCGATGCGCAGCGGGTGTGCGTCCTGGGCGAACAGATTGATCGCCGGCGTCACCCCCAGCAAAAAACTGTTGGCCGACAGGTTCGGTGTCCAGTCCGGCAGGTTCTCGAACATCAGGCGCACGCTGAAGCGCCCGTCTGCGCCTCTGGCTCGCCACTGTTTGAAGCCGCGAAGCTCGATAAACAGGAATTTCTCGGGCAGCGCGAAGTATTCCTGCAGGCACCGATAGGCCGGGTGCGCGGTATCGGGAAACGGCAGCAAGGTGTTGCTCGCATCGAATCCCAGGCCACGCAAATGGCTGGCCGGCAATACCGTCATGGGCTGCTCTTGCGCAGAGATGCGAATCTCGCGCAGGTTGAGCTGCAACAGACGCAATAACTTGGAGCCATCGACCAGGCCATCCCCCAGATAGAAACGCAGGCTGTCGGCCAGCCAGCTATTCGGGTCAGCGGTGGTAAAAGCGAAGTCCAGGACCAGGCTGCGCTCTTCACCGGCGCCGCCGTCCCAGCGGCTGCCGAGCAGTTGCAGCGGTTCCAGGTCGACCGCCGCGGTACTGCTAAAGCGCACGCGCTGGCCATCGACCGGTACCGAGGCAATTTCGCAGCCGGGCTCGATACGCGTAACCTCCTGCAATGCCGTGCGCGGCTGAAATTGCAGCAGCGTCAGGCAGGGCAACGGTTGCAGGTAATGGGGATAGAGCAGCTGCGCCAACTCTTGAATGAACTCGGGAAACTCGTCATCCAACCGTTGGCGAACCATCCCGGTAAGAAACGCCACACCTTCGAGCAAGCGTTCGACGTCCGGGTCATTGGCCGAGTCCACCCCCAGTAGCGGCGCCAGGGCCGGGTTGCGGCGAGCAAACTCATCGGCCAGACGCCGCAGTTGGTTGAGTTCACTTTGATAATGGCTGTTGAGCATGACTTAGTGCATCGCCAGGGACACGCGACCGTCCGAAGACACACGCGTTGCCAGGTGAATAGGAATGTCCCGGTCATCGATCGACACCACGCCCTCAAGACTGAAACTCAGCGACAGCACTTCCTGGGCACCTTCGGCGACCAGGATGCGCGGCGATTTCAAGCGAGGCTCGTAGCGGGCGATCATGCGCGTCATGTTCTCGATTATTTGCGTGGTCTCGCCGGTCGCAAACGAACCGGCCAGATTGGTGAAGTCGGGTACGCCAAACTCGGCGTCGATCGGCACGCTGCCGCGCCGGGTATTCAAAATGCGTTGCAGATGCTGGACGATCGACTGCGTCAACACTTCAGCCTGGGTCAGGTGCGTGCGACCGGTTTCGGCCTGCAGGCTTGTGATGCGCTCCAGCAATCGCTTTTCTCTCAACGCGGTGTACCTTCTGCAATAACAAGAACACCGCCCTGGACCAGGGCGGCATTGAACTGTCGAGCCTGGCTTACGCTTTTGGCGCCAACCACGAGTCTTCGGCTTCGATACCGTCCGGCACCCAGGTCCAGACGATTTTTTCGTAGGTGATGCCGATGTCTTCCATATGGCCCATTTGCTTGAACTCAGGGCTCAACACGTTCGGCACCCAGGTGCGGGCCGAAACGAGCACGGCATTGCTCAGGGTGATGGTGTAGTACTTTTCTTCGGTGCCTTTAGGCGAGATCCGATAGAACTCCAACACAACAGACTTGAGCTGCTCGCCGGAAGTCAGGGCTTGCAGCAGCTTTGGAGAAGACTTATCGATTTCCTTGGTCAGGGTCATACCCTGGTGGACACGCTTGCCGGCCGGCAGGCCGGTCTGCGGGTTCTTGGGAATATCGATCAGGTGTTCGACGGCCTGAACAAGGATCTTTCCTTCATGACCGGTAACCGTGCTGGAACCTTCGATCTTGCCTTGGTTCTGGCCTTCGATACTCAAGTAGCATGGCATTGGCATAACGTGTACTCCGGGTTTAATCAGTGAGTTTTCAGGCATCGATCAGCGCCTCTGGCCCTGTCTCGCTGCGTTGAATCCATCTTATGGAAACGCCGAGGCAATGACCCTCGGGTGAACACCTGAATGGGCAACGGCGGCGTTGCCCATTCGCGCTACCGATCAGCTCTTGTCGAGCTTGCCCACCAGCGACAGCGTGAAAGACGCGCCCATGTACTTGAAGTGCGGACGGACTTTCAAACCGACGCGGTACCAGCCTGGATCGCCTTCGACGTCGCTGACGGTAATCTCCGCCTGACGCAGTGGGCGACGGCTGCGTACACCGGCGGCGGGGTTATCCATGTCGGCCACGTACTGGCGAATCCAGGTGTTGAGTTCCGACTCCAGGTCGCCACGCTCTTTCCAGGTGCCGATGTTTTCGCGCTGGATGACCTTGATGTAATGGGCCAGGCGGCTGACCACAAAGATGTACGGCAGTTGGGTGCCCAGCTTGTAGTTCAGCTCGGCTTCCTTGCCTTCTTTGTCATTGCCGAAGAACTTGGGCTTCTGGCACGAGTTGGCGGAGAAGAACGCCGCGTTATCGGTGTTCTTGCGCATGGTCAGTGCGATAAACCCCTGCTCGGCCAGCTCGAACTCGCGGCGCTCGGAAATCAGCACTTCGGTCGGGATCTTGGTCTGGGTTTCGCCCATGGCCTCGTAGTTGTAGATCGGCAAATCACCGACGGTGCCGCCGCCCTGTGGGCCAATGACGTTGGCGCACCAGCGGTACTGGGCAAAGCTGTCGGACAGGCGACTGGCAAAGGCAAACGCAGCGTTGCCCCACAGGAAGTCCTGGTTGCCGCCACCGACGTTCTCGTTGTAGCGGAACGTCTTGGCAGGGACCGTGTCTTCGCCATAGGGCGTGCGCAGCAGGAAGTGCGGCAATGTCAGGCCAACGAAACGCGCGTCGTCGCTTTCACGAAAGGCATTCCATTTGGTGAACTGCGGCCCCTCGAAGACGGCTTGCAGATCCTTGAGGTTGGGCAGGTCGGCAAAGCTGTCGATGCCGAAGAACTGTGGTCCGGCCGCGGCGATGAAGGGCGTGTGGGACATCGCCGAAATCGCGGCGACCGACTGCAGCAACTTCATGTCCTGCGGGCCGGGGTTGAACTCGTAGTTACCGATGATCGAGCCGAACGGCTGGCCGCCGAACTGGCCGAACTCGGCGGTGTACACCGCCTTGTACAGACCCGAACGGGTGATCTCCGGCGCATCCTCGAAATCTTCGAGCAGCTTCTCTTTGGACACGCTGAGGATTTCCAGCTTGTTGTTCTCGCGAAAATCCGTGCGGTCGACCAGAAACTTCAGCGAGCGCCAGGACGACTCCAGCTTCTGGAACTGCTGGTGGTGAATGATCGCGTCGACCTGCCGGCACAGCTTGGCATCCAGCGTGGCGATCATGTCGTCGATCAACCCGGCGCTGACCTTCTCGGCCTGCCGGGCCGGCTCGAGCAGTTCGGTGACAAACGCTTCGAGGCCCTGACGGGTGACGGCATACGCCTCGTCGCCCGGCTTGACGCGCGTCGCTTCCACCAACTGATCCAACAGGGAAACCGACTCGACCGCCTGGCCGGTCGTGCTCGCTGCCTGACTCTTTTCTTCGCTCATGGGTTATTCCTTGTCCTTTACGCCAAGTTCCGAGAGCAAACGCTCGCGGGCCCCGTCATCGTTCATCAGGGCCTGCAGCTGCTTGCGAAACTCCGGCAAGTTACCCATCGGCCCTTTCAAGGCCTTGAGCGAATCCCGCAGGGCGATCAGTTGCTGCAACTCGGGAACCTGGGCCACGATGGCATCCGGCTCAAAATCGCGAATGGACTGGAAGGTCAGCGAGACCGGGATCTGCTCGTCCTCCGGCGCGTTTTCCGCCAGATGATTGGGCACCGCCAACTGCAGGCTCAGGTTCTGGCCCTTGAGCACATCGGTGAAGTTGTCTTTGTCGACGCGGATCGGTTTGAGGTCTTCAACCGGCGTGTCGTCTTCACGCAAGGTGAAGTCGCCGATCACCAGTTGCTTGAGCGGCAGCTCGACCTGTTCCTGCGCGCCGCCGGTGTCAGAGCTGTAAACAATATTGACGCGCTCTTTAGGCGCGACCGAACCTTCACTAGCCATTAAATCTCACTCCTGTTTACCGGACTCGCTCAACGCAGCCGTTAGAAAACTCATGGCATGGATATGCACACGCCTGCCAGGTATTGCCTGTTGCCCATTCAACTTGCCGGCGGGCTGGCCAAGCGCCAGAACGCCGGCAAATCCATTGCCGCCAACTGTTGCGCCCACAGCGCTCTCGAACCGCCGTCGTCATGCGCCAGTGCCAACTCCAACAACGGCCGGACCAGCTCCGGCTCCCAACGATCGAGGCCCTGCTCCGTCGCTTCCTGGAGCAACACATCCAAGGCAACACCCAACTGAGCGCGCGGGTCGAAACGCTGTAGCAGATGGCATTGGGCAGCGCGCAGGCGAAACCGCTCGCGGCCGCTGCCGGCCTCTCGCACGGCGGCCTGCAAACGCGCCAACGCTTCGTTCAAACGGCCTTCGGCGGCATCACGCGCGACTTCATCGATCAGCGTTTGCAGCCCATCCGTGGCGCCGCTGCCGGCCGCCGGTGCCAAACCTTCGAGCCAACTGCGGGTCGCGCCGTCGGCGAACGGCTGGCCGTCGGCGAATGTCAGCTCGACCAGCGCCGGCAGGCGCGCCAGAAAATGACGGGTTTCCAGGGCCAGGCTGGCAGCACCGGCCTGCGCCGCCGAACCGAGCCTCAAGAGCGCGGCGTGACTGGCCCGATTGAGGTCCAGCCAGCACGGATAACTTGGTAACCGACCTTCGCAAAAACGCACGATGTCCAGCGGCTCGCCAACGCTCTGCAAGCGGCTGAAACTTTCGAGTTCCGCGTCCGAAGGCGGCGGCACGCGTGTTGTGTAGCCTTGCGCAGGAGGGACCTGCTCCAGGGTCGTCCACGCCAATTGACGATTGAGGCGAAACAGCAACGGCAAGGTCGCCCGAGACTCCAGGCAAAACCCCAGCAGCGGTGCAAGCGCGGCAAACACGCTATTGACCGCGTTCTCGATGGCTTCATCGCTCTCAAGACGGCCCAATGGCGGAGCCGACACCAGGGCCGGGAGCGGCGCCGAAGGGGCGTGCGCAACCGGCGTCGGGAGCGCTGTAGGCGCATCGACTGCCGCTGGAACCTCTTCCGCCGTCACCGCTATTGGCTCGACACCCGCTTGCACGGGCAACTGCGATAGACGACGACGCAACGCAAAAAAGCTTGGGCCGTCGGCGTCACGGTCGCGCCAATGGCGATCGATAGCGTCCCAGTCTTCGAGCAACTGCGCCAATTGTTCTCCGGGCACCGCTTCGAAGCTGCCTTCAAGCTTCACTGCAAGCCACTCGAGCATCCACTCGGCCTGGTTGCGCCGGGCACGCAATCGAGCCGGCGGCGGGGTCAGGGTCTCCCAATACAGCTCAAGCATTTCGCGCACTATATGCACGCCGGTCGCCAGGCCGGAAATGCCTTGCAGAGTGGTCCAGGCACATAACAACCAGACCGCGGCATTAAAGTCCTTGCCCTCTTCTCGCAGCACTTTTACACAGGCATCGGCGACTTTCTGCCAATCCACTCCGGACTCGGCGTGGATATTGTTCAATTTATCCACTTCGATTTGCGCGAGGGAAAAAGCCAGCCCTTCCCGAGGATTAACGCCAGCAGGATGAGTCAAACTGATCGCAAACGAACCTACTTCCCGGTCGAGGCAACTCATCCGTTACTCCTTACTTCAATAGGTTGTTTGATACATCGTTGCCGCGTAAAAAAAATCGCCGCCGATGCCGGGTTGATTTATGCAGCGGTGACGATCTTCATTGATTGATCCAATGCCTGATATTTCGCCCACCGCGGCTGTAATCCGCTAAGCCAAAGCCCCGCGCGTTGGACCGTCGGACAAGCATGTGTCAGCCAAGGCGCCGGGGCCATCGGGTGAACACCTGAAGTACTCGCCGGTTTAACGTACCCGTTCAGATCATCGCGCCGAAAATAACAAGACCAATACCCAGCGCACTTTGCTTGAGAAACAAGCGCACGCGTTCACAGCGTGGAAACACATAAACGCTGTCAAATTCGAATTCGCGTCAATCTATCAAGCGCCTTGCAGATGGCTTGACCCTGCGTTGCAACTTTTCAATTATTTTCAGGCGCCCGGCCCCGCTCTTGCCGCCGCCAGAAAGTGCGCAACAAGTTGGATACAAGAGGGATTGTCATTACTTTCATGGAGAAACCGGTTATAAGGAGCACAACAACCCATTCTGACTGGCTGCCGCTAGGCAGCACGGACGTACAGTGGGAAGATGCAACGCCTGTTCACGGGGCGTGAACATAGGCTTTCCGGGTTGTAGTGAATCCATGAACAAACCAGCCTCACTCATATGCGCCCCTAAACACGTCGGCTCCAGGCACGCCCATGATCACTTCGAGGTCAGCGCCGAGCCGGTTGCCAACCAACTGCTGGCCTGGCGTGATCGGGTCGGACACGTCATCGACGTCCTGCCTACATCCCACGCAACCACCACGCCCTTCAACGCGAGCATTGACCGCTACAAATTGGGTGATCGCGTTTTCACCGACTGCTCAAGCGACGCCTTGTTGCTCGACCGTTCGATTGCGCGCATCTCTACCGACAAGGTCCGGGACTATGTTTTCCAGGTCTTCACCCAAGGCGCAATGGAGTCCATTCGAGGCGGCCCCCAGGAACATGGCGCGTCCGCCAGGGCGAGCATCGTTGCCATGGACATGAACCAGCCGATCAAAATGAGCCGGGGGCGTTGCCGCGTATTGACCTTCTTTGTCTCGCGCCCGGTGGTGGAAGCGGCGCTGCCGCATGCCGAGTCGATCCACGGGCGTGTCTTCGAGAATACGACGCCTATGACCCAATTGATGATCGAGCACGTCGAGGCGTTTTCCAGAAAACTGCCGGTTATCAGCAGCGCCGAGGCCGCGTCGACATTCGATACCGCCGTTCAACTCATGCTCGCAGCCTTCTCGAAACAGGCCAAGCTGGGTGGGCACGTGCGGGCGGCGGCGCGCAGTGCGATGTTCGATAAAGCCAGGCGTTATGTGCAGAACAACCTGTATCAACCCTGGCTGACGCCAGAGTACGTGCTGATGGCCATGCAGCTGCCTCGCGCCACGCTCTACCGTCTGTTCCAGCATGAGGGAGGGTTGGGTCGCTACATCCTCAACTGCCGCCTGCGTGAAGCCGCGGACGAACTGGTGCGCTATCCGGACCGCCAGGTGATTGAGATCGCCTACAGCCTGGGCTTTAACAGCGCATCGGCGTTTACCCGCGCGTTTCGTCGTCGCTATGACCTGGCGCCGCAGGACCATCGCCTGATGGCGGCACAGCGAATGGGCAACGCTATGCCGGGGCACCGTAACGTCGTTGGCCGAATCGATCAGTGAGCCGGCTGGCGCGCTGGAAATTTCACCAGTGCGAACAGGCTGACCAATAGCGCGCCCAGCAGATACCAGGAAGGCGCCATTGCGTTCTGGGTAACTCCGATCAACCACGTCACAAAAAACGGGCAGAACGCCCCGAAAATCGTCACGCCGAAACTGTAGACCATCGACATCCCCGTGGCGCGGTGATGCGCCGGAAAAGCCTCCATGATCATGACGGTAGCGACGCCGTTGTTGCCCATCGCGACAGCCGAATAGATGCCGATGATCAGCAAGGAAGCCAGCTCGCCGACCCCATGGGTCAAGGCCAGGAACACCGGATAGACCAACAGGATGCTGAGGATCATCGTCACGTATTGGGTCGGCTTGCGTCGCGGCAGCCGGTCGGCGAACCGCGCAAACAATGGCGCGGCAATGAACAGCATCGCGCTGGAAAAGCACGCCGAAAGCAAGCTCATGCTCGGCGACAGGCCTAACGTGCGGACCAGATAGGTCGGCATGTAGAGCACCATCAGGTAGATGCTTGCGGTGGGGGTTGCCATCATCAAGATCCCCAGCAATAGCTGGGGGCGATGGTTTTTCAGCAAGACACGCAGCGACGGCGACTGGATACCACGCCGTGTTGTCTCCACCATATTGCGCCGAATGAACCACCCGAACGGCGCAATCAAAAGCCCAAGCACGAAAGGAATACGCCAGCCCCAGGCCAGCAACTGTTCGGGGGTCAGCAATGCGGTCGTGGTGGCACCGACAACCGCCCCCACCAAAACCGCGGCCGCCTGGCTGGCAGAACGCCAACTGACCAGATAGCAGCGTTGATTGCGCGCCGCCAACTCCATCAGCACCACGGACGACACGCCGATCTCCCCTCCGGTCGCGAACCCTTGCAGCAACCGCGAGAGCACCAGCAACACCGTTGCGGTGACGCCGATCGATGCATGCGTCGGCATGAACGCGATCAAGGCGGTACCGGCTGCCATCAATAGATTGGTGACATTCAAGCCGGCTTTTCGCCCTTTGCGGTCGGCGAGGTTGCCGATCACGATTGCGCCCAGCGGGCGCATCGCGAAACCGATGCCAAACGTCAACAATGCCATCAGCAACGAGGCGAACGAACTGTCCGATGGGAAAAACAGCTTGCCGATGATCACGGCAGAAAAGCTGTATACCGTGAAGTCGTAGATCACCAGGCCATTGCCAACGACTGTCGCCAGTATCACCTTCTTCGATTGCCTGAAGGTCACCGGACAATCGCCAGATTCAAGATAAGACATTTAGGCCGAGGTCCCGTCGAGTCAATCAAAGTGCGCTGGGTAGCGAACACGTGGGCCCAAAAGGCCCCTCATGGGCACGTTGGGCGCTAACAGCTCGATCGACGGGCTATTGATTTGTAGTAGCGTCCTGGCGGGAGCATCCTACGGAACAATATCAGGCTTGTATGTACCCCTTTTATAACGCCAGCAGGCGCGCACTCACTGCGGCTCCGCGCCGCACGCTTGATGTCGGAAGATCACGAGCGCTCGCACTGATTGACCCGTTGAGCGCCTTTGACGATCGCCGAACCTATCAATCAGCCCGCCGCTCTTTCCCCCACACGGTGACGTGACACATTCAACGCCACCAACGACGCCAGGATCGCCATCACCATCCCCGCAAGAAACCCACCGCTATACCCCGCCTGCGCAGTCAACCCCACCAGCAAGGTCGAAGACAGCATTTCCCCCAGATCACGCGTGCTTTGCACGGCGGTCATGTCCGTACCGGCCTGGTCGCTTTGCGCGGCGAAGGCCATGGAGGCAGTCATGATCACCACCGAGGTGGCGCCGGTCGCGAACGAGCCCAGGCCCACGGCCAACCAGATCAGTCCGGTTTGCGTGGCAAGCATGCCGTTGGCTTGCAGCAGCCAGGTCAACGCGGCAGCGCCGGCCATGCCCACCGCCAGGATGAACGTCGGCCACAGCCCCAACACCCGGATCAACCACGCACCACCGCCGCAGCCGAGGACGATGGTGACCACGCCGCCGCTCATGCCCAGTTGGCCGATAGCCTGCAAGGACCAACCGGCGTCATTCAGGAACAGCTTTGACAAGCCAAAACCCGACACTGACGTCATGGCCGACAACAAGGCGAGTACCACCAGCGCCAGCGCCTTCGGCCGCTTGATAAACCGCCATAATGAGGCATGCGCCACATCTGGCTGTTTTTCCTTGGCCGGTGCCACGTGCAGCCAGCCGACGCACACCAGACTCAACAGCGGCACCAAAGCCAGCAGACTGAACGCGCTGGTTTGCCCCAGGTAGCCGCTAAGCAGCAAGGTGCCGGCGCCGCCAACGAAGAAGCCGACCATGGTGCCGCCCACTTGGATGGCGTTAATCCGCGCGAGCATGTTGCCGCTAAAGTACTCGGCCGCCATGCCGTCGGTGGCGATGTCCTGGGTGGCGCTGGCCAGCGAGGCAACAATCAGCAGGCCCACGGCGATGCCTGCCGTCTCGACGCGCGGGCCGATGCTTGCCAGGCAGGCAATGCACAGCAGCACCAGTATCTGCATGGGAATGATCCAACTGCGGCGCCGTCCCAGGCGTGGGCTCCAATGGTTATCCACCTGGGGCGCCCAGAGGAACTTGACCACCCACGGTATCCCCACCAACGGCAGGAAGGCCAAGGCGTGGAGCGCCGCGCCGTCATGACGCAGCAGGGTCGGCAAGGCGTCCATGGCGATGCCGAAGCAAATGCCTTGGGACAGGTACAACAGTGCAAAGGTCAGCACCATGCGCCAATGTTTCAACAGATCCAGCATTACAAGTCTCCCCTCAGGCAACATTGGCGGCGGCAGCCCGTGCCGCACGCGTAAAAGAAATCAGGCGCCGCAATGCCCACAGGGCACTGGCCGCGCACAGCAGCAACACAAGATCGATGGGCCACAGCGGCACGCTGCCTTGTTTCAGGCTGCCGGCCAGGTGCAGCAGCGCCGCCGCCAGGAAGCCCAGGCCCATCACGGCCAGCAGCAGGTGCAGCGGTTGACGCCTGGGGGGCATCAGGCAGGCCAGCAGCAGGCTGGCAAGCCAACCGCCCCAGAACCACCACGCCAGGTTGGCACTGCCCAGCGCCCCCGCGCAGAGCAATACCGCCGTGGCCGCCAGCAACCCGCCACCGCCGCCGATCACCAGGCGCAGTAGCACCTGCCAACCGCCGCCGGCCTTGAGGCGCCGACGCTCCAGCCACAGGTACAAGCCGCTGAGCACCAACCCCGCCGCCGCCAACGCCATGCCGAAATGCACGGCACGCAGCAGTGACCCGCCAACAGGCACCCAGCGGTAGTCGGCAAAGTGCAGCGGCTGCACCGCAATAAACGCCTGCAACCACAGACCGCGCCCGCTGGCGCTGCTGGAGCCGACGGCGAGGCCGTCAGCGGCGCGATAGGCATGCCGTTCAAAGACGGCCGTACTGGGCAGGCCTTGTTGGATACCACTCACTTCCACCCAGGCATCCGGCTCACCCCAGTGGTGCAAGGCGACGTTTTGAGCAGAGAACCCCGGATGGGCGACGGCGTCCTCGCGCAGCAACTGATCCAGATCGACCGCCGGCGCCGAAGCCGTTGTTCGGTCGACCTGCGGCGGCGCCCCCAGCAACTGCATGAACGCTTGCTGCGGCGCGCCCGGGAACGCCTGCGCGGCAAGCCCCAAGGTGCCGAGCGCCCCCAGGCCGGACAACGCGCCAGTGATACCAAACAGCAGCAACCAGGGCCCGCACCAACGGCCGATCAGGCTGTGCAAGTCATGGGCGAACACCCGTGCCCCACGGTCGCGCCGCAGGCGCTTGAGGTCTTGCAGGCGCCCACTGTGTAATGCACTGCCTGCCCAGATCATCAGCAACAACACCACGCCCAACAAGCTGATCAAAATCCGGCCGGGAAAACCGATGAACAGACTTTTGTGCAGGTTGAACAGGATATCCGCCGCGTTGCCTGACGCCAGCTCACGGCCGCTGACGGGGTCCAAGGCGACCGTGCAGTCCTTGGGCGATGCACACAACTCGACCACCGAGTGGTGGCTGTCCGGCAAACGAATGCGCAATTCACCGAGCGCCAGGCCGCGCTCGCGAGCGATAGCCGGCCATTGCGCGACCGGTAGCGCCGGCCCGTGAGCCAACGCCGCCGGGCCGCGAAACCAGGCGCGCAAGTCTTCATGGGCCATGCTCCACGCCCCCGTCAGCAGGATCACGAACAGCAGTACCCCAAACACCCCGCCTGCCCCGGCGTGTACACGCTGAACCAATGCCCTAGGTGCGCCCATCAGGTTCATCGCCAGGCTCCATCCCAAAGCAGCCAGGGCGTAAACAGCAGCAGCCAGACGCTGGAGCGACACACCACGCGTTTGCGATCCGGCGCCAGCAACGACCACAGCAGTACCGTCACCAGAAACCCCAAGCCCAGGAACACGCCGGCATACAGCCGCTCCAGCCCACCGCCCCACGGATAATGCCGCGCCAGCAGGACGGCCAGTTGCAGGCTGCTGAGCACACTGCCCGCCAGCGCCAGACAAATGCGCAGCGGCCAGGAACCGAGGGCCGGCGCGGCCATCAGAACGTACCTCGCAGGGTCAGATTGAGGCTGCGCGGTTCGCCATAGCGGTTGTTCCAATTGACGTTGGACAGGCTCTGGTAGTACTTGCGGTCCGCCAGGTTGTTGCCGTTGACCGCGGCAGTCCAATGCTCGTCGATGCGGTAGGCGACCCGCGCATTGAGTAAGGCATAGCCGCCCTGCTCCAGGGTCACAGCGCCGGATTGGGTGGAGTAATCACTTTGCGCCTGCACGCCGGCACCGACGCTCCAGCGGCGGTCCTGCCACGGCAACTCGTACTGGGTCCACACCCGCGCCATGTGGCGCGGCGTGAAGCTGGCATAGCGCTCACCCGAAGCGTTGGTGTCCTTGAGGTACTCGGTGCTGGTGTAGGTATAACCGGCGGAGACGTTCCATTCGGGGGTGATATAACCGCTGCTCTCCAGCTCGAAGCCCTGGCTGCGCACCTTGCCGCCGCTGATGTAATAGGTGGTCGGCCCCACACCCGGGTGGTCCGGATCGACCTGCGGGTTGTTCTCCAGGTCGATACGGAACACCGCCAGCGACACATTCAAACGCCCGTCCGCCAACTCGCCCTTGATCCCGGTTTCATAGGTCTTGCCCTCCACCGGTTTGAGCAGGTCGCCGCTCCAGGTTTGCCCGGTCTGCGGCTGGTAGACCTCGGCGTAGCTGGCGTACCACGACCAGTTCTGCGCAAAGTCCCAGATCAAGCCGCCATACGGGGTTATTTCCCGGCCGGGGGTGAAGTGGCTGGTCGGCGCGTTCTGGTCCCACCAACTGGCCCGGCCGCCGATGACCAGGGTCAGCGGATCGAGCAGTTTGTAGCGGGTCAGCGCGTAGACGCCCTTGGAGGTGGTCGTCGTGGAACCGGGCGATGTGTAGGCGCCGATCCCGGGTTTGGGCACACTGCTCGGGTCCCAGCGATAGACATTCACCGGCACGTTGAGCGGCGTGGTGAACTGGGCGGTGCGCTGCTCGGTTTCGCCGTGGCTGTAGTTGGTGCCCAACAGCAACTCATGGCTGCGGCCAAACAACGAATACGGCCCATTGACCGAGGCATCCACGCTCTTTTGAGTGCTGCTGAATTTATACGCAGCGCCCATCAAGCGACCGCCATCGCCAGTGAGCGGGTCGATGGCGCCAAAAGCACCGGCATAGCGCAGGCTTGAGTCGGCATCCTGGTATTCGGCGGCGACCTTGGCTTTCCAGTCGTGATCCAGTTGCTGCTCAAGAGAGCCGAACACCCGGCGCGTGGTCCACTTGAAGCGGTCCCAGTCCACGTCCAGATAGGTGGAGCGCGACAGGTTCAGGCTCGACCCGTCCTTGGCCATGGGCACGCCGGCCATGTTGGTCACCGAATCGATGGTCTGGTATTGCGCGCCCAGGGTCAGCAGGGTGTCGGGGCTCAGGTCGAATTCGGTGATGCCGTAGAGCAACTGGGTGTCTTGCTTGCCGACATCGTAGAAGTAGTCGCGATCCTCGTAGGCCGCCACCACGCGCCCACGCACGTTGCCAGTCTGGGTCAGCGGCCCGCCGACATCCACTTCGCCACGGTAACGGTCCCAGGTGCCGCCGCTGAGGGTGGTGCTGGCGGCGAATGCCTTTTGTGGGCGCTTGCGCACCAGGTTGACCGTGGCCGCCGGGTTACCGCTGCCGTGCAGCAAACCATTGGAGCCACGCAGGATTTCGACGCGCTCATACACCGCCATGTCCTGAGGCGAACCGGCGGTTTCACCGAGCATCGCCGGCACGCCATCCAGTTCGAAAGAGTTGATCTTGAAGCCACGCACGTAGTACGCGGTGGTCAGCAACTGGAACGGCTGCACCGTCACGCCAGTGGCCTGCTGCATCACTTCATCGAGGCTGAACAGGTTTTGCTGCTCAATGCGCTCATGGTCGATGACGCTCACCGACTGCGGCGTTTCCCGCAGTTTGAGCGGTAGCTTGCCGATGGTGGTCACGCCGGGCGGGGTCACCTCGCCCGAGGTGTCGTCACCCGCGACCTTGATGTCAGGCAATTGCACGGTCGCAATCGCCTGTGCCAACGGGCTCAGGCCCAGCACCAGCACCATCCCCAGTTGCGCCCCATTACGTTGGAAACCCCGCCCCGCCTTTGTTGCTCCCCGGTGTGACATTGCCCAGCCTCTTTATCGATAATAATTCGCATTAGTATCGTTTAAACGAACACTGCGACTTTTCGATTAAGGGACTTTTTCAATGGCTGCCCGGCAGGTTTTGCTCGACGAACTGCGCATACCAGCGGTGCGTGGCCAGCAACTGCTCATGACTGCCGCAGCCACTGACGCTGCCGCCTTCCAGCACCAGGATCTGATCGGCACCGCGCACCAACATCGGGTTGTGCGACACCAACACCACGGTGCGCCTGCCATGCAGCGCCTGCAGGCTGCGATTGACCCGTGCTTCGCAGCGCGCATCGAGGCTGGCGGTGGGTTCGTCAAGCAACAGGATCGGCGCCGGGGACAGCAGCGCGCGCGCCAGGCCGACCCGTTGCCGCTGGCCGCCCGAGAGTAATGCGCCGCCCGGCCCTACCTCACTGTGCCAACCCTGCGGCAGGCTGCTGAGCACCTCATCCAATGCAGCATCCTTGGCGGCGTGTTGCAGTTGCGCAGGCGTGGCTTGCGGCCGGGCCATGCTGACATTCCACAGCAGGCTGCCGGCAAACAGCCCGCTGTTCTGGAACACTTGCGTGAGGTGGTTGGCCAAGGTGTGTTCGCTTAGCTGGCGAATGTCCACCTGGCCGAGTCGTACTGCGCCGGTCTGCGGGTCCATGCCACGCCCCAGCAAGGCCAGCAGAGTACTTTTACCCGCGCCCGACGGACCGACAATCGCCGTGAACGTTCCCGGCGCGCAATGGATGTCCACATCCTTGAGCAACTGCTCGCCGCCTTCGCCGCAGATATTCAAGCCTTGCCCTTGCAAACTCGCATCCTGAGGCTGCTCTCCGGGGTGCGGGCTGTGCAGCGTCGGCACGGCCAACACCGTGAGCACTTGAGACAACGCCTGCCACGCCATACGTAAAGCCTGGTCCAGGTAAGCCAGTTGCGACAGCGGTTCGATGAAGCGCACCAGCAACACCAACACCGCCACCAACAGCGCGCCGGATAACTGCCCCGCCGCCACCGCCAGCACGCCACCTGCCAACACCAGCGAAAACACCACCTGCACCGCCGCCGCAAAGCCAAGCCCGCTGGGCAACGCACGGCGGTTGAGACGGTGCGTGGCCTGGTGTTGCTCGTGCAAGGCCTGACGCAACGCCAACTGGCCCTGGCTGGCATCACCGGCGCTGCGGATCAAGGCCTGTTGCTGCGCGAATGTCTGCAACAGCTGCCCGGCGCGACGGTCGACTTGCTGGCGCAGTTGCTCCAGCGCCAGGCTACGTCGCCCGGCCCAACGCAGCAGGGCGAACAACGGCAGATAAGCCAGGGCCAACGCCAGCGCCAAACGCGGTTCAATAAAGATCAGCCCCAGCACCACCATCGTCGGCGTCACCAGCGCCGTTACCAGCGGCGCCAGCAAGTGCGCCGGGATGCCCATGCTGTTGAACACCGGCCCGCGCACCAAGTCTTCCAACTGGCCCTGACGCGCCAATGGCAAGCGCGGCAGCTGTTGCACCAGTTGCGAGACCAGGCCGGCCGCCAACCCGGCTCCCGCCAGATAACCACGGCGCTGGGCAACGTAGCTGACCAAGGCCTGCAACAACGTCAGCCCCAGCAACAGCAGCACACTTGGCTGCACACTCTGTTGATCGAACCAGGCCAGTATCAGCGGCACCAGCGCCAACCCCGCCAAGCCATCCAGCACGGCGGCCAGTAGCATCCACCCCAGGGCGCCGCGCAGTACGCGCCGGGCCTGGTCGGGCAAATGACGCAACGGCGAAAGTACACTCATGACACGAACTCCAGTTGATCGGCCGTCGACATTTGCTCGTCCCACAGCTGGCGGTACAGACCGTCCACGGCCAACAACTGTGCATGACATCCGCGCTGCACAATGCGCCCTTCGCAGAGCACCAGGATCTGCTCGGCATGGGCGATGGTTTCCAGGCGATGGGCGATGATCAGCCGCGTGCGCCCGGCCGCGTCGTCGCGCAGTGCAGTACGCAAGGCGCGCTCGGTCTGCGGGTCGGTGGCGGAGGTGGGTTCGTCGAGCAACATGATCGGCGCCCGCGACAGCAGCGCCCGCGCAATCGCCAGGCGCTGCAATTCACCGCCGGACAGCCGCACATCATCGTCCACCACGCTGGCGTAGCCCTTGGGCAACCCCATGATCCAGTCATCCAGGCAGGCCGCCTTGGCCGCAGCGCGAATCTGTTTTTCACTGGCGTGCGGCTGATACAGGGCGATGTTTTGCGCCAGTGACAGGCGCAATGCCCCCGCCTGCTGAAACACCAGCGCCAGATGCTGCTGCAATTGGCGGCTGGCGATCTGCCGAACATCCACCCCGCCCACGCGCACATGCCCGCTGTCGACGTCCATAAAGCGGGCGATCAAACCGGCCAAGGTGCTTTTCCCCGCGCCGGAAGGCCCCACCAGCGCGGTGGTAGTGCCCGGTTCCAGGCGCAGGTTGATCGCCTTCAGTACCGTGACATCACCCTGGGAGAAGCTCACATCGAGCATCTCCACGCTGGCGTCCCGAGGCGATTGCGGCGCGTCGGGCTCGATCAACGGCGGTGTACTCAACACCTCCTGTAGGCGTCGGGCACTTGCGCGCGCGTTGTTCAGCGCATCAAAGCCGTGCCCCAGCGCCAATACCGGCGCTGCCATGGCGCGCACCAGCAGCAAAAAGCCGCACACCTGCACGGCGCCCACTTCGCTCACGCCGATAAATAGTGTGCCGAGTACCACCCAGGCCAACAGCCACGGTGCGCTGAGCAGGACCTGGATCAGCGCAGCAAGATGACCGGCGCGACTCACCCAATGGCTGAAGCGCTGATCAAACTGCTGCACCGCCTCTTGCACACGGCGATGAATGCCCGCGCTGGGAAATTGCCGGACCAGGCCCAGGTTGCCGGCGAACTGGCTGTAGTCGCTGAACAACCGCTGGATTGCGCCATTGCGCTGGGCTACGTCCTCGCGGTAATGCGCCGAGCCCAGGCGCCAATAGCCCAACACGCCCAATGCCAACGGCAACAGGCACCAGAGCGCCAGGGCACTGTTGCTCCACAGCAGGTAGGCCAGGGTGGCCATGGGAATCAACAGCAGGTTGACCAGGTCGGTCGGCGCATGGCCTACCAGTTGGTGCAAGGCCCGCACATCCTGCTCGGCGTAACGGGTGACGCCCTCGGGCCCCAGCCGTGCAAACCAGCCCAAGGGCAAGCGTTGCAGATTCTCGGCCAGGCGCACGCGCAGACGGTCACACAGGTCGGCGTCCACCTGATGGGTCAGGTGCAAGGCCAGGGTCTGGCCGCACAACCACAGCGCTGACGCCACCACCGCCACCACCACCCAGTTCAGTGCCGAAGACGCCAGCGGCGGCGCCTGGCGCAAGCTGTCCGCCAGTTGCGCCAAGGCTATCAGCGGCAGCAGCGAGCAGATCCCGGCGACGGCCTGCAACGCGATCGCCGCCCCTAAGCGCGCACGGAAAGGACGCAGCATTTCGCTCAAGTGGCTCATCGGACGTGCTCCAATGCCTGGGCCAGGCCGGCCGCCGGTAACGTCAGCGACGGCTGCTGCGGGAACCCGAGCGCCGCCGTCACCTGTTGCCATAGCCTCACCACTTCCAGGCTGCGCTGTTGCAGGCGCGCCAGCCCCACCCCCGTGATCAGCGGTTGCAATGCACTGGCCGCAGCTGTCGGCCAGACGCGGCGGTAAACCTGCGCCCAATCCGCCGCCGCGGCCTCCAACACTTCGGCGCAGGGCAGCGGCTCATCGGCCTGCGGCCCAAACAGGTCGAACACCCCGTCGGCATCTTGCACCGGCGCACGCACGGCCGGCAGCCACAGCAACGGTCCGTGGGGCGAGGCCAACAGCAACGTGCCGCTGTCAGTGGCGATGCTGATGCGCTGCAGCCTCTGCATGCGCCCGTCATCATCGGCGGCCAACTCATTGAGCACGCGCAACGACACCGGCACTTGCGCCATGACCAGGCTGATATCGCGCCAGGCCGACAGCGCCGGTGCCACGCAGTCCACCGACCATGGGCCTACCGACTCCAACAGCGCCGCCAGCACATCGAGGGTCGCGTAACTCACCTGCACCGCGCAGTCGGCGTCGATATGGCGAATGCCCTGTTGACGATGCAGCTGCCGCGCCAGCTCGATGAACCGCGCCACGCACGGCAACTGCGGGTAGAAACTGTTGAGCAGGCAGCGCCGATGCAGGCGCGCCGCCGTGCTCAGCAAGTCTTGCAGTTCCTGGGGCAGCAACGGGTGCTCGATCAGCACATCAATGCCCCGCTCCATCAGCGCTTGCGCCAAGGCGGGGCCCTGTTCGCCCCTTGCTGCGCCGCCCACCGCTACGCAAGCCAGTTGTGTGTCGGCGGGTACGTGGGCCAAGGCCTCGAAACACGGCACTTCGAGATAGCGAGCCAGTGCGCGGGAGCGACGACTGCCCTGCCCCAGCACCCCGACCAGTTCCAGGTGCTCGGCCGCAGCCACACCAACGGCGTAGAACTGGCCAAAGCGCGAGCCCACCACCAGGGTTTTCACAGGCATAGTCATGGGCGTTCCTCCAGCAAGTAACGACTCAGCCCGGCGTTCAAGCACTCGAAGTGATTGCCGCGCAGGGTCTGCACAGTCAGCGGCGCCAACGACGCCGCCTGCCACCAGGCCTGCAGAGAGGCCTGGTGATCGGGGATCAACGGGTTGGCGACACTCGGTACAAACAGGCGGATGGCGCCCACATACGGCGCGCCGTCGCTGTAGTGGCTGGCGCGCACGGAATGAGCGAACACCCGATACAACTGCTCATCGGCAATGCCCTTGGCCGCCGCCAGTACGCGGGATTTGAGCGCAGTGGCGTCCAGACCCAGGTGTTTGTCGAGCAACTGTTCAGCCGCCGGCAACCCCAGCGCAGCGGTGTCCAGCCCCAGGGTGCCGGCGAAGCTGTAGAGCATCTGCACTTCATCCTCCACCAGGTACGGAATGCGGTAGCTCGATACGATGTCCACCCGACGCACCTCGGCGCCCAATTGCAGCAGGGCCTTGGCCAGCTCCAGCGTTACCAGCCCGCCGGAGCAGTAGCCCAGCAAGTCGAAGCGGCGCCGGCCGCTGTCCCACAGCGCCTGGGCATAGCGTTTGCCGAGGGTGGCGTTGATATGCTCCGGCGGCAGGCTCAGGTAATCGTCGCTGTCATGCACCGCCAACCCCAGCAACGGGCCGCTGCCGGCCAGTTCGGCGATCAACCCGCGATACGGCAGCAGCGTGCCGAGCCCTTCATGCACCAGCACTCGCGCGGTGCCTTCACCCACGGCCAGTTGCGTCAGCGCATCCACCCGCCCGCGCCCACCCAACGGCGCACGGCGGGTGTCCGTGGAGGGCACCACTGCGGGGGCTTCACTGCTCGACTCACTGCGCAAGCGCTGGGCCAGGCCTTCCGGGGTCGGCTGGCTGAGAGCCCAGCGCAACAGGCGGTCGAAGGGTTGCGCACGGGCCAATGGCTCTTGCTCGCGCAAGCCGGCGATCAATTGTGCGATCAGCAGCGAGTCACCACCGGCGCCGAAGAAATCCTGATCCGCCGACACCCCACTGCAATCGAGTACTCGCTCCCAATGCGCGATCAAGCGCTGCACCAGCTCATCCGCCACTTCCGTGCGCGCACGGCGTGCCGGTTCGAGCTGGCGCTGCTCGGCTTGGGTGGTCAGCGCGCGGCGGTCAATCTTGCCATTGGCGGTGACCGGCAAGCGGTCGAGTATCCGCACCTGCGCCGGCACCATATAACGCGGCACGCGCTCGGCGATGAAGGCCAGCAACGTCTCCTGGCTCAGTAATGGCCGGTCGGTTTTCACGCGTGCGACCAACAGGTCGTAGCCCAGCAGGTGCAGCACACTGTCGGCCGACGCCAGCGATTCGGCCTGGTCGCCGGCCTCGCTGTTCAGCCACGCCAGCCACTGGTCCGTATGCACGAACAGCTGCCCGGAGGTGGCGCGCACGTCCTGCGGCGTCTCCATCATCAGGCTTTGGCTGATGCTGATTTCGCGGTGTTCGCGGGTCAGTTCCTGGATCACCAGCCAGGCATCGGCTTGCAGCAATTGGCGTAACCCGGCGAGCAGGCGCGGTGTATCCAGGGCGTTGTTCAATGCGCCGGAGCTGAGCAGCAGGTCCAGGGACCCCGCGGCAAGCCCTTGTTCGCAGGCGGGTTTGTTCATGTCGAACGGCATGAAGCGCACCCACGGATACGCGGCAAAGCGTTCGCGCGCAGCGTTAAGGAAATAGCTCGACACGTCGGAAAACACATAGTCGATCTGCACCCCGTCCGCCACCAACGGCGCCAGCGCCGGGATGATCAGCGCACTGGCGGCACCGGTGCCGGCGCCCACTTCCAGGATGCGCCAGCGGCGCTGGCTCTGGCGCGCAACGATCGCGCAAACCGCCTCGGCCATGGCCCGATGCAGCACTTGGGCATGCTGGCCACGGCTGTACATCGCCTCGGCAATATGTGCCGAGCCCTGCGGGAACATCAGGCTTGCCGGGCTCAGGCGCCCGTCCAATTGCTCGGCCAGGCGGGTCGCGCTGGTGCGCAGGTAATCGACCAATTCCAGCGGCCAAAGACCGCTCGGCGCCAGACGGGCGAACTGTGCCCAGGCATCGTCCTGACTCAGGTCAGCCGTGCTGACCTGGCAGCGCCAACCGTCATTGTCCGCACACAGGTAGCCGCTGTCGGTCAACAACGTCAGCCAATGCCGCAACAGGCGATGCTGACCGGCGTCGAGTTGCAAGGCCTGGCACAGCGAGTCGAATGCCACGGACTGCCCCGGGATCAGCAAGCCACTGCCGCCCAACCAGTGCAGCAACGACACATCCGCCGCCCGATCCAGCGCCGCCAGTGCCGCTTCGATGGCGGCGCGCGGGCCGAAATCCGCGTGTTCAAGGGTGTGGCGTGCCTGGCGCAGGACTTCGTCCAGCTGCGTGCTCAGGTGAGGCGCAGGCGCGTTGGTGTGCAGGGTGACGAAGCTGCACAGCGAACGTTCGTGACGCTCGCCGAGCAACACCGTGGTACTCGCGGCGATCTGCGGATGGGCCAGCCAGCCCGCGTCGATTTCCGCCAGTTCGATGCGGTGACCGCGAATCTTCACCTGGTCATCCTGGCGCCCAAGAAACTCGATCAAGCCTTCTGCGTCCAGGTAACGCCCCTGGTCACCCGTGCGGTACAGGCGACGCCCGCTGGCATGGGTAATGAACCGCTCGGCGCTGCGTTGCGGGTCTTCGGCATAACCCAGGGCCAGGCCGAGTCCGCCGATATGAATCTCACCACGCACGCCCACCGGGCACTGGCGGCCCAGCGCGTCGAGCACTTCCAGGGTCTGGTGCTTGAGGGCCCGGCCGTAGGGGATGCTCGGCAAGGCCGTATCTTCGGCACGAATGGGATGCTCCACCGACCAGATCGCCGCTTCGGTGGCGCCGCCCAGGCTGAACAACTGGCTTTCGGGCCAGCGTTGCCACCAGCGCGTCGGCAGCGTGGTGGGAATCCAGTCGCCGGACCACAGCACACAGCGCGGCCCGGGGATTGCGCCGGGCTCGGTCTCCAGGTAATCCACCAGCATCTGCCCTTGTGCGGGCACCGAGTTCCACAAGGTGATGCCGTGTTCCTGCATCAATTGCGCCCAGTGCGAAGGATCGGCGCCGCGCTCGGGGTCGGGCAGCACCACCTGCGCACCGACCGCCGTGGCGCCGAAGAAGTCATACACCGACAGGTCGAAACTCAACTCTGCCAGGCCCAGCACGCGGTCATCGACGTTCACCGCGTAGCGCTGGTTGATGTCATCGAGGGTGTTGACCACCGCGCCATGGCTGAGCATTACGCCTTTGGGCGTGCCGGTGGAGCCTGAGGTGTAGATGATGTAGGCCAGGTCCGCGGCCTCTACCGCCAGCGGCTCACGGGGTGGCCAATGCGGGTCGGCGGCAAGCGTATCGATGGCAATGCGCGGAAGTTCAAGGGTGTCCGGCCATGCCTGGGCTTGCAGGACAATCACCGCGGCAATCCCCGCGTCGCGCAGGATCGCCTCGCGGCGCAAGGCCGGTTGGCGGATGTCCACCGGCACATAGGCCGCGCCCATCTGGGTAATGCCCAGCACCGACATCAGTTGCCAGGCACTCTTGGGCAGCATCACCGCCACCCGCGCCCCCGGCTGCACGCCGAGCGCTTCAAGCGCCTTGCGCACCGCGGCGGCATGCTGGGCGACCTGACGATAGCGGTAACGGCCGTCGCGGTCACTGATCACAAGGGCATCCGGAGTTCGCCGCGCCTGTTGGGCGAAGCCGTCGGCGATATTGCGCGCTGGGGCGCTGGCGTGGATTGGCGGGTTTGCCTGCTGCGCGGGCAGCACGATATCGCCACGCGCTTGCCACAATTGCGGGTCGCAGGCCAAGCGTTGCAGCAAGTCGACGTAGGCTGCGAACATCTGCGCGGCCATGCCCTCGGGCAACACGCCGATGCGGACATCCCAGCCGATCTGCAAACCGCCGTATTGGTCGCTGACCTGGCAGTCGATCCACACTTGCGGGGTTTGGCTGATCATGTAGCTGGGCGGCTGCAACACACGCCCGGCATCGCCGAGCATGCGTTCGACGCTGCCGATGCCACTGGTGAACACCACCGGCATCAGGTCGGCGCCACGCCCTCGCACACGGGCCAGTTCGCGCAGTACCTCAACGCCGGTGAAGCGGCTGTGGTCGAGGTCATCGAACAGCTGCGCGCCGATACGCCGCGCACGCTGGACAAAACTGGCGCCCTCGGTGCCGTCCACCGCGAGCAGGCTCAGCGCGGTGAAGTCTCCCACGACCTGGTCCAACTGCGGGTGCAGGTTCGGCCGGTTGAGCACGGTGAGGTTCAGGCAAAAGTCCGGGCTTTGGCTCCAGCGCCCGATCACCTCGACAAACGCGGCCAGCGTCACGCCCGCCGCGCTGAGGCCTTGGGCGCTGGCAAGGGCGCACAGGGCGTTCCATTGCCCGCTGCTCAACACGCCATGGTGGTGGGCGAAACGCGTGGAGCCCAAGCCCGCGTGCTCGCTCAGCGGCAGGTCCGGACGCCCGGGCAGGCTGTCCAGGCGCGCCAGCCACCACGCCTTGTCGGCGTGCCAGGCGGTGCTGCCGCGCGCTTGCTGTTCGTGCTCGAGGTAGTCGCGAAAGGTTGCTTCCAGCGCCGGCCAGTGGCGCGTCGGTTCCAAGTAGCGCTGGGTGAGTTCTACCAGCAGCAGTTGCAGGCTGGCGTAGTCGAACAAGGTGAAATCCACCGAGCAATGCAGGATTGCCTGCTCGCGTCCCACGCTCAGTTCGGGCAGCAGGATCGGCCATTGATCGAGCGCATGGCAGGCATGGTCCAGGCGCTTGCGCACGCTGTTCAGGTGCGCCTCGAACGCCTCGGGCGTGGCGTCGCGGCGGTCATGCACCGGCAGCTGTTGCCATGGCACCTGGGCTTGCACACGTTGCTGATGGTTATCGACCACCGCGCGCAGCATCGGGTGACGTTGCACCACGGCGTTCCAGGCCTGTTCAAGGTGCCCGGTGTCGACGTTCGCCGGCCACGGGTATTCGACATACAAGTGGCAAGCGTTGCCGCCATAGTCAAAGGCCGGGTTGCGCCCCAGTACATAGGCGCCCTGTACCGCGCTCAAGGCGAAGGGTTGCAGCGCCTGCTCCGGCTGTGCGCGCCATTGTTGGGGCGCGAGATGCACCAGCAGCGCTGGCCGCTGGGCGCGAATACGCTCCGCCAGGGCTGAGTCCAATGCGCCTTGAGGCGCGCGAAAATGCAGCTTGCCGTCAGTCGCCCAGAGTTCGATCTGGCGTTCACGGCAGATGTGCAGCACATCATCCAGGCTCATAACACGCCCTCCTCGATAGCCACTTCGCCGCTGCGCACCAACAGCGCGGCCATGCCTGCCAATGTCGGCTGCTGGTAGAAATCGCTCATGCGCAGGCTGGTGCCCAGTTGTTCACGCACGCTGGCCAGCAGCCGCGTCGCCAGCAGGCTGTCGCCGCCCAGGCTGAAAAAACTCGCCTGGGCGCTGCGCACCGGCCGTCCCAGGATGGCCTCCCAGCACGCGGCCAGGGGCTGTAGCTCGGCACTGAGTTCGCCGTCTTCGTTGTTTGCCGGTTGCCTGCGTTGCAACGCGGCGCTGAGGCTGGCGTGCAGGCGCGCGCGGTCGATCTTGCCGTTGGCATTCAGTGTCAGGCGCGGTACGGACCACAGATGCTCGGGCCGCATCGCCTGGGGCAAGCGTTGTTGCAGCCATTGGTCGAGGCTTTCAGCGGTCAGGGTTTCATCCGCCGCACGCGCACTCAACAGCAGCATCGCGGGGTTTTGCCACAGGCATTCCAGGTGGCGAAAACCGCTCTGGCCGAGCAGGTGCGCCAGTTCGGCAGCGTCAGGCAATACCGGTGCGCGCTCATCCAGCAGCGCCGCGCTGACCAGCCGCAACGGCGAGTCGCGCAGCAGGTCGGCCAGCAACAGGCGGCCTTGCGGCTTGAGCAGTGCCTGCGCCAGATTCAGCCCATCGCCGGGCTGAGCATAACTGTGCAAGGCCGCGAAGCTGATCACCACGTCGTACTGTGACCAGTGTTCAGCGGGCAGCACGCCCTCCACCAGCAGTTGGCTTGCCACGCGCCGGCGCTTGCCCACGCTGGCCGCCAGCAGGCCGGGGCTGCTCTCGAACAAGGTCAGTTGCACGTCGCGCGAACTCGCATGGTTCAGCCATTGCTCCAGCAACTGCCCGCCGCGCACATCCAGCACCGCGACTTTCAGCGGTGTGCCGCGGTGTTGTTGGAGCGCCTGGCTCAGGGTGTCCAACACCTGGCGGCCCGCCGGCAGGTTCAACGCCATGGCCTGCGGTGCCAGCAACGGATCGAACAACACTTGCGAGGCGCCGTCTTCGGTGCGCAACAGCACCTGCAAGGCACCGACCATGCGGTGCAGATCCGCCTCGCGCCACCCTAAGTGCGCCAACGCGTCGTGCAGGCTGAGCGACTCGACATGCTCGGCCAGCCACTCGCGCCACGTGTCGAGCAGGGCGCTGGGCGGCGGGTCTTGCAGCAGGCGGCGCAACAGCTGCGCGGTGACCTGGTGTTCTGCGGCCAAGGTGTCGTCGAGCATCGAGACGGCCGGCAACGCCTGCGCCGATGCAGATTCAGGGCTGATCACCACGGCCGCGCCGAGGCTGCCTTTCAAGACGGCGGCACAGGCGCTTTCAACCCGTGGGTGGGCGGTGAGCGCCGCTTCGATTTCCCCCAGTTCGATACGCTGCCCGCGCAGCTTGACCTGCTGGTCCATGCGCCCGAGAAACTCAAGGGTGCCATCGGCCCAGAAGCGCCCGCGGTCGCCGGTGTGGTACCAACGCCCGTGCTCATCACTGCGAAAGCGCTGTGCGGTCAGCAGCGGGTCATTGCGATACCCCCGCGCCAGGCTTGCGCCACCGATCAACAGTTGCCCGATCACCTGGTCCGGCACATCGCGCCCGGTGGCGTCCACCACCCGATACGCCTGGCCGGCCAAAGGCTTGCCATAGGGAATCGACGGCCAGTGGTCGGGGACCTCATCAATGCTTTGCAGGTTCGACCAGATACCCGCCTCGGTGGCGCCGCCCAGGCCGTACACGCGGCACTGCGCGGTGGCGTGGCGCCGCAGGCGTGCGGCGAGGTCGAGGGCAATCCAGTCGCCCGACAGCAACACCGCCCGCAGGCTTCGGTAATCACAGGCATCGGCGCCGACGCCCAGGGCCATTTCCAGCAATGCCGGGGCCGAATTCCACAGGCTCACGCGGTGTTCGGCGATCAGTTGCGCCCAACGCGCCGCATCGCGGGTTTCTTCAGGTTGCAGCAGCACCAGGCGAGCGCCCTGCCCCAGCACGCCAAACAGATCGTACACCGACAAGTCGAAATCCAGCGCCGACACGGCCAGCAGGCAATCATCCGGCGTGACCTGCAGTTCGGCCTGCACCGCGTCGATCGTGTTGATTGCGGCGCCATGGCAGACTTCAACCCCTTTGGGAATGCCGGTAGAGCCCGAGGTGTAGATCACATACGCGCTGGCGCGCGGCGATAGCGTTTTCGGCGCGGCCAATGGCGCGGACTGCTCAAGCACCGCCGGGTCAAGCCATTGCAGCGCGTTGCCCGGCGGCTGGTCGGCAATCACTCGGGTGATGCCCGCAGCCGATTCGATCAGGCTGCGCCGCGCAACCGGCTGTGCGGTGTCCACCGGTACGTAGCAACCACCGGCCGCCAGCACGCCGAATACGGCGGCGATCTGGCGAGGCCCACGCGGCAGGCAGACCTCCACCGCCTCGCCCTGACGCATGCCAGCCTCAAGCAAACCCGCCGCTATACGCAGGGCTTGGGTGGCCAGATCGTTATATGTCCAGCGTTGCGCGCCGCAGATCAGGGCGAGTGCGTCGGGTTGTCGGGCACTTTGGCGAAAAAAGTCTTCGAGCAGGCCACGCCCCGGCGCCAACGCCGGCAGGCTGTTCTGCTGGTCGCGGCGCGCCTGTTGCGCCAGCGGCAACAACACCGGTTGCGGCTGGTTCCAGTCGCTGTCGGCGAGACGCTGCACCAGCTCGACATAAGCGCTGAACATCGCCTGCGGCACGCCTTGCGGGAACAGGTCGGCAACGCTGTCCCAGGCCAGCAGCACACCGTCCTCAAGCCGATACAGTTGGTGGTCGAGCCACACTTGCGGGGTTTGCGAGAGCATGTCGTGCAGGTCGCCAAACACCTCGCGAAAGCTGGCGGGGACAAAACCCGAATCGCTCAGGTTGCAGGAAAACACCACCGGCGCGGAACGCGGATGACCTTGGCTACGAGCCTCACGCAGCACTTCCAGCGCGGGAAACGCCGCGTGGTCGATGGTGGCGTGCAAATCGCGCTGGTAGCGTCGGGCGCCTTCGGCAAACGGCAACTGCGGTGCGTCTTCACACGCCACCAGCAGCAAGGTGGTGAAGTCGGCGATCACCTGATCGATGGATTGCTGGTCATCGTGACGGTCGAACAACGGCACATTGAGCAGGAAGCTCGACTGTTCACTCCAGCGTGCCAACACCGCGTTGAATGCCGTGGCGAACACACTGGGCAACGTCAGGCCATGGGCCGTCGCCTGGCGTTGCAGGCGTTCGGCTTCTGCGTGACTGAGTACGTAAGCCTGGCGGGTAAACCGTGGCGCACGGATCGATTCCGGGGCACAGGCCAGCGGCAGTGCGGGGCCGTCCGGCAACTGCGCAAGGCGTTGGCACCAATACTCACGATCTCGCGCATACGCCTCTGCGCGACGTTGGCGGCGCCGGCCCAGGTAGTCGGCAAATTGCACGTCCGGCGCGGGTGCAAGCGCGGCCGGCGCCTGATAGGCCTGGCCCAGTTGCGCCATCAACAGGCGCAGGCTTTCCACGTCAACCGCCAGCAGGTCGACACTCAACCACACACGATCACGGCCTTCGGGCAACTGCACCAGACCGACCAACAACACCTGGCCCGCGTCCACGGCCAGGCATTCATGCGATCGCCATTCACGCAGCGCGTGCCAGGCGTCTTGCGCAACCGCTTGAGTGTGGTGGCGCCAATCCTGATGGTCGAAAACCGGCAATTGCGTTGCGCCAAGAATGCGTTGGCGGCCGTCGTTGAAACTGGCACGCAACATCGGGTGACGCGCCTGCACGCACTTGACCGCCGCTTCCAGGCGTTGCGCATCGATGCCCTGGCAATCGAATTCCAGCCATGCGTGGCAACTGATATTGCCCAGCACTTCGGCGGGCCCGCGCCCCAGCCAGTACGCCTGTTGCACCGCGCTGAGTTCAAAACTGTCGTCGGCTGCGCTCAACGGGGCGACATCAGCCACCTCCACACGTCGCACCGCCTGGCCATGCAGCAGGCCAAGCCAGGCCGCGAGGCTGGGTTCGGCGCTGAGTTGGGCGAAGTCGACCCGCAACCCATGGCTGCGCAGGCGCTCCTGCAAGTACATCAGGCGGATGGAATCCAACCCGCAGCCCAAGAGGTTTTCCTCATCGCCCAGGCTGTCGATTTCTTCCACGGTAGCGCCCAGCAACTGGGCAAGGTGTTCGATCAGCCATCTGCGCAGTGCGGTGGTGTCTGCTGTTGTCAGCTCGCTCATGAAAAGCTTCCTGTGACCCGTCTAGATAAAGTCCCTGGCTCACCAAGATGGAAGCCATTCTCAATTGGAACTCTATCGCAAGCGGTTTTTCAGAAAGCGCTCAGGGCTTTAGATAAACAGGCCTTTTCATTCGATTCAGAGACACCGTGCCGTGATCAACGGATTTCGCTGGGCGATACACCATAGCGTTTGCGAAAGGCGATGGAAAAATGCGCCGGGCTGAATCCCACGCCATAGGCGACGGTAGACACATTGCTTTCCTCGTCGCTGAGCATGCGGTGGGCTTCGTTGAGACGATGTTCGTGCAGGTAGCCGAACACGCTGGTACCGAACACTTTGCGAAACCCCGCCGTCAGTTTGCGCGGGCTCATGCCCACGTGGCTGGCCAGGGCGTTCAGGCTGGGCGGTTCGAGCAGCGAGCGCACCAGACGGTCCCGGGCGGCGTGTACACGCTCCACATCCGACGAGGTGATGCGCAGCTTATGCTCCGGCTGCCCGCGCTCACCGAGCAGGAACTGCGCGCTCAACGCGGTCAATTCCAGCGCCTTGCCACCCAGGTACAACGAGCGGCTCGGGCCCTGCATCGGGCACGTCGCAATTTGCGTGGCCAGTGCCTGCATCGCGCGCGGAGCCGGGCGCACCATCATGTACGGGTCGCCGCCGCCACTGCTGAGCAGCTTGCGCGGGGCCAGGCCGAGATGGCGGTCGAGGGATTCGAGGTCCAGCTGGACGATGGTGTAGCGCAGTGGCGTGGTGGTGCCGTAGATCTGCGACGAGGTGAACTCGCCGTCGTTGACGATGGTGCACAGGCTCGGCCCCTTGATCGACTGCTCGCTGTGCCCGGGGATGCGGCACGACAGCTCGCCACTTTGCACCAGAATCAACTTGAGGCCGCGCTCCAGCGGGTCCTCGACCCAGTTTTCGCTGTCTGACCACAACGTGCCGGTGACCAGGGTCATGTGCGGGTCCAGGTAGACCGTTCCGGGTTGGTTGCCCTTGGGTTCGGCCTGCGTCTCTTGTCGACTGGGGGCGATGATCGTAATAGTCATTGGGTTTTCCCTTGATCCTGAGGCCATTACGCGGGGCCTGACCTGAATGAGGAGGAGGCTTTTAAACCGTAAACCTCCCTGTTTATAGCCGCTGTGTATTTCATCTAATGAAAAAGTCACAGGTCCGAAAGCCTTGGCGTTGAGAAGCGCTCGGCGAAGGACAATGATAATAGATCTCATTTAGACGTTTGTAGCCAATTATTTCTACAAATAGGGGATTCCATGTCATTGCACACCTGCGCACCCGATTCAGACAGCGTTGGCGACGCGCCCGACTGGCCTGCCGCGTTCGCCGAACGCTACCGCCAGGCCGGTTACTGGCAAGACCAGACCTTCGCTCAGGCCCTCGATACGGTCGCCGCGCGCACCCCATCGGCCATCGCGATAACCGACGGCCCCTTGCACCTCAATTACCGCAGCCTGGCAGACCGCTGCCGGCGCCTGGCTGGCGGTTTGCACGCGCTGGGGATCGCAGAGGGCGACAATGTGGTGGTGCACTTGCCCAACGGCACTGCGTTTATCGAAGTGTGCTTTGCGTTGTTCCGCCTAGGCGCCCGGCCGATCCTCGCCCTGCCCGCCCACCGTCAACATGAGATCGGCGGTTTTTGTGGCTTTGCCCAGGCCTCGGCCTACATCGGCTGCGCTCAATTGGAGGGCTTTGATTGCCGCTCGATGGCGCGCCGACTGGCCGCTGCCAACCCGCTGTTGCGCCACGTGGTGATCGACGGCGATGCGCAGGAGTTCACCGCGTTGAGTGAGCTTTACAACAGCGCGCCGCTGGAACGGGACGCCGGTCGCGCCGACGCCGTGGCGTGTTTCCAGCTGTCGGGAGGCACCACCGGCACGCCAAAGTTGATCCCGAGGCGGCACGCCGAATACCTCTATAACGTGCGCGCCAGCAGCGAAGTCTGCGAGCTGGATGCGCGCACCGTTTACCTCACCGCGTTGCCCATGGCGCATAACTTCACCCTGTGTTGCCCGGGTGTGATCGGCACCCTGCTGGCCGGTGGGCGCGTGGTGTGTACGCGCCGCTCGGACCCGGAGTCCTGCTTTGCGCTGATCAGCGAGCAGCGTGTCACCGTCACCGCCTTGGTGCCGCCGCTGGCGATGCTCTGGCTGGACGCCCAGGACCAGCGCCAGGCCGACCTGTCCAGCCTGCGCGTGCTGCAAGTGGGCGGTGCGAAATTGCTCAGCAGCGCGGCAGAACGGGTCACGCCGACGCTGGGCTGCACCTTGCAACAAGTGCTGGGCATGGCCGAGGGGTTGTTGTGTTTTACCCGCCTGGATGACCGCCCGGATCTGCTGCTGCATACCCAGGGCCGTCCGCTGAGCGCCGATGACGAAGTACGCATTGTCGATGAACAGGGCCAACCGGTGCCCGAGGGTGAAGTGGGTGAACTGCAAGTGCGCGGCCCCTACACCATTCGCGGCTACTATCGCCTGCCCGAACACAATGCCCGGGCGTTCACCGCCGATGGATTCTATTGCAGCGGTGATCGGGTCAGGCGCACCGCCGACGGTTACCTGGTGGTCGAAGGTCGTGACAAGGACCAGATCAACCGCGGCGGTGAAAAAGTCGCTGCCGAAGAAGTGGAAAACCTGCTGATCGGCCATCCCCAGGTACACGACGCCGCACTGGTGGCGATGCCGGATGCGGTGCTCGGCGAATCCACCTGTGCCTTTATCGTCGCCCGTGACCCGGCGCCCTCGGCCTTCGCACTCAAGCATTACCTGCGCGGCCACGGCCTGGCGGCGTTCAAGGTGCCGGACCGTATCGAGTTCGTCGCACACTTCCCGCACACCGGCGTGGGCAAAGTCAGCCGCAAAGACCTGCGCGAGCGCCTGCGCCAGGCCTGGCTGCAGAGTGTCGCTTCGTGAACCTGCACGACGAACGCTGGGTACGCGCTTATCGACTCACGCCCATGCCACGCTGGCGATGGGTGTGTTTCGCGCATGCCGGGGGCAGTGCGAGTTTCTTCCGCGACTGGGTCCATGCCCTGCCCGCCGACATCGACCTGTTGGCCATCCAATACCCGGGCCGCGAAGACCGTTTCAGCGAGCCGTGCCTGACCGACATGCAGCGCCTCGCCGACGGTGCCGCGCACGCGTTGTCGTGTTACGCCGACCGGCCGCTGGTGTTGTTCGGCCATAGCCTGGGGGCGGTGGTGGCATATGAAGTGGCGACGCGCCTGGAACAACGGGCAATCGCCGTCGACCACCTGTTCGTGTCCGCCCACCCCGCGCCGCAGCGCCAACGCGGCGGGCAGTTGCACCTGGGCCCCGACGCGGCCTTGCTGGACGATGTGCGGCGCCTGGCCGAGCGCCCCAATGCGTTGCTGGAGAACCCGGCCCTGTGCGAACTGTTCCTGCCCGGCTTGCGCAACGATTACCGCATCGTTGAAACCTACACTTGTGCGCAACCGCGGCCACTCAAGAGCCGCATCGGGGTGTTCTACCCCGAGCAAGACCCGGAAATCGAGCTTGATGAAGCCGTGGCCTGGCAAGCCGCCAGCCTCCAGCCACTGCACCTGCAGCGCTGGCAAGGCGGACATTTTTACCTGGTCGAACAGCGCCAGGCACTCATCGACGCCATCGTCGCGACGCTGTCGACCCCATCGCCCTCCTTGAAGGAAACCTGTCAATGAAAACCCCCGACGCCTGTGATGGCCTGCAGGACATTCGTCACGCCATCGATTCACTGGACCACCAGATCGTCGACCTCATGCGCCAACGCATGGCTTACGTCAAAGCCGCCGCGCGCTTCAAGCCGACCGAAAGCAGCATCGCCGCGCCCGAACGTGTTGCCCAGATGCTCCCGCAACGCCGCGAGTGGGCCGAGCAGGCCGGGCTGGACCCGCACTTCGTCGAAACCCTGTTTGCCCAGATCATCCATTGGTACATCGGCCAGCAAGTGTTGCACTGGCGTGCGATGAGAACGCTGGCATGAGGGCCTTTGCACCGTTGCACGCTCATGCCGAGGGGATGACCGAGGTGTTCGAGCACGCCCAGCGGCGTGCCGTCGAACAAGGTGAACCGGTGTTAGCCAGTTACTCGATGAGGATCGCCCCGCTGGACTTGCTGGCGCTGTTTGGCAGCGTCGACCAACCTGGCGCCGAGTGCCTGTTCTGGCGGGCGCCGGAAGACGACAAAAGCCTGTTCGGCTGGGGGGTGGCGGCGGAACTGAGCAGCGCGGGCCCTCAGCGTTTTGCCTCGGTCGATGCGCAATGGCGACACTGGCTGCAAAGCGCGGTGATACACGGCCCGCTGGCGCCTTCGGTGTGCGGCGGCTTTCGATTCGATCATCAGGTCAAGGCCAGCCCCGCCTGGCAGGGTTTTGGCGATGCGTCCCTATGGCTGATGACGTTATTGTTGGTGCGCGACGGTGCAGACTGTTGGCTGGTGTGCCAACAGCGCGTCGCGCCCAGCGATGCGGCGCGTTGCTGTTGCGAGCACGTACTGAAGGAGTGGAACACGCTGATGGATCGCTACGTCAGCGGCGCGCCCCCGACGGCTGCACGGCAGCACACCCGCGACCAGAGCCTGCCGCGGGTCTGCTGGGAAAGCAAAGTCGCGCATGCCCTGGACGTGTTGCGCGACACCGCGTTGAACAAGGTGGTGCTGGCGCGGGAAGTGGTCAGCGAATTTTCCCGGCCCATCAGTGCCGGGCGCACCTTGGCCGCCCTGGCGATCAACGACCCCACGGCGTACTTGTTTGCGTTTCGACGCCACCACGCGTGTTTTATCGGCGCCTCCCCGGAGCGCCTGGTCAAACTGCACGACGGTCACCTGCAAACCCTGGCGCTGGCGGGCACAGCCCGGCGCGATCCCTGCCCGGAGCAGGATGCGCAACTGGCGCAAACGCTGCTCGACTGCCAGAAGAACCAGCATGAGCATGCCGTGGTGGTGCAGATCATTCAGCGTGACCTGGCGCCCTGGGTACGCCCGTTGCACGTTCCCCCGGCGCCGCACATCAAGCGGCTCAGCCGCGTGCAGCACTTGGCGACGCTGATCGAAGGCGCACTGCGCCCGCAGAGCAGTTTGCTGGACATGGTCGCAGTCCTGCACCCGACGCCCGCCGTCGGCGGCCATGAACGCGGCCAGGCGCTGGAGCATATTCGCCAATTCGAGGGCTTTGACCGTGGCTGGTACGCGGCGCCGTTAGGCTGGCTGGATGCCCACGGCAACGGCGAATTCATCGTCGGTTTGCGCAGCGCTTTGCTCAACGGCAACCAAGCCCGTCTATTTGCCGGCTGTGGCATCGTCGAACACTCCGACCCTGCCAGCGAATACGACGAAACCTGCATCAAATTGGCGGGCATGCGCGCCGCGTTGCAGGTATAACCCGCTGCCCGATGCTTGAATCAAGTCCGGCGCAGGCCTACCCTGCACACGGAAAATTCACCCTCTGAGTCAGGAAGACCTTACATGTGGGATGGCAACGTTACCTTTGGTGATTCATGGGCCGGCTACATTGGCCGCGCGGATCAGAACACTGCCCACTCCCATGTTGCCATTCAGCTGTGCATCGGCGTACACCAGCCCGTCACCCTGGAGCTGCCCGGCCAGTCGATCCGCGCGGCCGGCGTGATCATCGGGCCCAATGTCGAGCACCGTGCCGTGCCCGACATTCATCCGGTGGCCTTTGTCTACGTCAACCCGGATACCCCGTTGGGGCGTGCGCTCAACGCGTTGCTGCAAGACAATGGCATTGCCCTGGCCAGTGACGAACTGCTCGAGTGCTTTCGCCACTCCAGCTCCCTGTCTCAGTTTGTGGAAGCGCTGGGGCGCTTGCTGGCGATTACGTCGCCCATCGACCAACGCCTCTACAAGGCCTTGAACATTCTGCGCCTGGACCGCGACGGTCCGGGCTCCGTCAGCCGCGCCGCGAGTGCGGTCGGCCTGTCCAGCCCGCGCTTGCGCTATGTCGCCACGCACCAGATGGGCGTGTCGCTGTCCCAATGGATCATCTGGAACAAACTCGAGCGCGCGTCCAAATCCCTCGCTGACGGTTCCACCTTGTCGGATGCCGCCGCCGACGGCGGCTTTTCCGACCAGGCGCACTTGGCCCGCATCATGCGCCGCATGATTGGCATGACGCCCCGCACCGCTGCCAGGGTTTTGCGAAAGACAAGCGTTTCGTTCAAGACGCATTGATATCAAAAAGCCAATATCGATCGCATCTTATTCGCGAA
Organism: Pseudomonas sp. PSPC2-3; assembly: GCF_049898265.1. Lineage (NCBI taxonomy): Bacteria > Pseudomonadati > Pseudomonadota > Gammaproteobacteria > Pseudomonadales > Pseudomonadaceae > Pseudomonas > Pseudomonas sp. PSPC2-3. The sequence goes on along the minus strand of NZ_JAFCXJ010000005.1, from coordinate 232,823 downwards.
AACGATAAGCGCTGATTGCCGGCCTTACACAGCACCTCAGCGCTACCGACAGTGAATGCAAGAGTGTTCGCCAGGGGTATCCGTGCCCGGGATTTGGCGGAACGCACCGTTAATTCTTTCGATGAGTCCGCAGGAAGCGTCCTACATGTCAGAACAGCAAAAATTAACCGTCCTTCTCACGGGTGGCTCAGGCGTACTCGGTGAATCACTGATCGACTGCCTGGCAGAGGACTTTGACCTGGTATGCCTGGCGCGTAAAAGCCGCATTCGCCACCCGCGCGTGGAGGTGCTCAAGGGCGATATATGCAGCCCGCGACTGGGGCTGGACGTCAGCGATTATGAAGCGCTGCTCAAGCGTGTCGATTGGGTGATCCACGCCGCAGCGGTGACCCGCATGGATGGCGATATCGACCAGATCTTTTCGGTGAACTACCTCGGCACCGAAAACGTCGTGAACTTTGTCCAGCAAGCCAACGTGCCGCTTTACCACGTCAGCACCGCCTTCACCCATCCGTGCGACTACTACGAAGGCGTGCAAGCAGAAACGCCTTACGAAGTCGCCAAGCGCCAGGCTGAAACGCTGGTGCGCTCGGCAGGTATCGATGTTTCGATCTTTCGTCCCTCCATCATCATCGGCGACTCGGACAGCGGGCACATGCCCAACTTCCAGGGGTTTCATATGACCATGGGGCTGATGATGTCCGGCGTGCTGCCTATCGTGCCCTGCCCGCCTGCCGGGTATATCGACTTGATCGCCCGTGACGTGGCGGCGCGGGCGATTGCCAACGCGTTGCGCCAGCGCTTGATCGGCGCAGACTACTTTCTCACCAGCGGCCCGCAGGCGCTTGATCTCAACGGCCTGTTGGACCTGATGTGCCAATCCATGGAAGCCCAGGCCCAAGCCTTCACCCGGCCGCGCTGCATGGCGCCGGATATTTATGAGCGGCTGATCCGCCCAGTGTTCCTCCCGGCACTGACCGGCAATATCCAGGCCGCGCTGGGCCGCGCCAACCAGCTGTGTCGCTATGCCTGCCTGCGTACACCGCTGCCCACGTCACTCCCTGAGTTGCTCGGCGAACCGGCGTTCAGCGCACGGGATGTCAGCCGTGAGTTATTGCTCTCGCTCAACCACTTGGCGCCCAAGCTGGGCGCGTTGACGCGCATGCTCAAGCAGCCGATGCCAACCGTCGCACAGGCGTCAGTCGCATGAACCCGCTTCTTACCGAACCCGCAGCCGACGCCGCACAGGTCGACCAGTACTTCCGCCAGCACGTGAATTCAGGGTATGCGCGCCTCGCGTCGTTGATGAATTTGCCGATCGAACAGTCCAGCCATGGCGTTTATATCTACGACAGCCAAGGCCGCAAGTACCTGGATGCCGGCGGCTATGGCGTATTTTTCCTCGGCCACGGCCACCCGGTGGTGGTGGCGGCCGTCACCCGGCAGCTGCAGCAAAACGCCCTGGCCAGCAAGCTGTTGCTCAACCCGCAACAGGCTTTCGCCGCGCAAGCCCTGGCTGCGCATTGCCCTGGCAACTTGGACTATGTGTTCTTTTGCAACTCAGGTGCCGAGGCCACCGAAGCCGGCCTGAAACTCGCCCGGCTCAACGGCTGCCGCCGCACGCTGTCGACCCTCGGCGGCTTCCACGGCAAGACCCTCGGCGCACTCGCCGTCACCGGCCGCGAAAGCTACCGCGAGCCGTTCAGCGGCCTGCTCAGTGAAAGCACGTTCGTCCCCTTCGGCGACAGCGCCGCGCTGGAACAGCAATTGCGCGCTTCGCCGGACAAGGCCTGTGTGATTCTCGAACCGATCCAGGCCGAAGCGGGTGTGATCCTCGCGCCGCCAGGCTACCTGACACGTGTCCGCGCACTGTGCGACCAGTACGGCGCCGTGCTGATCATCGACGAAATCCAGTCCGGCATGGGCCGTACCGGCCATTGGTGGGCATGCGACCAGGAACAGGTGGTGCCCGACATCATGCTGGTGGGCAAAAGCCTGTCCGGTGGCTGCGTGCCGGTCAGTGCCATGGTCGCCAGCGCGGCGATTTACGCGCCGTTCAACCGCAACCCCACGGTGCATACCTCGACCTTCGGCGCCAACCCGCTGGCCATGGCGGCCGTGCAGGCCACGTTGCAAGTGATGGTGCAGGAAGACCTCGTGGAACGTGCCCGGCTGATGGGCCAGGACCTGCACGCCCGCTTCAGCGCGCTGTTGCAGCAGAGGGGCCTGGCCGAGCGCGTCAAGTTGCGCAGTGCCGGCTTGTTGCTGGGCTTTGAATTCAGCGACGCCTCGGTCGCCGCGAACATGGTCATGGCCCTGATCGAACAGCAAATCATTGTGTGCCACTCGCTCAATGACCACCGGGTCGTCAGGCTCACGCCTTCCCCGCTGCTGACAGCCCAGGATTGCAATCGGTTGATCGAGGGGTTCGCCCACGCGCTGACCACCTCAATACCATCCCTTTGATTGGAGTTTCCCCCATGCAAGAAGTCAACGTACTGGCCCACATCCCCAGTGCCTGCGCTGATGAAGTCTTTGCCGTGATCAGCGACTTCAGCAACTACGTCGAGCTGTGCGAGTCGGTGCGCAATATCACGATCAATAAGGTCAGCGACCAGGTGTCGCTCACCTCCTGGGAAGTCAATTTCCACAGCGGCATTCTCAAGTGGCAGGAGCGTGACACGTTCAATGCCCAGACCCGGGAAATCCACTTCGAGCAAATGAGCGGCGATGTCGATCACTTCTCCGGCACCTGGCAAGTACTGGCGGACGGCAAAGACGCGGTCATCACCTTCGCGTCGCGCTTTGACCTGGGCCTGCCGATGCTCGCCGACATGCTCGACCCCGTGGCCCACAAAGCCATCCGCGACAACATTCACTCGATCATCACCGGTCTGTTCCCGGCGAGTTACTTGAAGGCCTGAACCATGTCCCTTTCACTGTTGAATCGCTCGCGTGCCTTGCTGCACAGCTACGCCCCAGGTTTTGACGAACGCCTGGCGAGCATCGCATTCGCCGAACGCGAAGCGCCGCCTAGCGAAGTCATCGCCCTGTTCAAGCAACAAGGGCCGGTCGGCCTGTTGGTCAACCGCGCCGCGGGCGGGTTGGGTGCGGGCATCCTTGATGCCGTGCATGTGCAGATCGCCCTGGGCGCGCGTTCACCCTCGCTGGCAGTGGCCAGCACCATGCATCAGTTTTCCGTGGCGAGCCTGTTGGCCCTCACCCAGAACGGCGGCGGCGCCGAAGGTTTGCTGTTGGCGGCGGTCGCACAAAAGCGCTTGCTGTTGTCCTCGGGGTTTGCCGAAGGCAACTCGGGCGCCGGCATTCTCGATTCGAACATGCAGGCGCTGCAAACCCCTGAAGGTGTATTGCTCAGCGGCAGCAAAAAGCCCTGCTGCCTGGGGCAGTCGATGGACTTGCTCACCGCCAGCTACACCCGCCAGACCGCCGAGGGCGAAGAGCTGATGGTCGCACTGATTCCGGCGAATGCACCGGGCATCACGCGGTCTCCGTTCTGGCAGAACAGCGCACTGGCCGCCGCCGAAAGCATCGAGGTGCGCCTCAACGAAGTCTTCGTGCCCGAACGCATGTTGTTTTCCGCCGGCTACAAACACCTGTTGGGCGACGTGCAAACCGTCGGTTTCATCTGGTTCGAGCTGTTGATTTGCGCGTCCTACGTGGGGGCCTGCGCCGGTTTGGTCGAGTCTGTGATCGAGGCCGGGCGCTGGACGCCCCATCACCGCGTGGAGCTGGCGGCTCAGCTGCAACTGGCGATCAGTGCCCTGGAAGGAGCGGCGCTGGATATCGAACGCAACCCGCAGGACCTGCCGAACGTGCTGGCCCGCCTGCTGCTGGTGCGCTACGGCATCGAACAACTGCTCACCGAGCTTTCGGACCAGGCCCACGCCATGCTCGGTGGGATGGCGTTTATCACCAGCAACCAGAGTTCGAACTGGTTGATGGCCTGCCGTGGCCTGCAGTTTCACCCGCCAGCGAAGATCTCGATGGCGAGCAACCTCGACACCTACTTGTCCCACTCAACCTTCAGCATCGCCGGAGCGCACCCATGAACCTGCTCGGAAAAATCGTCGTGATCACCGGAACCGCGCGCGGCCTCGGTTACGCGGCGGCCTGCACATTGAAAAAACAGGGCGCCACTGTGATCGGCCTGGACATTCTTGCGCCACAAGAGCCCGGGTTGCTGGATGGGTTTTATCAAGTCGACCTGTGTGACCGAACGGCGCTGGCGCAGGTGATTGGCGCCATCAGCACCGACTTCGGCGACATCGATATCCTGGTGAATAACGCCGGCACCCTGACTCTGGAACGCGGTGAAACCGGCGTCACCGACGCAGTCACCCGCGCGGTGGATGTGAACCTGTTCGCGCCATGGCAATTGGTGGCCGGGTTCCTGCCGGGGTTGCTGCGCAAGCGCGGCAAAGTGGTCAACGTGTCGTCGCTGTTTGCCCTGGTGAACGCGCCTTATGTGGCCGCATACGCTGCCAGCAAACGCGCGCTGAGTGCTTATTCGGACGTGCTGCGCATGCAATATCGCGGGCAGCTCGACGTGGTCACCGTGTACCCGGGCTTTATCGACACCGCCATTCACTTGCCCGCCCAGCGCGTGGGTTTGTCGGTCAAGCGCCTGGTGACGTTCATGTGGGGTGACAGGACCCTGCTGTCTCTCGAAGAAAAACTCGATGCCGCCGCCGATGGCCTGGTTCGCGCCTGCCAAAAAGACGGCCTGCGCAACCGCGGGCTGACCTTTATGGGCACGCTGGCCATGTACACCGCGCGTATCGCACCAAGTGTGGTCGACGCCTTTATCGCCCTGCGCCTGCGCACGCTGACCCGCGGCGGGCACCTCGCGCTCAAACCTGAACTGATCGAGTAACGCGTTGCCAATGGCCAGACAACTCCACAGCAAGCCTCAGGTCCGCCTCGATCGCGCCTTGTTCAAGGCCCGGTCGGGTGAGTCCCTGTTGATCATCGGTTACGCCTTGTGCCTCTTCCTGCTGCCCCTCGCGCTGTTTGTGTGGGTGGCGAACACGGCCGCCACCCTGTGGGTGTTGCTGTGCTCGCCCCTTTGGGTGCTGGCCGGGTACGGGTGGTTTCTGCAAGCGATCCTCGGGCATGAAGGTTTCCACTTCAACCTGAGCAGCAGGCCTATGCACAGTTGCTACCTGGGCATTTTCACCAGTTCGTTGCTGCCTGGATTCTGCGTGACCGGTTACTTCGTCGACCATTGGCAACACCATCGCTACAGCAACAGCGAACAGGACCCGGACTATCGGCACTTCTCGCGTTATCGGAGCCTGTTTAGCCGCCTTGCGCTGTCACGGTTGATGGCCACCTCGAACTATCTGCAGGCGACGTTGCGCCTGGCTTTCGGCCCGCCGGTCAGCCCATCGCCCTTGCCTTCGCCTTTGAGCGCAGCCCAGGTGCGACGACTGGCGCGCTGCAATATCGCGTGCCAGGTCGGCTGGTTGAGCGTCTACGCGGTCGCCCTGTGGCAGATCGACGGGCTGCTGCTTGGGTTTGCCTTGAGCCTGGCGGTTGCGTTCCTGCTCTCGGCAGTCAATGCCTATCAGGAACATGCCTTCAGCGAGGGCCATGACCAGCCCCCTGCCCGCTCGCGTACCTCGCGCCTGAGCACCTGGCTGCACGCCGGCGCGAACTTTCACCTGGAACATCACTTTTATCCAGCGGTGCCGTGCTGGCGCCTGCCCAAGGTCCACCGCCAACTGCTGGACGCGGGGTGGTATGCAGACCGGCAATACCTGCTGGAGACACGCTTCATACCGTCCTTCAAGTACGCCTCCGGTCGCCATCCTTACCGTGGCGACACGCTGAACGACTGAACGGTCCCCTTACTTTCCCCATGGATTTTGGCCTGAACCGTCAGGCCGCAGGAGCTGCTATGCCTTTTGATATCGACCGCCACATTGAAACCGAGCGCGCCCAGTTATTCGGCCACCCGCTTTTCGCCAATATCCGCACCGTTGAAGATGTACGCACACTGATGGAATTTCATGTGTTTGCCGTATGGGACTTCATGACCCTGCTCAAGCGCATCCAGCGCGACCTCACCTGTGTGGAGTTGCCGTGGGTACCGCCAACGCATATCACGGCTGCGCGCTTGATCAATGAAATCGTGGTCGGCGAAGAAACCGACGAACACCCCGATGGCGGCTTTATCAGCCACCTGGACCTGTACCTGACCGCCATGGATGAAATCGGCGCCGACAGCTCGGTATTCCGCCGCTTCCTCGCCGCCATCCAGGCCAAGGAACCGCTGGCCAAGGCCCTCAGCGACCGCGATATCCCATTGGCGGCCAAAGTGTTCATGTGCCAGACGCTCGATGTGGCGCAACACGGCACCACCGAAGCGGTGCTGGCGTACTTCTTCTTTGGCCGTGAAGACATCATCCCCGACATGTTCGGACGCCTGCTGTCGCAATGGTCGGTCAGCGAAACCGAGGTGCCGATGCTCACCTATTACTTGAAGCGCCACATCGAAATGGATGGCGACGATCACGGCCCGGCCGCTAAACGCATCATCGCTGAAATCGTCACCACCCCTGTGCAGCACCAGCACATGGTCGAAAGCGCCAAGACCGCGATCAAATCGCGCATCGATTTGTGGGATGGCGTGCATCACTTCCTGCAGCACAAAGCGCAACACGCCACGGACCGCCCTGAGTGCCTAAGCCTCGCATGACCACAGGGAGCAGGACATGACCAAAGGTAAATTGATAAAACTGACACTGTGCGGCGTTGTGGTCGGTGGGTTACTGCTGCTCGGCTGGCAGCGTTGGCAGTATTCCAACGCTTACGTGAGTACCGATAACGCCGAGCTCGATGGCGTGATCATTCCGGTGCGCGCCAAGCTCTCGGGCGTGGTGATGAGCGTGCCGGTGACAGACAACCTCACGGTGCAAAGCGGTGATCTGCTGTTTCAGATCCGCGACAGCGAATATCAATACCAGGTCGAGCAGCGTGAGGCGCAATGGCAGGCGTTGCTTGCTGCCGCAGGGCGCGGCGGCGGTCCGGGTGCGTTGGACAGCCAGGTCCTCGGCGCGGTCGCGATGCGCCAGGCGGCGCAAGCGGCGCTGGCACAATCCAGCGCCAATCTGGAGCAGGCGCGCAACGACTACGGGCGCGCCCGCCGCCTGGGCGCGCAAGGGGTGTTGAGCACCCAGGATCTCGAGGTGGCCAAGGCGCGTTTCGACGCCCTGAGCCACGCTCAGGAAGTGGCACGCGGCAATGCCCAGGCTGCCGCGCAAAGCACCTTGGCCAACAAAGCCGAACTGAAAGTGCAGGACTACCGGATCGCGGCGGCGCAAGCCGAACTGGAACAGGCCCGGATCAAGCTGCACGACACTCGTCAGACCGCGCCGGTGCGCAGCATCGTCTCGAAAAAAGAAGTCGAGCCGGGCCAATTCGTGGTCGCCGGGCAGAAGCTGTTGAGCCTGATTGCCACCGACCCGCTGTGGATTACCGCCAACTTCAAGGAAACCCAGGTCGGGCGCGTGCGGGTCGGCCAGCTGGCCAAGGTCACTGTGGATGCGTTTCCCGGGCAGGCTTTCGACGGGGTGGTCGAGAGCCTCGCACCGGCTACCGGCGCAAAGTTTTCACTGCTGCCCCAAGAGAACGCCACTGGCAACTTCACCAAGGTGGTGCAGCGCGTGCAGGTCAGGATTGCCCTCAAAGACGTGCCGGATGACTACAAAGCCTTGTTGAGCCCCGGCATGAGCGCCTTCGTCGAAGTCGCCACGCAACAGCACGGCAGCCACACGCTATGAAGTCGCCGTATCTGATTGCGCTGACCGTGACGCTGGTGTCGATGATGGAACTGCTCGACGTGACCATCGTCAACGTGGCGATTCCCAGCCTGATGGGCACCTACGGGGCGTCGGTCGATGAAATCTCCTGGGTGTCCACCGGCTACGTGGTGGCCAACGTAGTGATCCTGCCGGTCAGCGGCTGGCTGTCGGCATGGTTCGGGCGGCGCACTTATTACCTGGTCTCCACCGCGGTGTTCGTGCTGGCATCCGTGGGCTGCGCCTTTTCCGCCGAACTCTGGCAACTGGTGGCATTCCGCGTACTGCAAGGCTTGGCGGGCGGCGGGTTGCTGGGGATTTCCCAGGCAATCATTTACGACGTATTCCCCAAGGAGAAGGTCAGCAGCGGCATGGCGTTGTACGGCGTTGGCGTGATGATGGGGCCGACGTTGGGCCCCACCGTCGGCGGCTATCTGATCGACACCTTGTCCTGGCACTGGATATTCCTGATCAATCTGCCTATCGGTGCTGTGGCCCTGCTGCTGTGCTGGCTGTGCATCGGCGATTCCGCCAATGAAAGCAAACCCAGCAGCGTCGACTACAGCGGCTTCTGCCTGCTGGCCCTGGGCGTCGGCAGCCTGCAGATCCTGCTGGAGCGCGGCGAGCATTGGGACTGGATGGAATCGAACTGGACGGTTGCCTGCCTGTTGCTCAGCAGCTTCAGCCTGGTGGGGTTCTTCTGGTGGGAACGGCGCGCGACCAACCCGATCGTCAATGTGGCGTTGTTTCAGAACCGCGAGTTTTTGATGGGCTGCATCTGCGCGTTTTGCGTAGGCTTCGGGCTGTACAGCACGTTATTCATGGTGCCGCTGTTTTTGCAGACGCTGCTGGCACAAAGCGCGTACCAGAGCGGGCTGGTGATTTTCCCCGGAGCGGTGGCCAGTGCCATCAGCACCTTGGTGATCGGCAAGCTGTCCCAGGAAAACAAGATCGACGAGCGCGTGTTCGTGACCTTGGGCATCGTCATGTACTGCTACGCGATGTTCCTGCACACCCAGTTCACCCTCGACAGCAACCCGGACACGCTCTATTGGCCCCTGGTGATTCGCGGCCTGGGCCTGGGCATGATCTTCGTACCGCTGACCAACCTGGCCATGCGCCGTCTGCCGCTGACGTTGATCTCGGGCGCCTCGGGCGTGCTCAACCTGATGCGCCAGTTGGGCGGCAGCGTCGGCATCGCCATTGCCGCGACCCTGCTCACGCGGTTTTCGTGGGAGCGCTATCGCCTGCTGTCCGAGCATGTGACCGAGTCCAGCCTGGTTGCCAGTGGCTGGGGCGGCGTGGAATCCAACCCGCTGTTTCTGTCCCTGAACCTTGCAAGCCATCAACAAGCCTTGGCCCTGATGCCTTACCTGCAAGCGCGTGAACAAGCGCAAATGCTGGCCTTCAGCATGCTGTTCGGCACATTGGGCGCGGTCATGGCCATCGGCATTCCCATGGTGCTGATGATGCGCAGAAGCACCCTCAGCCGATAACTTCTCCAGTGGAGCACATCCCCTTGCGTATTCCAGGGCTGCATCTCGACCCGATCACACTGCTCACTTTCCTGTGCGGCCTCAGCCTCGCTTGCTGCCCGGCCAATGCGGCGGCGGAAGACTTGTACCAGCTGTACCAGAAGGCGCTGACCCACGACATGAAGTTCGCCGCCGCACAGGCGCAACAATTGGCCACCGCGGAAAAAGAACCGCAAAGCCGTGCCAACCTGTTACCGGACCTGTCGGTCACCGGCGGCGCGGCGTGGGTCGATGCCGAGGATTCGTCCGACTACCATCGAAACCGCAATAACACCAACGCCTATGCCGTGGTTCTCACCCAACCGCTGTTGCGCTGGCAGAGTGTGGTTGCCCACGACCAAAGCAAACTGATGATCAGCGCCAGCGAGGTGCAGACCGAACAGGCGCGCCAGGACCTGATGCTGCGTGTCGCCCGCGCCTACTTCGACGTACTGCTTAACCAGGAACTGCTGAACACCCGCACGCAACAGTTGCAAACCCTGCAGGAGAGCCAGGACCGCACCCGGCGTTTGTTGGCCGACGGCGCCAGCACCCACAACGCGCTCGAACAGGTTCAGGCCAAATACGACCAGGCCTTCGCCGAGCAAATCGCCGCACGCGGCGCGCTGGATATCGCCACCGAAGCCCTCACCCAATTGACCGCCGCCCAGGCGCGCCCATGGTCGGGCAAGGAGCCACAATTCAGCGCTCCGGTGCCCGCCGCGATCGGCGCCTGGGCCACCACCGCGCAACAAGGCAATCTCGCCGTGCAGCGGGCGCAGATTGCCCAGCGCCTGGCCGAAATGGACATCGACAAGGAACAAGCCGGCCACTTGCCGACCCTTGACCTGATCGCCGCCCATGGCCGTTTTGCCTCGGTCGGCGGCGATGTGTACGACGTCACCCTGCCGGAGAATCGTTATAACCAGACGGTGGTCGGGGTCAAACTGAGCGTGCCACTGTATGGCGGCGGCCGTACCAGCAGCCGCGTGCGCGAAGCCCATGCGTTGCAGAGCAAAGCCCTGGATGAACTCGAAGATGCGCGCCGCAGCGCCGGGCTGATGGCCCGCCAGGCCTACCTGCAAGTGACCAGCGGCATGAGCCAATACCAGGCGCTCAAGCAGGCGCTGAAATCCAGCCAGGTCAACCTCACGTCGGTGACCCACGGCTTCGAGGCCGGTGCGCGCATCAACACGGAGGTGCTGGACGCACAGCAGAAAGTCACGGACACCCAGCAACGTTTGGCCCAGCAACGCTACGCGATTCTGCTCGCGCAGCTCAATCTGCTGGCGTCGACGGGGAACCTGAACGACGTGCGTCTGCGTGAGGTCAGTCGCCTGCTCGATTGAACCCGGTGCGCGCCCCATTCAGCCCATGTACCTGAGCCATTGAATTCAGGGTTCGATAATCGAACGGGTTCCCACTTCTGCCGTTCAAGTTCACTGCGTGAATGCGGATAGCACGATCACTATTACTTAAGTGGTCTGCGGAGTATGCCCATGTTTGCCCATCTGAAAATTCGCACCGGGATGATCGGGGTGCTGCTGCTGTTCGTTGTTGCACTGTTGTTCTCGACCCTGAACGGCTGGCGGTCGGCGGTACGCAGTCACGAGCACATTGACGAGTTGGGGCGTACCTCGCGACAAATCGACGGGATCAACAACGCGTTGCTGCTGGCAATCCGTACCAGCGCCAACGTGTCCTCGGCGTTCATCGAGACCGTCGGCGGGCGTTTCGACGACGCGGAAGCCCGGCTGGTGCGCAGTGAGGCGATCTGGAGTGACGCCATCGCCAAGGTCAATGCCTCGACCACAGACTTGCGTGACCCGCAGTTGAAGGCCCTCGCCGAAGATCTCAAGCGTGCGTTCGCCGTATACGGCACGGCCATCGTCGGACAACGCGCCGCCACGCGCGCGCGCTCCGCCGAAGAGTATTTTCAAGTCAACATCGATGCCGGCAACAGCATGACCAAGCTTCAGGAGATTCGCGTGAAGCTGGTCGGCGCGTTGGATGCCCGTGCCCAGGAGATCAACACGGAGGCGGCTGCGCGGCTGCAGACTTCGCAAACCCTGGCCATTGCCTTGATCCTGCTGACCCTGGCACTCGCTGTCGTCTGCTGGGTATTCATCTCGGGCACCGTCCTGCGCCCGTTGCGCGCGGCCGGCGAGCACTTCAAGCGTATTGCCGGGGGCGATCTGAGCCGCGAAGTCGTCTCGCCTGGCCGCAACGAAATTGGCGAATTGTTCCTTGAGCTGCAACGCATGCAGGCCAGCCAGCGTGAAACACTGATCCAGATCGCTGACTCAGCCACGCAGTTGGCCTCAGCCGCTGAAGAACTCAACGCCGTCACCGAAGAAAGCAACCGTGGCCTCCAGCAGCAGGACATGCAGCTGGAACAGGCCGCGACCGCGGTGAACCAGATGACCAGTGCGGTCGAAGAAGTGGCGCGCAACGCGGTGTCGACTTCGCAAGCGGCCACCGCCTCCAATACGCTGTCGGAAAAGAGCCGTCAGCAGGTACGCGAAAACATCAGCGGTACGCAATCGATGACCGCCGAAATTCACGGCAGCGCCGAGCGTATCCAGCACCTCGCCAATGAAGTGCGCAACATCGGCAAGGTGCTCGACGTGATCCGGGCCGTCTCGGAGCAGACCAACCTGCTGGCCCTCAACGCGGCGATCGAAGCGGCCCGGGCCGGTGAAGCCGGTCGGGGGTTTGCCGTCGTGGCCGACGAGGTACGCACCCTCGCCTACCGCACCCAGGAATCGACCCGCGAGATCGAACAGATGATTGCCAGCGTGCAGAGCACTGCTGAACACGCGGTGGATTCGATGCGCAGCAGCACGGCGCGGGCGCAAGGCACGCTGGAAATCACCCAGGCGTCGGGGGTGGTGCTGGAGGATATCTTCGCGGCCATCGGCCAGATCAACGAGCGCAATCTGGTGATTGCCAGTGCTGCCGAAGAACAGGCCCAGGTTGCCCGTGAGGTCGACAGCAACCTGTTGGCGATCCGCGACCTGTCGGCGCAATCCGCGGCGGGCGCCTTACAGACCAACGCAGCGAGCCATGCGCTGTCACGCTTGGCTGCGGAGCTGAGCGGGCTGGTGGGACGCTTTCGGACTTGATCCTTGGCGGCCCCTTATCTTGAGCCGCTCCCAACTCGTTCCAACCGCAGCTGTATAAATTCCAGCAACGCCCGAACCCGCGCAGTCACGGAATGCCGGTGGCTGTACGCGCCAAGCAATTGCAGCGGCGCAGGGCGCAGGTCCAGCGACACTTCCCGCAATCGGCCCGCGGCAAGATCTTCCTGGCATGGATAGGCTGCCACTATCGCGAAACCGATGCCTTGCCGCGCGCCCGCCAACGCAAGTTCTCCACTGTTGACACGATAGCGACTACGCACAGATACCTTCACGATTTCGCCTGTGCCGTCGAGAAACAGCCAGGGCTGGCCCTTCAATGCGCTCAGTGTAGTAATGCACGGCAAGGACTCTAGTTCGCGCACTTGGCGCGGAGTTCCCGTTTTGGCTAACAGAGCGGGTGCCGCGACCACAATGCTGGGTAGCGTAGCGAGTTCGCGGGTGATGATGGTGCTGTCATCCTGGCGCCCACGATGGAAGACGATAGAGAGGTCCACGTCTTCCCGGAGTGCTTCTAAACCGGTCAGGCGCGTGTCGCACTCCAATTCGACGCCGGGATGGAGGCTACAGAATTCGGCCAGGATAGGGGCCAGTAGCCTTGGCGCTTCGCCTGGCATGCACATCCTTAAGGGTCCCCGCAGTTCACGCTGCACCGCGCCAAGTTCTTCCTCAGTGGAGAGCAAGGAATCGAGCAAAGGTTTTGCACGTTCGTAGAGAAGTCTGCCGGCTTCAGTCATGCGCAGGTGGCGAGTACTGCGCTCCAGCAAGCGGACGCCCAATCTGCGTTCCAGCGAGGCGACGTGGCGGCTGACGTTAGAGGATGGCAGGGACAGTAGGCGCGCCGCGCCGGAAAAGCTTTGTACATCGACGACCGCCACGTATACACGGACGGTGTTCAGGTCGAGGGCATTGCGCATGATTATCCCGATTAAGGTATTAAAGTCGCCCATTTTTACATAATAGTTCTCCCCATTGACGGAATCTAAGATGCCGTCTCGTCCGATGGGTTGTCGCCGATGGCGTGTCGGGACGGATTGAATAGGAGATCCAGCGTGGAAATCGGAATACTTGGCGGCGGAATTGCGGGGTTGAGCGTGGCGCTTGCCTTGCGCAAGCGGGGACACAGTCCCCGGGTATATGAGCGCCGGACGGGGCCAGCGACCATGGGGGCTGGCGTGACGCTCTGGCCCAACGCTGGCTTTGTGCTGGAGGAACTGGACCTCCTCCAAGACATCGCGGCAGCGGGTGGCCGGCCAGTGGTAGTGCGCCGCCAGGACGCTGCGGGCAATTCGTTGGGGGGCATCGATATCGCGCTGCTGGACCAGACAATGGGATATCCGACTCATACCATTTTGCGGAGGGACTTGCAGGCAGTGCTGCTCAAGCATGCGGCACAGAGCGGAATCCCGGTGGAGTTCGGGCATCGGGCGGTGGGGATCGATCTGGAGGCTAATGGCAAAGCGGTAGCGCGCTTCGAGAACGGGGTGAGTATCCGTCCAGATCTGCTTATCGGCGCAGATGGCCGTATGGGGTCGGTGGCACGCGGGTTCGTTGCGGGGGACAACACACCGGTTTATCAGGGATTTGTGAACTGGATAGGTGTGGCGCAGGGGGAAAGTGCGTTGGTGAGCGATATAGCGATTCAGGATTATTGGGGGTCGGGCAATCGCTTCGGATGCGTGCCGGTCCGGCCGGAGTTGGTCTACTGGGCAGCGGCACAGGCGCGGCCATTGTCAGGGGCGACGCCCGCAGCCGATATGCGCAAGGAGATCGAGGATCTGTTCGCGGGATGGCCGGAGCCTATCGCCCGTATCATCCAGGCGACGCCGGCGCACGCCATCCGGATGATTGCCGTGCACGACTTGGAGCCGCTGCACACGTGGAGCCGGGCTAATGTGCTGCTTGTGGGAGATGCGGCGCACGCGCCGTTGCCGACATCGGGCCAGGGCGCTTGTCAGGCGTTGGAAGACGCTTGGCACCTTGCTAGATGCCTGGAAGGAACGAACGGCCTTGATGAAGCCTTGCAGCGCTTCGCGGAGATCCGCGGGCCGAAGACCGCCAAGCTGGCCGAGCAGGGTCGAGTCTTCGCTCGCGGTCTGTTTGCCACTGATCCTGAAACCTGCCGCATTCGCAATGAACGCGCCAAGGCGTCCGATCCCTTGCGTGATGTGCAGGCCTTGGCGGCAGGATGGTCACAGGGTTTGCCGATGACAGGCTGCACGGACAGCACGCCGATGGATGGCGCTGACTTCGGCAGTCTGTACCGCCTCTGAAAGACGGTGGCAATCTGGACACCGCATGGCGTCTCCGGCCCCGAGACGCCTCACTGTAAACCGAGCCCCATGACTTTACCCACCGCGCTGGAGCGCCAGGTCTAGCAGCTCACACTGATGCTCTTCAGATGTCGGCTTCTGGCCGATTCTGTTGAAAATGTAGCTCCCCTATCTGGCCTGCGGCAAAGTATCTGCATTGACCAGCAGGGAAGGATTTGGAATAGGAACGGCGTGTTGGCTGCATGAAATATCCGCTTAAAAGGTTAGAACTGGTGCCCACTTAAATGTAAGTGCACACCATGTCCTGGCTCTTCGGGGCTGGGCAGATGACTTGGCCGGACGGATACACGTTAGCTGCAAATTTGATGCTGAATTAACATAGAGACCTCGCCCAATACATTGCCACGTCCATGCAGACTCTCGAAAACACCTTGTTTTTATATGCCAGACAGCACCTGCCAACACTTCCGAAGATCTACATGTGGACGCTTGATACCACCCTTGTTCACCATTCATTCAAATGGGTCATTGGCCACGCATGAAGGCTCAGGCGATCCAACAAAGCTGGATTCGAATTGCAACGACCAGTGTCTACTCAACCTACATCGAGTTACTCATGAGCGTCTCCCGAAAACTTGACGTCGAGATAGGTGATCTGGAAATGCTGCTCTTTGCGAAAGCAGAAGACCTTGCACAAACGTTCAACACGACCTCCCCCTCTGCTTGAACGAGAAAAAGCTCACAGAGCTTGATCTACACCCGTATGTTTTTTTGAAAGATGGCCGACGCAGAGAGCGAGTGAGATTGACCAGTTGCTTGCGCACCAGTGGGTACTCGCTTGAGTAATACACCGTGACTTTGGCGCTCAGCGCTCTTCAATCACGCAGCGGCTTTGTCGGAACCTGGACTTTTCACGACGACTGTCCGCAACGCACGTCCCGAATACTTGACAGAAACTGTCTGGTTTGACGGTTGGATCGCAGACAGACGACGCGACATGTTGAGGGCGCCGTTGCCGCAAGCTGCCTCATCTTGGCACGCGCCGATTTACGGGTAGTCCACATGAAGTTGAAAAGCGCTAGAAGGTTCTTTAGCTGCTCTGGGCAATCCTCTGGAAGGTCGGGGCGAGTGCTACCACGCTGGGTCAAAGTTCTAAGAAACACACGCCAAAACCGAAGTACCGGCGACCGATCAATCCATATTAAGAGGTCGGCTCTGGCAATACGGTTATCCCAGGTGGCCGAATGGCCACCTTCAAAAATCCACTGATCGCGAGCCTCGGCCTCGTGACAAAGGCGAGTCTTCTCATCAGCGTTTCGCTCAACCCATCCCGGTTGCCAATGGATCGTGTCGATATGGATGACCGGAAGACCTGTGTGCTTGCCCATCGCCCGAGCCAGCGTACTTTTTCCTGACCCTGGTTGGCCAATAATCATGACACGCTGCATAGGAGCCCCTGCGCATTGAACATCCTGATAATACTGAGCGACGCTGCTCCTCATTGGAACACTTCACAATCGAATCGTGTTGATTAGTGCTACGCGACGACGGGTGAAGTTCCAGGCAATAGGCGAAAGTAGAAGAACCGCGACAAGAAACGCCACCTGGGACAGGTAGAACGGCTCCAGCCACTGCTGGTTCAATGCAACGTAATAGGTGTTATGGGCGACGTCAGCCAGAATGATTGCTGCTGTAAGGATGATGCCCACCCTTGGTTTTATGAAAAGGAGCAGTGCCGCCAGCGGGTCAAAAAACGTAAGCGCCCCCCAGAAAATACGGCTAGCCCAATAGGCGCTGGCCCCGTATCCGTAGTCCCAGAGCAACCCATGCTGAAAATCTGCTCGAATGTGATTGGTGGTTGCGACCAAAAGGCAACAGGCGAACAAAACTCGGATGACGAATGACGACCTTGGCATAGCTGGATCTGCTCTCGTGAAGTAATCCTATGATAACGGGATCAACCAACGTCGCAGCAATGTAAGCGTATGGCAAACCCGTCTTGACCAGACGACTTTGGGCCGTGCGACAATTGGTTGCATATCGTTGGGCAAGAAATGTAGGTTGTACCGTAAACATAAATACATCGTTTAACTGGAGCTACATGGACGAGCTAAGAGTTTTCAGCAACACCCACTGGATAGTAACTCATCGGCGAGATTCACGTTACGACGGGTATTTGATAATTTCATCTGAAGAGACGGCTTCAGATCTCAGCGATTTGAGCGACGAAGCCATGTCATCTCTCGGTTTGGTGATGAAAACCTCGGAGCGTCTGCTGGCAAAGGTGTATTCCCCTTACAAAGTAATGTTCTACAAATTGGGATTTTCTCCTGACTTCAGCGCACATTTTCATGTCGCTCCAGTCTCGGAAGACTTGCTCGCAGAGATATCAAAACACCCCGGTTATTCCGACAATCCTGACGGTAATGACGCAATTGTTTTTCTAAGTCGAGAGTACTGTGAAAGACCTCTTACCGCTGGCGAAGCAGAAAAACAGCTCTCGGCGGTTCATTTGCTCAGGGCCTTTCTGTGACTAAGATACTTTCGCGCGGTTAAGCGGATACCCACTTGTGCGGTGGCAGTTCTTCAATCTCACTCGCCCGCTGCGTCGGCAGGCGCGTTAGAATATCCCTCAAATACGCGTATGGACCATGCCCATTCAACCGCGCAGTAAGCGTTTGGCCAACTCTCCTGGAGTAGTTGGGGTATTGCGCAGACTCTCCCATCCAATTGCATGGAATTGACATAAGTGTCCATTCAACACACATGTTGCGTGGTTAAACGCGCGCCCACTTAACTGTTGACTCTGATAGGAATAGGCAATGCTCTAAGACAAACCGGCATAGGTGATCGAGTTTTCGATAGATATCATGGCCTCGTCCCTACTTATTGGAAGTCGCCATGAACAGCAGAAAAACCATATTCATCACGGGGGTGAGCAGTGGCTTCGGCAACGCGCTGGCGCAAGAAGCTCTTGCAGCGGGCCACCGTGTCATAGGTACCGTGCGTAGTGAAGCCGCCTTGCGCGCCTTTCAGGCGCTCTCGGTGGATCATGCTCATGGGGTGATTCTGGATATCACTGACTTCGCCCGGATCGACAGCGTAGTAGCTGCTATTGAAGCAACCCACGGCCCAGTCGACGTGTTGGTCAACAACGCCGGCTACGGTCATGAGGGCATCGTTGAAGAGTCGCCGCTGGAGGAAATGCGTCGCCAATTCGACGTCAACGTGTTCGGCGCGGTAGCGGTGACCAAGGCTTTCGTGCCTTATTTTCGCAAGCGTCGCACTGGTCATATTCTTAATATCACTTCTATGGGCGGCACCATCACGATGCCGGGCATCGCGTACTACTGCGGGAGCAAGTTTGCTCTCGAAGGTATCTCCGATACGCTGAGCAAAGAACTGCTACCTTTCAACATCTTCGTGACCGCCGTGGCACCTGGCTCGTTTCGCACTGACTGGGCCGGTCGTTCGATGCAGCGCACCCCACGAAGCATTGCTGACTATGACGCCAGTTTCGACCCGGTACGTAAGGCCCGCGAAGAAAAGAGCGGCAAACAGCTTGGCGACCCGCGAAAAGCGGCGCAAGCGATGTTGCAGGTTATTGCCAGCCCGACACCACCGGCACACTTATTATTGGGCAGTGACGCGTTGGGACTGGTACGTGACAAGCTGAATCGCACGGCCAGGGAGATTGATCAATGGGAAGCGCTGACTCTTACCACCGACGGTTGAGCGGCCAGCAGAGGGGACATCAATGAATCGGGCCGACTCACGCACCTCGCGCATGGTGCATTTGATGGAAACCCTCGCGCCGGTCGAGGGCTACAACCTCAGCACGCTAGAGGATATCCGCTTTTTGCGTTCGAATCGGCCACTGACTCGCACTCCGGTGCTGTATGACCCGGGTATCGTGATCCTGTGCCAAGGGCGCAAACGTGGCTATCTGGGCGATGACGTATACGTTTATGACGCCCAGCACTATCTAGTGGTGTCCGTCCCAGTTCCTTTCACCATGGAGACCGATGCCAGCGAGGCGCAGCCAATGCTGGCGGTCTACATGCGCCTCGACTTACAAATGGCCAGCGAGTTGATACTGCAAATGGATGAAGCTCTCGGGCCAAGTGATGCCCAGCCCAAGGGCATGTATGCCTCGCCAATGGACGATTTGCTGCGCGCCTCGACGCTACGCTTTCTTGAGGCGATGAGCAGTCCGGGCGAAGCGCAAATACTTGGGCCGTCGCTGGTGCGGGAGATCTACTACCGCATCCTAACCGGCGAGCAAGGTGGCTCGATGCGCGCCGCGCTCAATCGCCAGGGTCACTTTGGTAAGGTCACTCGTGCGATCCGCAAGATCCATAGTTGCTACCAGGAGCGCCTGGATGTGGTGTCCCTTGCCCAAGAAGCGAGCATGAGCGTGCCCAATTTTCATCTGCACTTTCGCAGCGTGACGGACTCGTCGCCGATGCAATACCTGAAGTCGACGCGCTTGCACCAGGCGCGATTACTGATGCTACGCAACGCTATGACCGCTTCGACGGCGGCGTTCAATGTAGGCTACGAAAGCGCCTCGCAATTCAGCCGCGAATTCAAACGTTTCTTTGGGCGCACGCCCCAGGCAGAGATCGAATGGATGAAGGCGACCTACGCACTGCCTGCGCCGTCCACGCCATCTATGTACGTCTCGTCACATTAGCGATGAGCCGACCCGCTGCTCCGGCAACCCCAGTACCAGCGCTGTCCGCACCTGCCCAACATACTTTGGGCGGTTGAACGGGCGCCCATTTATGCGGCAGCAACTCGGTAATCTCACTTGCCCGCTGCGTCGGCAGCCGCGTCAGCACATCTTTGAGATAAGCATACGGGTCATGCCCGTTGAGCCGCGCCGACTGGATCAAGCTCATGATCGCTGCCGCCCGTTTGCCACGGCGTAAAGACCCTGCGAAGAGCCAGCTCTTGCGCCCAAGAGCCCATGGCCTGACTTGGTTTTCGGCCCAATTGTTGTTTATGGGCACGGCCCCTCATCACAGGTACTGCTTTTTCTTGCCGTATTAGGCGCCGTAAATCCGTAAGCGTTTCGGAAACACACCTTGTGAACTCCAGAATTAATGGCGATGGTGTTCGCGTATTTTAAGCGGAGGTATGCACCATCTATCATAAGTCTGTGGGCGCCTTGATTCGCCTTGGCCATTTTTTGGATGTGGCCATCTCATCCCAATCAGCCAGGCGAGCGCGTTTTGTGTATGAATAGTACAAGCATAACTCCGCGCCAGATTGATCCTTCATGGATGGAGGGGGCTTAATGCCTCGCACTAATATTGCGAAAATTTCTTCCGAGTCGAGGAAATGCGCTTGAGTTCTTGAAAAGGAAGGCTTCAGCAGTTTACTTATTGCTTTGCAGGCTGTAACAGCCGCATTGGTCGATTGTCTGGTCTCATTTGGAGCAGCGTCCGCATACAAAAGTGTGCTGATCCAGGTCAATACCGCCAAAACTATCCACTTCAATATCTAGCTCCTTCAACAGGTTTTAATTGCCGGCTAACAAGTCTTGGTACGAACATGCCTTGTGTGATTAAAGAGGTCCCACTTATGTGGCGGCAATTGATTGATTTCACTCGCCGGCTGTGTAGGTGGGCGCCTGAACGTCCTTCAGGTAAACATACGATCATTACCATTCTAGGTCGCAATCTGTATAAATTAATGATCGCTGCTGCTAATTTTCCGCTACGCAGGGAACCTGCAAAACAAGCGTCCGCCGAACACACCTTGCTTGATTAAACGGGCGCCCATCTGCGCGGTAGCAGTTTGGTAATCTCACTCCCACGCTGCGTCGGCAGGCGTGTAAGAACATCCTTCAAGTAAACATGCGGATCATGCCCGCTGAGCCGCGCCGACTGGATCAAACTCACGATTGCAGCCGCAGGTTTGCCACTGCGCAGCGAGCCTGCGAACAACCAATTCGAGCGGCCAAAAGCCCAGGGCCGAATTTGATTCTCACACACGTCGAGAGTCACACAGAAACCTTGCGCGTTTAACTGTTGAACCCGCGCCAGGGCTTCGCCTAGCGTGGCACCAGCAATGTAGCGGCGGGAGATTTTTTGGATAATTGCGCGCGGAATCAAAGGGATGGCACGAGCCATCAAAGCGTTAAAAAGGTGCATATCAATACCCGAGACGAAAAACAGCAAACTTCCGCTTCTTCGCGCCAAAGCGTCGAAAAACCACGGACGAAGCAGAGCCGCCACTCCTTTTTTGAGAGCAGCATGAAGCAGAGTCACAGTCGTATGCGTCAGCGCATAACGGCAGCGTCTACTGCGAGCTTCAGTTCATCAATGGGGGCCAGACGGCGACGTGCATGTTTTCTTCTTCAGGTGCTTGTTAACGTCAATGTTGTTGAAGTCCTCTGCCCCAGTACTGCCACGCTTTTTGTAGCGCTTGATGGGGGACCGGACGGTGATCGATAGCGCGAAAAAAAGTAAGGCGTCTTGGGCAGAGGTAACACGCGTGACTGGACGAACAGGCGCGCCTCGCGCCCGCCAGGCCCGTGAGATAATCACGCGCTACGAGCGGACGACTCCGCCGAATAGATGACGGTTTGCGCGCTGTTCGCCGCAACGGTTTGCCGGGTGAAGTAGGTGTCGCCTTCGTCGGTCAGAATCTCATAGTCGACTTTTTGCGTGCTGCTGGCGTGTTTGATGATTTTCAGCACGCGCTGGAATTTCACGCTTTGCGTGCCGTTCTGGTTGGGCCCGGTCAGCACATTCACGCTTTGAAACCAGCCGGCGTGTTTCTTGTTGCTCACCAGCGCGTTGGTCATCGCCTCGAACCGCTCCAGGCGGGTGAAGCCCCACAGCGTCTGCTCCTCGACGGTTGCGTCGGGGGTGGCGGCGCCGGTAAACACGAAGATATTGATCGTCGGGCTGTCTTCACAAAAGAAGTCATACGGGACCAGGCCATCAACCATTTTCCTGCCGGGCACAAAGCCCTTTTTATGCACCTGAAACATCGCCACCTCCGCTCAAACAATGGCGACAAGTCTAATGAGCGGCGACGTACAGGGCGGTCAAGCCAATGTAATGTCGTGTAAAGATCGCGCGTTGTGCAGGTTGACCTCAACGGTCAGCCCGCCGCCTGACTCATTGCGAGCCACGATGCTGCCGCCGTGCATCTGCACTGCCCGCGCGGCGATGGCCAAGCCCAGGCCAAAGCCGACGCTGGCATCCCCCGCGCCACGCTCGAACGGTTGGAAGATGCTGTGCAATCGATCGTTGTCGACGCCCGGCCCGTGGTCGCTGATCGCCACAGTGAGGCGGCTCGCGTCGGGATTGATGCGCGCCGAAACCAGCACCGTGGTGTCCGGCCGCGTGTAGCGCACGGCGTTGCGGATCACGTTCTCAAAGCAGCGGTACAGCAACTCACCGTTGACACAGGCGATAAACGGCGGGCAAGCCTGTAGGTGTACGCGGCAGCCTTTGATGCCGGCTTCGAACTGCGCATCTTCGACAATCATCGCCAGCAACTCGATGATGTCCACGGGTTCGCGCTCGATGCTTTCGGGCCGGCCCTGCAGGCGAGCCAGGGTCAGCAGCGCTTCGATCAGGGTGTCCATGCGTTCGGATTCATGCTCGATGCGTTCGAGCATTTCCATGCGTGCAGGGTCTTGGCGCAACAGGCCGATGGCCGCTTGCATGCGCGTCAGCGGCGAGCGCAATTCATGGGAGATGTCGTGCAGCAGATGCTGCTGGGCTTGCACCAGCACCTTGAGCTGGTTGGCCATGCGGTCGCAGTCTTCGGCCAGGTCGACGATTTCATCGCGGCGCTTGCCCATGGCGGGTTTGACCCGGGTTTCGAAGCGTCCTTGGGCCACATCGCTCATCGCCCGACGCAAGTAGGCCAGCGGCCAGGCCAGGTAGTACGCCATGTAGCCGCTGAACAGCGCACTCATCAACGTGCCGATGAGCAACGGGATCTGGTGCCAGGGCCTGCCGGGGACGTTGCCGGGGGCGTGGGTGGACCTGATCGAAAGCGCCAGGCCTTCCTTGCTGGTGACCGCTCGTTCATAGGTCGGTTGTTCAACGGGCGACCCCACGATCAAGTGACCGTTGCTGTCATAGACGCCGATGTTCTCATCCGGCGGACGTTCCCAGACTGTGAGGAGCTGGCCTGCCGCGTCGACACCGACGCGCTCGAGCAGCCCGGTTTCCGCTGCCAGAATGGCTTCCACATGCGGGTCGCTCGGGCGAAAACGGCTGAGTTCTAGTACGCCGACCCCGACCAGAAACGTCAGGGTGGTCGCCAGCCAGAAGGCCAGGAACAGTTTCCAGAACAGCAGGCTGGGCCGGGTCATTCGGCGATCAACAGGTAGCCAAGGCCGCGCACGCTCTGGATCCAGGCCTTGGTGTCCAGGCGCGGCCCCAGCTTCTGCCGGATGCTGCTGATATGTACGTCGATGCGCCGGTCGTAGCGGGTCAGCGGGCAGCCCAGGGCGTTGAGGGACAGGTCCTTTTTACTCACCACTTGGCCCGCGTTGCGGGCCAGTTCTTCGAGCAGGCTGAATTCGGTGCTGGTCAGGCCCAGCTCGACACCGCTCCATATGGCCTGGCGCTTGCCGGGCCACAACACCAGCGCGCCGGTCTTGATCACTTCGGTGAGCGGCTGTCCCACCGGCTGCACCCTGCGCATGATCGCGCGCAGCCGTGCCACCAGCTCGCCCGGGGAGCTGGGCTTGGGCACGTAATCGTCGGCGCCGAGTTCCAGGCCGGTGATGCGGTCGATGTTGTCGCCGCGGGCGGTCAGCAGCACCACGGGCACTTGGCTGACCGCGCGGATGCGCCGCAGCACCTCGATACCCGAACGCTGGGGCAGCATGACGTCCAGCACCACAATGCTGTAGCGCCCCGACAGCGCCTCGACCTCGCCCTCCTCGCCCGTATGCACGGCCGTGGCCTCAAAACCTTCGCGCGCCAAGTATTGGCTGAGCATTTCCGTCAATTCCTGGTCGTCGTCGACCAACAGTACGCAGATCATCGTGGGCTCGTCAGTGTGGGGTTGTCCATTATCAGCCTTTGCGCAGGTTATCAGGCCCACCTTTACCTAACTTGACATTCGGTTAACCGCACCAAACGCCGCGCACTCTTATGCTGGCTGTTCACCGGTCGGCGAGTGAACCCAGCACGCCGGCGCTGCTTGTCGATGTGTTCTGGAAAAGATCTTGATGAATTTTTCGCGCCTGCTCTGCTCGGTTGCGCTGCTGCTCAATACCTCACTGGCACTCGCCCAAGGCTTCAAAATCTCGGATATTCGAATCAATGGCCTGCAACGCGTCTCGGCGGGCAGCGTATTCAGCGCATTGCCGCTGAACGTCGGCGATGAAGCGGATGACCGGCGCCTGGTGGATTCCACTCGCGCGTTGTTCAAGACCGGGTTCTTCCAGGATATCCAGCTGAGTCGCGAAGGTGATGTGCTGATTATCAATGTCGTCGAGCGTCCTTCGGTTGCCAGCATCGAGTTCGAGGGCAACAAGGCGATCTCCACCGAAGACTTGATGAAAGGCATGAAGCAATCGGGCCTTGCCGAAGGCGAGATATTCCAGCGCGCCACCCTGGAGGGCGTGCGCAACGAGTTGCAGCGTCAATACGTTGCCCAGGGCCGTTACTCGGCCTCGGTCGACACCGAGGTCGTGGCCCAGCCGCGCAATCGGGTCGGCCTGAAGATCAAGATCGATGAAGGCGAAGTGGCGTCGATCCAGCACATCAACGTGGTGGGCAATACGGTGTTCCCCGACGACGCGTTGATCGACCAATTCACGCTCAAGACCAGCAACTGGCTGTCATTTTTCAAGAACGACGATAAATACGCACGGGAGAAACTCTCCGGCGACCTCGAACGGCTGCGCTCCTATTACCTGGACCGTGGCTATATCAACATGGATATCACCTCGACCCAGGTCTCCATGACCCCGGATAAAAAGCACGTCTATATCACCGTGAACATCCAGGAAGGCCAGAAATACACGGTGCGTGAAGTCAAGCTGAGCGGCGAGCTGAAAGTCCCGCAAGAGCAGGTCCAGTCATTATTGCTGGTGCAAAAGGGCCAGGTGTTTTCGCGCAAGTTGATGACCACCACCTCGGAACTGATCACCCGCCGCCTGGGCAACGAAGGCTATACGTTCGCCAACGTCAACGGTACGCCTCAGGTGCATGAAGAAGACCACACGGTAGACATCACTTTCAGCATCGACCCCGGCAAGCGGGCTTACGTCAATCGCATCAACTTCCGGGGCAATACCAAGACCGACGACAAAGTGTTGCGTCGCGAAATGCGGCAGATGGAAGGCGGCTGGGCGTCGACCTACCTGATCGACCAATCCAAGGTGCGCCTGGAACGCCTGGGGTTCTTCAAGGAAGTGAACGTCGAGACGCCGGCCGTGGCCGGGCTGGATGACCAGCTGGATGTGAACTACGCCGTGGAAGAACAAGCCTCCGGCTCGATCACGGCCAGCGTCGGCTTCGCCCAGAGTTCGGGCCTGATCCTTGGCGGGTCGATTACCCAGAACAACTTTCTTGGCACGGGCAATTACGCCAGCCTGGGGCTGACCCGTTCGTCCTACCAGAGCAAGTACAACATTGGTTTCACCGACCCCTACTTCACCACCGATGGGGTTAGCCTGGGCTACAACGCGTTCTACAGCAAAACCGACTACAACAAATACTACGATGACGGGGTGTCCTATTACGCCATCAATAGTTTTGGCCTGGGTGCCAGCCTCGGTTACCCGATCAACGAGACTTCGCGCCTGACGTTCGGCCTGACCGCACAACACGACAGCATCGAGCCGGGCACCTACAGCGCCGACGAGATCTACGATTTCATCGAGCGCGAAGGCAAGGAATTCACCAACTTCAAGGCCAGCGCAGGCTGGTCGGAGTCGACCTTGAACAAAGGCGTACTGGCCACGCGCGGGCACGCGCAGAACCTCAACCTGACGGTGACGGTGCCCGGCAGTGACCTGAGCTTCTACAAAATCGACTATACGGGGCAAACCTTCCTGCCGGTCAGCAATACCACCGCCCTGCGCTTCCATACCAAGCTCGGTTACGGCAACGGTTATGGCTCCACGGACGGGTTGCCGTTCTATGAGAGCTATACGGCCGGCGGCGAAGGCACGGTGCGTGGTTTTGAAAGCGGCACGCTCGGCCCGCGCAATACCCCGGCGACCGGGACCTATGCCAGCGCAGGTCAAGCGTACTACTCGGACCGGACTACGGAGGCGCTGGGCGGTAATATTCTGATTACCGGGGGCACGGAGTACTTGTTCCCTGTGCCGTTCATCAAAGACAACAAATCCGTGCGGACCTCCTTGTTCTGGGATGTGGGCACGGTGTATTCGGACAAGTGTTATCTCAGCACCACCCAAGGCTGCGGTGGTGTGGACCTGAGCCAGATGGCCAGTTCGGTGGGGGTTGGCGTGACCTGGTACAGCCCGCTGGGGCCGTTGAGTGTCAACCTGGCTTATCCGATTCGCACGCCGGAGAACGCGGATAAACAGGTGTTCCAGTTTTCCATGGGCCAGACGTTCTGATCATTTCAGCGGGTTAACGCGCTGCTCGCCGTCGCGGGATACCGGCGTTATGTTTTATCGCCTGGCTCCGATAGGGCCTCGGCGACGGTTGCAGATTCGCGAGGCACATACGGTTCTGGAATAGAGGGTGCGAGTGGCCGCCGTGTGAGGGCTGACCGGGACTTACCGCGAACCTTCTCTTCCCACTTGGCACGCTCCTGAGGGATGTCTTCGATCGGGATTTTCCTGTCTGTGCGCCTAAGTGCGATCAGTGCCACCACCAATACGGTTACGACGGCCGAGGATAGAATATCTAAAAGGTCCATGTTTCTTTCCGGTAGCCGTTGGCCGGCGATGGCTTGACTTCGTTGATGGTTGTTCGGCGAAGCAGAAAATTACTTTCCGATCGTTGTAAGAACACTATTCCAGGTTGTTTGTTTTCCTTAGTTGCGTAGGCGTTACGCCAAGTTTGCTGCGCAGGACACGGGTCAAATGTGCCTGATCTGAAAACCCACAATGATAGGCAATTTCCTTAATCGACAGTGTGCCGCTGTACAGCATTCGCTTGGCCCGCTCGATGCGCTGCTCGGTAACAAAAGTGTGTGGCGAACAGTCGAACGATTCACTGAATTTCCTGGAAAACGTCCAGACGCCCAACCCTACGGCATCGGCCATTTCGTCCAGGCGTATGGACTCTTCCAGATGAGCATCGATGAACTCGAGCAAGTATTTTTTTTGCTGTTGCGACAGCCGACCAGGCGCACTGGACTCTTTAAAGGTGACACTCGCGTAATGCCGTAGAAGGTGAATGGCCAACTGCATGCTCAAGGCTTCCACGTACAATGCGCCACCAATCCCACGACTTCTTACTTCATTGGTAATTGCGCCGACAATAGCCGTGAGGATCGTGTCTTGGGTACGGAGCAGATCATGCAGGCGCACCTCTTCAATCGGACGCTCCATAACATCCATGGCCACACGAGACATCAGCGCATTGGAAAGATAGAGATGAGAAACATCAATGTCTTGCGTCCAGTTCCAATGGGAGTCCTGTGACATCGTAAGCAGGGAAATATCGCCCGGCGCGCAAGCGGTACGTGTCCAGCCCTCATCCACACAACGATCCATCGGTGTGCGGCCGCCAAAGTAATAAACGATCATGAAATGATCAAGGGGTGGAATGAGGACGTCCTGACCTTTATATCGATATGAGCGTTGCTGCATATCTTTCCATCCGAGTTCTTCGCTTGAGCTGAGAACTACGCCTGGCACCCACTTGAGAAGTTCCTTTGGAGTAATGACGGTCGGCATACTTGAAGTCTCACTTGAGGGCCGTCACCCTGGCTCTTGTTGCGCTCCTACGCAAAGTTGAAAGCACTCGAGAGATGGCCGTGGAGTATTGTTTTTATTAGTATTTACAGCTCACCAGAATACTAGCATGGGATGAGCAGTGTCGAAAAAAATATCCAATGTTATGCGACTTAAGTGATTATAAAAAACCGAACACAGGGATTAAATGGGTATAAAGCGTGACCGAGATGATTTGCATGGGTTGAGGGTTGCGAACGTTTCCCGCCCCGCAAAAAAAACGGCCACCGCCGGGCGGCCGTAAAGGGGCTGCGAGAAGTGATTCTCGCAACGGAGCGACGCCTATCAGACCACTGCCCTGGTGATGTTTTCGCTGATTTTCCTGGCGTAGCCGGCGTTGCTCAGTGACTTAGAATACGTAAAGTAATCGAAGATTGACGCGAGACTCTTCCTTGAAGCCATTTTCAACTGAAAGGTCTCGCCCCAATGTCGCAAGCAACTGAGTTTTCGGCGTCACGAAATAAGACCCGCCCAGCATTATTTTTGCTTGACGGCTTTCATCTTCCAGTTCAGTTCCGTCAACTTTCCTCTGCCCGCCCCATAGCCGGGAATAACCGACATGCATAGCCGCGCGCTCACTGAACATGTACCTGATGAATCCTTGCATCTGATACTGCGGGTCCTGCTTCAGCGTCAGGTCGCGGGAGGAATAACGATCGTTGTCGCCGAAAAAAGTCACGTCAGCGACGAAATCCAGAATGACGCGGCTACCGATGCCGTGCATGTATCCGCCCTGCAAGACATACTTCCATCGGTTCTCCCCAATATTCAACTCTTTATTCTTGTTGTAGTCGCCTATTGGCAAAAAAAGATATTGAGTGACGGCCAATGCGCGGTTTGTTGAAGGGTCCTGATGGATCCAGACCGCATTGGCCAGAATCGGATCGCCCATTCCGCTTTCGCTGCCCATGCCTTTTATAGCGCCACCGGCCGACAAGTGGCCAAAAGGCAATAGCAGTTGGATATTCGTCAGGACGCCTGCAAACGCTTGATAGCTGACCCCCCTCAGAATGCTGACATCCGAGTACAGGTTATATTTGTCGCTTAACTGATTGCCGCGCACGTAATAATCGTGACGTTCTGCATGCTGTAAATACAGCAGCCCGAGCTGTGTGCCGTCTGGCATTGGCGTATAGTCGCCAGGATCGACATCCAGTGCATGACACACAATCGAAAGTTGTAGGCCAAGCATTAAAGTCGCCAACTGAAACGCATGCATAATTCGGCAGTTAGTATTGTTTTTTCTCAGGCAGTCGACGCTAGCAGCAGAACTCGACTTGAGCGTATTGGCCGCGCGCAAAGCATGTGCTGTTGTTATTATGTTCATCTTCAACCCTGTTTTTTTAAAATTGTTCTGGGTCTAGCACAGGTGTCCTGTGCTATTTTTTTGAAGCTTGTTTCAATGTGTCGGGGACGAAAGCAGCTCTGCCAGATGGGCGTCCAGTTGATTGAGCATTTGCGTATCGGTGCCAAAAAGTCCGAGGTGACCGTCGATTGATTGCAATGGCCTGAACTCGCTGTTCGGGATCATTTTCTGCTCCGACAGACAATCGTCCACGGTAAAGAACTGGTCATGTGAGATGGGCATGACATAGGTTTTCGCGCGGATTCGCCCCAGGGCCGTCGCAAGATCACCGCCCGTGTTTCGACTGACATCACCCCGCTGCCATTTCCAGGCCATGGTCAGGAGGTTGTTAGGGTCCATTGCCGCAAAGTAGTTCGTCATAAAGCTGTCGACGAATACCTGCATCGACTCGAAACCCAGTGCCTTATGCCGCTCGGCGCGGAAGAACGCGGTACTCCAGCCCATCAATGTCCAAACTTTCGCGTGGCGCTTGAGCCCGGCCGCCACTGCCGCCGATGAGCCGTATAAGCCAGCCCGGAAGGCCGGATCGGTGGTTATCGCATCAATCAGTATTTCGCTGAACAGGAAGTCATGTTCGCTATTGCGCGCAGTGCCCGCTATGGCTGCGGCGCGTTTGACAAAGTCTGGATAGCGCACGGCCCACTCGTAGGTTTGCTGCGCGCCCATCGATCCCCCGACCACTAACGCCAGGCTCTCGATGCCAAAGTATTCGGTGAGCAATGTGTGCTGGGCACTGACGTCATCGCCAATTCTGACATTCGGGAACCCAGGGCCAGCCAATGAACCGCCGGTGTTACTCGCAGAGCTGGAAAGACCGTTACCGATCTGGTTGACGACGATGATGCAGTATTTCGCAGGGTCCAGCGCCCGCCCTTCGCCGATGTAGATCTGCTCCATCGCCTTGCTTGTGCCGGAATACCAAGTGGGAACCAGTATGGCGTTAGTCTTGTCGGCGTTCAGGGTGCCATGTACGGCTACGGCCAGCTGACATTCAGGAATGCACGAGCCTTCTTCAAGCTGAAGCGCTCCGATGTTGATCAGTTCAAAAGGACCGTGATGTTCCTGGGAGTAATAGTTGTTCATTTCAGGTTACCTCGAATATCGAGCTGTCACGGCGCAATAGAGAGTCGGAGTGACAGCTGCAATCAATGAGCAGTCGTTCGACCTCAAGCCATTTCAAAGCCTGGGTAACCCTGTGCGGCTATTTCGTCGCAGCGGCGATGATAGTTACCGACACCGCCGATATACGATACAAGTCGGCGCGGTTTTCCATCGACGTTGGAGCCCATGTACCAAGAGTCGGTTTTGACGACCAGGGTCTTCGCCGCCGTCTCGTCGTGATGCTGTACCCAGTCGTCCTCGAACTCTTTGGAAGCTTCCACGACGTGTTTGCCGTGCTGGATGGCAAACTCAATGCATCCGGTGATCCAGTCCACCTGCTGCTGCAGGCAAGTGGTCATGTTGCAAAGTGCAGCCGACGGTGCCAATGGCGCACCGGTGGTGAACAGGTTGGGGTAGCCATGGATCTGCAGCCCCATCGATGTACGGATTTCTTGTTTCCACTGCTCCCTCAACGACCGGTTATCGCGCCCTCGAATGTCGATCCGGCTGAGTGCGCCGGAACCTGCATCGAAACCCACGGCCAGCACGATGATGTCTACCTCGTGAATCTTTCCATCCGCGGTCTGGAGCCCCTCCGGCACAATGCGCTCGATCGGCGACTGCTTGCAGTCGACCGCCTCGACGTTGGGTTGCAGATAGACTTCAAGGTACTTGCTTTCCAGCGGTACGCGATGGGTGCCGAAGCCATAGTCGGTCGGGATCAGCAGGTTGCAGAGATCTGGCCTCGACTGCAGGCGCTCACGCATCTTGATACGCACGAACTCCGACACGACTTCATTGACCTGTTCGTCAAAGAACATCTCGGGAAACGACGCCAGCCACATGGCCAAAGAGCCATCCTCCCAGAGTTGTTCAAGCACGGCTTGTCGCTCGTCGGGGGTTTTCTCGGCCCAGGGGCCGGCGTCGAAGTCATAGTCGAAACCGGCAAAGGTCTCTCGCACGCGCTTCTTGAGCTGGTGGAATTGGGTGCCCCACTTTTCCCAGTCTTCTTTGCTGTACTTAGGGTTCCTCATCGGAATCACATACTGCGGGGTACGCACGAAGACCTTCATCGATCCCACCGCCGGAGCGATGGTCTGGATCACCTGAATACCGGTGGCGCCAGTGCCTACCACGGCCACGCGCTTGCCGTTGAAGTCCACGGGGTCTTTTGGCCACAGACCGGTGTGATAGATCTGACCGTTGAAGTCGGTTTGGCCGGGGAACCGATCGGACAGCGGAGCGGACAGCATCCCGCAGCAAGAGATCAGATATTGCGTATTGATCGTTTCGCCGGCCTCGGTTGTCACCCTCCAGTGCCCGCTCTCTTCGCAGAAGTGCGCGGCAGCGATGCGGGTGTTGAACTGGATATCTTTCTTGAGGTCGAGCCGATTGGCGACGAAGTTCAGCCACTGCTCTGTTTCGGGCTGAGCCGGGAAACGCTCGGTGGGTTGCCAGGACTTATAGAGTTCTTCAGAGAACCAGTACTGATAAATTTCTGCCTGAGAGTCAAACCGCGCACCGGGGTAACGATTCCAATACCATGTGCCGCCCACTCCGGAAGCCGTATCGTAGGCACGGACCGTCAAGCCCATCTCACGAAGTCGATACAACTGGTAGAGGCCAGCTACCCCTGCACCAATCACCATTGCGTCCAAGTACGTGACTTTGCCGTTTTCGGCAGACACAGCGGCGAGTTTAGATTGAGCACTCATTTTGAAGCCTCATATTGTTATGTTTATATTTGCCTTTACTTACTTGCTGCCAGGCAATGCTTAAGGCACGGATAAACGATAACAACCGAGGCGCGTTCTACTCTTGAAGGAAATGGTGAATAGCTTGAACAATCCGGTGCGATGAACCGGGCTTCGCCGAGGCCGACGACAGAGGGGCGCGACGCAACCCGACCGACGCGCTGAAGGCGCGTAGGCCGGCGCGTCCAGGCATTAAAACCAGGTTTCCATCTGTATCCCGTATTGCCATACACCGCCGGCCTTGAAGTCGGTCTTGCCGAAGGCGTCAGAGGTCGCGTAGTTGTCCAGATCGGAAGACCAGTTCATCACGCTTGCGAACACTCGCAACTCGGGCCGCGTGAGAAGGTCGCCAACGTCAAGCTTGAATGTTGGCGCGACAGTGAACTTCCAGAAGTTACCGTCGACTGCATTACGTTGTAGATAGCCCTTCGGGTCGAGGTTCATGGTTTGCCAGCTCAATTCGTAGGCCATCTCAAAATTGCTGTTGATTTCATTGGCCAAACGCATGTTGAGGGTCATCCAGCGGTAGTCGTCACCCTTGACGTATCTATCCTTGCTCTGCTCGGCCAACAAGCTCGGGCCGATGCGCCAACCAGGCGCGATGGGCGTCTCGCCATACAGTGCCAGGCGCAGAGCGCGGGCGTCGTCAATCAACTCACCGTCCGAGCCGACGTTCTTGACCTCCGCGCCCAGGCCTTGCCCATAGAGCAGCGCGGTTTTGAAGAAGCCTTCCCTGCCGAAAAAGTTTTTCTGGTGGTTGGCCAGCATGGTGTGTACACCGGAATTCGCAGGCCTGAACCCCGCTTCGTTGGTGCGGGTGGCGAAATCGTTTTTCTTGGCGCCAATGCCATTGAACATCCACTGCCACTGACCATTATCGAAGAACTGGTTGGAGGTCAGGATGTAGCTTTCCACATCGGCATTCACACCGTCTCGACTGAAATCGCCGTAGGTACGCCCGATCAACGAGTAATTCGAGCGCCAATTCTTGTTCATCTGCACATCGTAGATGCCACCCCCGGTGCCGGCCAGATAGACAACGTCCGAATCCATCCAGTGGATATCGAAGTTATCGCGATCAAATCGCTTACCGGCCCACAAGGTCGCGTTCTCGAACACTGAGTTGCCCTTGAACGCGGCGAGATGGTCGAGTTCCGTGAAGACCTGGCGCACGTTCAACTTGCTTTCTTCGGCGGTCCAGTCATTGGAACTTTCCACGCCGTCGGCGATGGAGACCGTGAATTTCGCGCGGGTACCGTTCTGCGCATAGATCTCTTTCGACAGGTCTATACGCATGTAGGTGTCGTCTTCGTTACCGAGGCGCCCAACCGCACCACCGACCGAGCCGGCCGGTGTCGTATACGGCCCGCCGCGGCCACCGCCGAGTCCCTGGTCAATCAGCAATCCCGAGCGGGCATAGCCTTTGAAGCTGAAGCCGTCTGTGAGGTGTCCGGTACCGCCCGGTTTTTCCAGGCTTTCTTGGCGGGCTTCAAGTTTTGCCAGCCGGGTATCCAGCGTCGGTGCCGCCGTTGCTTGCGCAGTGGCGGCAGCGGGCTGCAAGGGCGGCGTGGCGAGTTTGATCTGTTGCAATTCTCTGGCGAGTGCCTGGGTTTGCTGCTCGGCTGCGGCGGCACGTTTCTCGGCGGCGCTGGCACGGGCTTCGAACGCGGCCATGCGTTCTTCCAGAGTCGCGGCCTGGGACGTCGCCGCCGAGGTGCTGAGCACGCCTGCGAGCAGCCATTGTGATGCTTTCTGCATGTGGATTTCCCTGTTTTGTTTTTATTGTTTTGTCCCAGCGACAGACGTGTTTTTCCGTGAGGTGTGAATTGCCAGAGTCGGCAAAAAAAAGGATGCCTCATCGAAAATACGCTGATACATTGAGCGTGTTAACGTTAACTTCTCTAAAAACAAAAATAAAGAGGGCTTTATGAAACAACTGAAATCGCTCCTTCCCGCAGCGCTGCTTGCCCTCTGTGCCGGGCTTCCTGGCGTCTCGAGCGCAGCCGATCTGACGATCTCGTGCGGTGCAGTGGGTGCCGAGTTACAACTGTGCAAGGAGGCTGTCGAGGCATGGTCGAAACAGACCGGCAACAACGTCGAGGTGGTTTCCACGCCTAACTCGGCAACCGAGAGGCTGTCGTTCTACCAACAGATCCTCAGTGCGCAGTCCAGCGACATCGACATCATTCAAATCGACATGGTGTGGCCGGGAATGCTGGCCAAACACCTGATGGATCTGCGCGAGGTGCTTGCGCCGGACGCGACCCAAGGCTACTTCCAGGCCCAGATCGATAACGCCACGGTGAACGGACGGCTGGTGACGATGCCGTGGTTCACCGATTCGGGCCTGCTGTATTACCGCAAGGACTGGCTCGAGAAGTACAACAAGCCGGTGCCCCAGACGTGGGAGGAAATGACCGCTACCGCCAAGGAAGTTCAACAGGCCGAACGCAACGCCGGTAACCCCAATGTGTGGGGCTACATATTTCAGGGGCGCGCCTACGAAGGTCTGACGTGCAATGCACTGGAGTGGATCAGCAGCCAACCGGAAGGCGGACTGGTCACCCCGCAAGGCGACATCGTGGTCAACAGCCCGGCTTCAAGAGCGGCTTTGACCCTGGCGAAAAGCTGGGTCGGCGACATCTCCCCGCGTGGCGTACTCAATTACACCGAGGAAGAAGGACGTGGTGTCTTCCAGTCGGGCAACGCGCTGTTCATGCGTAACTGGCCTTATGTCTGGGCCCTGGTGCAAAGCCCGGACAGTGCCGTCAAAGACAAGGTGGGCGTCGCTCCCCTGCCCCGCGGCGGCAGCGCCGGCAGCCATGCGTCCACCCTTGGTGGGTGGGGTCTGGCGGTTTCGCGTTACAGCGCCCATCCGAAACTTGCCGCAGAGCTGGTGAGTTACCTGACCAGCGCTCA
Source organism: Pseudomonas sp. PSPC2-3 (assembly GCF_049898265.1). Lineage (NCBI taxonomy): Bacteria > Pseudomonadati > Pseudomonadota > Gammaproteobacteria > Pseudomonadales > Pseudomonadaceae > Pseudomonas > Pseudomonas sp. PSPC2-3. The sequence goes on along the minus strand of NZ_JAFCXJ010000005.1, from coordinate 198,005 downwards.
AGAGCAAAAACGGCGTGCGCTGATAGGCGCCTATAACCCGGTGATCGAGGCGCTGTATCAAGACCCCGAACTGCTCGCGGCAATGCCTTACTACCGTCAGCTCCACAGCATCCTCAACGACGGGGTCATGCGCCCCGCCTCAGTCACTGCCGAGCGCTATCCACGGGTTTCCAATGCGTTCTTCGATCGGGTGCATGGCGTGTTGGCGGGTGAGTTGCCCGTCGATCAGGCGCTTGCCGAGCTGGAAAGCGAACTCACGCGCATCAAACGCCGGAACTGGTAAGCCACAAGGAAGGAAATCACCATGTCTGTCTCTACTCCCCACGCCTCCTGTGACGAGCCCCTGCTCGCCAGGGAGACGCCCATACAGCGCCGCCGCCTGCGCGCCGCCTGGCTGTTTCTGACACCGATGTTGCTGTGCCTGGCCCTGGTAGCGGCCTGGCCGCTATTGCGCACATTCTGGTTCAGCCTGACCGACGCCAACCTGGCGGACACGCGTGGCGCAACCTTCGTCGGCTTTAGCAATTACCTGTTCTACAACGGCTCCGGCTGGTCGGGCATCCTGGTCGATCCACAATGGTGGAACGCGGTGCGCAACACGCTGCATTTCACCGTGGTGTCGGTGGGCCTGGAAATCGTCCTCGGGCTGCTGGTGGCATTGCTGCTGAACATCAAGTTCACCGGCCGGTCCCTGGTGCGTGCATTGATACTGATTCCCTGGGCGATTCCTACGATTGTCTCGGCGAAAATCTGGTCGTGGATGCTCAACGACCAGTTCGGCATCATCAATCACCTGATGCTGAGCCTCGGCCTGATTGACATGCCGTTGGCCTGGACGGCTGATGCGAGTCTGTCGATGTGGGCCGTCATCATCGTCGACGTCTGGAAGACCGTGCCCTTTGTCACACTGCTGATGCTGGCGGCCTTGCAGATGTTGCCGAGCGATTGCTACGAAGCCGCCAGGGTCGATGGCATTCATCCGCTGCACGTGTTCTGGCGTGTCACGCTTCCACTGTTGATGCCTGCATTGCTGGTGGCGGCGATCTTTCGCATCCTCGATTCGCTGCGGGTATTCGACGTTATCTATGTGCTGACCTCGAACTCGTCGAGCACCATGAGCATGTCGGTCTATGCGCGCCAGCACCTGGTGGAGTTCCAGGACGTGGGCTATGGCAGCGCGGCGTCGACGTTACTGTTCCTGGTCGTCGCGGTGATTGCGTTGCTGTATCTCTACCTCGGACGCCGTCAACTGGAGGTGCGCTCATGAGCCCGCGTCTACTCAAAAAAGCGCTGTTGCGCCTCGGGTTCTGGTGCCTGATCGGAATTTTGCTGCTGTATGCAGTCTTCCCTTTCTACTACGCCATCGTGACGTCGCTGAAGCCATCCAGCACCTTGTTCGAGGTGAGCTACTGGATCGACCGTCCCGACTTCTCCAATTATGCGGCGGTACTCCATCAACCCTCGTTCCTGAAAGCTATCGGCAACTCGCTGGTGGTTGCGCTGTGCGTCGTGACGCTGGCGTTGTTCCTCAGCCTGACCGCCGCCTATGCCTTGGGCAGGGTGAAGTTCCGGGGGCGCGGCACAGTATTGATGATGGTGCTTGGCGTCTCGATGTTTCCCCAGGTCGCGGTACTGTCGGGGCTGTTCGAAGTGATCCGCGCCCTGGGCCTGTACAACACGTCCTGGGCGTTGATCCTGAGCTACACGATTTTCACCCTGCCCTTCACCGTCTGGGTGCTGACCACATTCATGGGCCAACTGCCCCATGAGCTGGAAGAGGCGGCAATCATGGATGGCGCTTCGCCGTGGGTCACGCTGACGCGGGTGCTGTTGCCGCTGCTCTGGCCCGCCCTGGTCACCACTGGCTTATTGGCCTTTATCGCAGCGTGGAACGAGTTCCTGTTCGCCCTGACCTTCACCCTCACCGACACGCAACGCACGGTACCGGTCGCCATTGCCTTGATTTCCGGCGGGAGCCCCCATGAGCTGCCGTGGGGACTGTTGATGGCCGCTTCGGTGCTGGTCACGGTCCCATTGGTGATTCTGGTGCTGATCTTCCAGCGCCGAATCGTATCCGGCCTCACTGCCGGCGCGTTAAAGGGTTGATGCCCAACAAATACAAGGAACAGCATCGTGATCAAATTGAAACTGGACAACGTGAACAAACAATTGGGCGGCGCACGGATTCTTCGCGACGTCAGCCTGGAGATTGCCGCGGGCGAGTTCGTGGTGTTCGTTGGCCCTTCGGGCTGCGGAAAATCGACCCTGCTGCGACTGATCGCCGGGCTGGATTCGATCTGCGGCGGCGACCTGCTGATCGACGGACGACGGGTCAACGACCTGGAACCGCGTGAGCGCGGCGTCGGCATGGTGTTTCAGTCGTATGCGCTGTACCCGCACATGAGTGTCTACGACAACATCAGCTTCGGTCTCAAACTGGCCAAGACGGAAAAGAGCAGCTTGCGCGAGCGCGTGCTGAAAACTGCGCAGATCCTGCAACTGGACAAACTGCTGCAACGCAAGCCAAAGGAACTGTCCGGAGGCCAGCGTCAGCGTGTGGCCATGGGCAGAGCCATGGCGCGGGAGCCGGACATTCTGTTGTTCGATGAACCGCTTTCCAATCTGGACGCATCCCTGCGGGTGCAGATGCGCAACGAAATCGCCCGTCTGCATGCTCGACTGGGCTCGACCATGATCTACGTCACCCACGACCAAGTAGAAGCGATGACCCTGGCCGACAAAATTGTCGTGCTCAACGGCGGCCGCGTGGAACAGGTCGGCTCACCGCGCGAACTCTATGAACGCCCAGCCAGCCGCTTTGTCGCCGGTTTTCTCGGCTCGCCCAGAATGAACTTTATGCCGGCGCGCCTGCATGCCCCAGGCAAAACCAGCCTGATCGACACCCCTGTAGCGGGCATGACTGCCCTGCCCTTCGACAGCTCGAACCTGCCGGCAGACGCGCAGCTGAGCCTGGGGATTCGCCCGGAGCACCTGTCGCTCAAAGCGGCTGAGGGCACCAGCGGTGTCGTCGTGACCGGGGTCGAATACCTGGGTAGCGAAACCTATGTACACCTCGAATCGGGTCAGGACGAACCCCTGATCTGCCGTTGCGAGGTCAATGCCGGATGGCAGGTGGGCGATCGGGTCGAGCTGCAGCTGGACACTGACAACCTGCACCTGTTCGACGCCGACGGCACCGCTTTGAAACGCCATCCGGCCGCCGCCGAACACCTGCCCGATGACGTCGCTCTGCATTCATTCCGAGCACGCGCCCTATGACTTTGTCCTTGAATACCCTGAGCGAGCCAATGCCTTCAGCCCTTGACCTTGCGCAGCGCGCACTGCATGACGGTGCGTCTCGCGTCGTCGACGACTATCGCCCCGGCTATCATATTGCGCCACCAGCAGGCTGGATGAACGACCCGAACGGGGTCGTGTACTTTCGTGGCGAATATCACGTGTTCTATCAACATTACCCATTCGAAGCGAAATGGGGCCCGATGTATTGGGGGCACGCCAAGAGTGCCGACCTGGTTCATTGGCAGCACCTGCCCATTGCGCTGGCGCCCGGCGATGAGTGCGACCGTGACGGTTGTTTTTCCGGTAGCGCAGTGGTGTGTGGGGATACCTTGGCACTGATCTATACCGGGCACACTTGGCTTGGGGAAGTGGGCGACGAACGCTCGATCCGTCAAGTCCAGTGCCTGGCCACCAGTGTCGACGGCATCCGCTTCGTCAAGCATGGCGCAGTCATCGAGACCGCGCCGCAAGACAACATCATGCATTTTCGCGACCCCAAGGTATGGAAGGAGGATGACGCTTGGTACCTCATTGCCGGCGCACGCCTGGGCGACAGGCCGCTGCTTCCGTTGTACCGCTCCACCGATCTGCACACCTGGGAGTTCCTTGACTATATTGCCGCGGGCAGCGACGGCGATGGTTATATGTGGGAGTGTCCGGACCTGTTTCGACTGAACGGACGCGACGTGCTGCTGTATTCCCCGCAAGGCATGCTTGCCCAAGGGTACGAACGGCTGAACAAATACCAGACGGGTTATCGAGTGGGCCGGCTCGACAGCGCGTGGCACTTCACCGGCGGGCCGTTTATCGAGCTGGATAACGGCCACGATTTCTACGCCGCGCAGACCCTCGTTGCCGCCGATGGTCGGCGTCTTGTCTGGGCCTGGCTCGACATGTGGGAAAGCCCGATGCCGAGCCAGGCCCATCACTGGAGCGGCATGCTCGGATTGCCACGCGAACTTGAACTGTGTGCCGATCGCCTGCGCATGTTTCCGGCCCGGGAACTCACCGCACTGCGCGGGACGCTGCTGCCGGCTACCGCGTGGTGGGAGGCGTCGGGAAGCCGCTGGGTGCCACAAGTGAATGGCGATATGCTGGAAATCCATGTGCATCTGGATTTACTCGGCTGCACCGACGGCCACTTGGGAGTCGCCTTGCGTTGCAGCGACGATGGCCAGGAACAAACCCTGCTCTACTACGATGCGGCGTTGCAGCGTCTGGTTCTTGACCGCAGCCGCTCGGGTGCGCAAGTCAGCGGCCAGCGCAGCGTGGCGATAGACCCGACACAAGGGCAACTGGCACTGCGGGTGTTCCTCGATCGTTCGTCCATTGAAGTGTTCGACGAAAACGGCAGCTTCAGCCTGAGCAGTCGCCTCTACCCGCAGCCCGGCAGTCTGGGGGTGAAGCTCTTTGCAAGCGGGAGTGGTGGGCGTGTCGCCATTCCCAAGGCATGGCCACTCGCCTCGGGATGGTTATGAACCGTGTCATTCGAGTCGCGAGAAGCGCAGGCCATGTGTCATGATTCGGCCTCAACCTGACCGGTCTCGCTTCACATGACTTCAGTGAAAGACGTTGCACAGCTAGCCGGCGTGTCCCTGATGACGGTTTCCCGAGCGCTCAACAACCCGGAAAAATTGAGCCCCGAAACCTATCAACGGGTGCGCCGCGCCATCGACGAATTGCAATTCGTGCCCAGCCTGTCGGCGCGCAGGATTCGCGGCGACAACCTCCAGACTCGAACCATCGGCGTCTTCGCGCTGGACACCGCGACAACCCCGTTCGCCGTCGAACTGCTGCTGTCCATCGAACAGACCGCGCAGCAAGCCGGCTGGAATGTATTTATCCTCAACCTGTTAAGCAACCCGCCCACCGACCAGAACATCGACCTGATGTTATCGCACCGTCCCGACGGGTTGATCTTCAGCGCCATGGGGCTGCGCCAGGTGTGCATTCCCGAGCGATTGAAGAGCACCCGCCTGGTGCTCGCCAATTGCCTGGCGGATGACAGCCGCCTGGTCAGTTATGTGCCCGACGATGAAATGGGGCAGTATCGAGCCGTACATCACGCCTTGAGCCAAGGCTATCGGCGCCCTCTGTTGATCAATCTCCCAAAACAGAGCCTGGCGTGGGGGCTGCGGCAAAAAGGCCTGCAGCGTGCCTGTCAGGCATTCGGGCTGTTGCCTGAGGCACTCCTGCAATATGACCTTTCCGATCATGACGCCTATGGTGAAACCGCGACCATCCTCGACCGGCACATCATCGAGGGTCGCCCCCAATTCGACATTCTGATCTGTGGCAACGACCGGATTGCTTTTTGTGCCTACCAGGTGTTGTTGGGCCGCGGGCTGAAAATCCCCGATGATGTCGCCGTGCTCGGCTACGACAATATGATCGGTATCGCCGAACTGTTCATCCCACCGCTGACAACGGTACAACTGCCGTACTACGAGATCGGTCGCAGGGCCGCCCGACACCTGATCGACGCCGTCGAGGTATCGGGAGCCCAGTCAGTCGATTGCCCGTTGGTTGCCAGGGCGTCGCTCTAAGGGCAGCCATTGCCTCAACCACGCGCACTGTCAGTCAAGACCGAAGACATGCTCACAATCTCCTCACATGGGCGACTCTTGACCCACAGCCCAAACTCTTTCATTACCGCAACGACCGGTTCCAGCCGTCGCCCGTCCACGGTGAGTTCGTACTCAACCGTCACGGGCACGGTGGGGAACACCGTCCGTTTGACCAGCCCGGCTTGCTCAAGGGCGCGCAAGTCGAGGGTCAGCATGCGTTGCGAAATAGCCGGAATGTCGCGCCTCAGCGCATTAAAACGCTTCGGCCCATCGAGCAGGTAGGACGCAAGAAGCAGGCGCCAGCGGCCACCCAACAAACGCATCGCTTCTTCGACCGAGCAGCCAGAGATGTTGTCTTTCATAGTCAGAGTCCTGGCCGGGTGTAGGTATATTTTTTGTACCTATACTACAAAATAGTGCGTTCTTCCTATTTTATACCGGGCATCTAGAATCAGCTGAAGCGCGCTCTCCATTGGATTGACAGCGCTCCCCCCTGTCCTGGAGTTTGCCAATGAAGTTGTACTACATCCCCGCGTCTTGCTCGCTTTCGCCCCACATCGTTCTGAATGAATTGGGTCTCGATGCCACGCTGATCAAGGTCGATCACAAGACGCACCTTACCGAATCGGGCGCCAACTACTTCGAGGTCAACCGTCTGGGCTACGTACCCGCCATCGAGCTGGACGATGGCACGCTCCTGCGTGAAGGCCCGGCAATCGTGCAGTATTTGGGCGACCTGAAGCCGGCGCTTGGGCTGGTTCCCGCTCATGGCACCCTCGATCGATACCGACTTCAGGAATGGCTGAGCTTCCTGTCGTCTGAGATTCACAAGGGCTACATTCCGCTGTTGTACGCCACACTCGCAGGTCAATACGTCGAGACTGCCAAGCCAAAGCTGGAAAAGCGCTTCGCCTGGATCGACGAACAATTGAGTACCCGTCCATACCTCATGGGCGATGCCTTCACGGTGGCGGATGCCTATCTGTTCGCATTGACCGGCTGGGGCCAGGCCTCTTGGCTGACCAGCTATTACAAGGCCGACATCCACTTCGAGCACTTGCATAACCTCCGGGCCTGGTATGACCGGGTCAAGGTGCGTCCTGCGGTGCGCAAAGCATTGCGAGACGAAGGCCTTGCATGAAAGGCCTCACGTGCCGATGTTGCCCCGGTCGGCCTCATCGCTCGGTAACCGCTGCGCCTGCACCGCCAGCACATGCCGAATCGTCGCCAGCACCGCATCCGGGCTGAGGCTCATTGAGTCGATGCCAATCGACACCAAAAACTCCGCCATCTCGGGATAATCCGACGGCGCCTGCCCGCAGATTCCCGAGTGTCGGCCGTTACGCTTGGCGCCTTCTACCGCCAGGCGAATCATCTGCTTGACGCCCGGGTCGCGCTCATCGAAATCGAAGGCGACGATTTCCGAGTCGCGGTCCACGCCGAGCGTCAACTGGGTCAGGTCGTTGGAACCGATCGAGAAGCCGTCGAACAGTTTGGCGAACGCGTCGATCTGGATCACGTTGTTGGGTATTTCGCACATGATGTAGACCTCCAGCCCGTTTTCTCCGCGCTGCAGGCCATGGTTGGCCATGGTCGCCAATACCCTTTCGCCCTCCGCCACGGTGCGGCAAAACGGGATCATCAACTTGATGTTGGTGAGGCCAATGTGTTCGCGCGCCCATTTCATCGCCGCGCACTCCAGCGCAAACCCTTCGGCATAAGCCGGATGGCTGTATCGGGACGCGCCGCGAAAACCGATCATCGGGTTGTGTTCTACCGGCTCGAAATACTGCCCACCCAGCAGGGTCGCGTACTCATTGCTCTTGAAGTCGCTCATGCGTACCACGCACGGTTTTGGGTACACCGCTGCGGCAATGGTGGCGACGCCTTCGGCCAAGGTCTTGATGAAAAAATCCGTAGGGTCCGCATGCGCGGCGCTCAGCACGGCGATTTTTTCACGGGTGGCGTCATCCAGCTTTTCCGGGTGGACAAGGGCCATCGGATGGACCTTGATGCATTCATTGATGATGAACTCCATGCGCGCCAGACCGATACCGTCGACCGGCAGCGAGGCCAGGCTGAAGGCCTGATCGGGGTTGGCCAGGTTCATCATGATGCGCGTGTCGGGATGCCCGAGTTGGCTGAGGTCCGTTTCCTCCACATCAAAATCCAGGATGCCGTCGTAGACCGTTCCGATTTCGCCTTCGGCGCAACTGACGGTCAACAAGGCGCCGGTTTTGATTGTCGCTGCCGCATTGGTGGCGCCCACGATCGCGGGAATACCCAGCTCCCGCGCCACGATGGCCGCGTGGCAGGTGCGTCCGCCGCGGTTCGTCACAATCGCGGCGGCGGTTTTCATCACCGGTTCCCAATCCGGAGTCGTGGCTTCGGAGACCAGCACTTCACCCGGTTGAAACTCGCTGAGCTGTTTCACATCGTTGACGATACGGGCCTTCCCGGCACCGATGCGGGTGCCGACCGCCTTCCCCTTGAGCAGCACTGACGAGCGTTGCTTGAGGTGATAGATCTGCAGCACGCTGCCTTTTTTCTGCGAGGCCACCGTTTCGGGGCGCGCCTGGACCATATACAAGTGGCCATCGATCCCGTCTTTCGCCCATTCCATGTCCATGGGTTTGTAGAAACCGGCTTTGCTCGAATAGTGGTTTTCAACCTTGATGGCATAGTCAGCCAGGACCATCACGTCCCCGTCCGAGAGGCAAAAGCGCGTTTGTTCTTCGTCGGGTGTTTCGATATTCGCGGTGTACTCCTGCGCGATGTTCCCGGTATTGAGGGTATCGGTAAACACCATCTTCTTTTCTTTGCTGCCCAGGCTACGCTTGAGCACGCCACGATAACCGGCGACGAAGCTGGGTTTGTGTACGTAGAAACTGTCCGGGGCCAGCGCGCCCTGCACCACATTCTCCCCAAGCCCCCACGCGGCGTTGATGAACACGACATCCTTGAAGCCGGTTTCCGTATCCAGGGAAAACATCACGCCACTGGCCCCGAGATCACTGCGCACCATTTTCATGATGACGACGGCGAGATCGACTTTGAAGCAATCAAAGCCGTTGTCGTATTTGTAATGGATCGACCGATCGGTGAAGTTGGAGGCCAGGCAACGCTTGTAGGCATCGAGCAGCGCATCTTCATTGGCGATGTTGAGATAGGTCTCGTTCTGCCCGGCAAATGACGCCTGCGGCGAGTCCTCGGCGGTTGCCGAGGAGCGCACGGCCAGTGAAAGGCTGTTGCCATATTCGCGCTTGAGCTGGGCGTAACTGTGCAGTATCGCGCTCTTCAGGTCTTCCGGCAGCGTACAGCCATACACAATCGCCCGCGCCCGTTTGCCGCGGGCTTGCAGGTCCTTGATGTCGTTGGGGTCGAGGCCGTCGAGCGCGGCATGCAGCGGCGCCCACGCCTTGTTGTGCTCAAGGACATAACGGTACGCGTCTGAAGTAACGGCAAACCCGTTGGGTACGCGGATGCCCTGGCCTGTCAGGTTCTGGTACATCTCTCCCAGCGAGGCGTTCTTGCCACCGACCTGTGCGACCTCGTTGATACCCAAGTCCTTGAACCAACGAATGTGCGGCTGTGAATGGGTCACGATATCTCTCCATTGAGTGAGGGGGCCGCCAGGGATACCCGATTGGCCTTCAGCAATCGCAGATACAGGGCGCTGTAAGGCTTTATGGCTTGGTGCCAATCGAACGGCTTGCGCATGGCGCGGCAACGCATTGCATTGAGCAGTTCAGGGTTGGCGAACACCTTGATCGCCCGCGTCAGTGCTGCCGCGTAGCTTTCCACGGTGGGTTCCTCGAACAGAAAACCGCTCACGCCATCTTCGATCGTGTCGGCCAGCCCACCGGTATTACGGGCTACCGGTAATGAGCCGAAACGCTGCGCATACATCTGGCTCAGGCCGCACGGTTCATAGCGCGACGGCATGAGCAGGAAGTCACTGCCGGCAAACATGCGCCGAGCATCCGTTTCGTTGAAGCCGATAAGCACACCGACCTGGCCCGGGAAGCGCCGGGCCAGCTCCCGTGCGGCCTCCTCTTCCTGCGGTTCGCCACGGCCGATGATGGCGATCTGCCCGCCCTGCCTGACGATGTGCCCGGCAACGCCAATGGTCAGATCCAGGCCTTTCTGGAAGACCAGACGCGATACCACCGCGAACAGAGGCCCCGTCGACGGCTTGAGATTGAACAACTGGCGGACATAGTGGGCGTTCACCGCCTTGCCGAGCCAATCGTTAGCGGCAAACCGGCAGATCAAGTGCTCATCGGTTTCGGCGTCCCAACTGGCGTCGATACCATTGGCAATGCCGCTGAGCAGCCCTTGTTCGGCTTTGCTCTGCAGAAAGCCGTCCAGGCCGCAACCGAACGCTGGCGTGGTGATTTCCCGGGCGTAGGTCGCGCTGACGGTGGTGATGTGGTTGGCATAGGCCATGCCGGCCTTGAGCAATGAGAGCTTGCCGTAGAACTCCATACCGTCCGAGGCCAGCGCGTGCTCGGGGATGCCCAGTTCGCGCCGGGAACCGCTGCTGACCATGCCTTGATAGGCAAGGTTATGGATGGTGAAAATGCTCGGCGTGGCCTGCCCACGCCAGCGCATGTACGCCGGCGCGAGGCCGGCCGGCCAATCATGCGCGTGCACCAGCTCCGGACGCCACTGGCACTTCACCGCGCCTGCGGCGAAGTCGGCCGCGGCCAGGCCGAGACGGGCAAACCGGATATGGTTATCCGGCCAGTCACGGCCATTGTTATCCCCGTAAGGAGTGCCTTCACGCTCATACAGTTCGGGACAGATCACCAGGTAAATGACCAGGCCATCCGTCATGTCCATCCGCCCGATCTTGCACGCCGGCAATGCCGCATGGCCCTCCAGCTCGCTGATCACATGGACCGGATTTCCACTGTTGAGCACTTGCGGGTAACCCGGCATCAACACGCGCACATCGTGCAGGGGATGCAGGGCCCGGGGCAATGCCGCCGATACATCGCCGAGCCCGCCGGTTTTCACGAGGCCGGCCAATTCGGAGGTCACGAACAGGACCTTGGCTCTCGCCGCCACGCTGGTAATGGCCGATGAAACCGGCGCTAGCGCCAGCGGATCAACAGTCGAGGTAACCCATTCACTGACCGGCAGGTTGAAACGTTCAGCCTGCGGGGAAATGGCGGCTGCGCCCATGATCCTTTTCCTTTTTGTTGAGTCGAGAGTGCGGGAAGACGGTTAAGTCAGTCGCACGAGTATCTGGGGTTGCTCCCGATGCCCTCTGATCTTTATCAACAAATGCGCTTTGCTGCCGCGTGGTACAGCGCCCATTGCGATAGGTGATGCTCTCGGTGTTCACCGTTCTTCTGCTGTTGGCCGCCAGGCTTTACCCCGGTTTGGCTCGCTGACAATAGGCGTATCGCAGCTCAACGCTGCCACGCAATCAATGGGTTTTCCGCTGGCAGAAAGGCATCCGCGTGCCAGGCGCGAACCCTCGGAGTGTAGTGCTCCAGCGGGCGCGTGGCGGCGACCGAAATGGAATAGATATAACCCTGGATGGCGCCCGGAATCACATCGACGGCATTCATCAGCAAGCACTCTGCGGGGTACTCGTCGCACAGGCCGCCATAGAGTTCCACCTTGACCCACAGAGGCGAGATCTCACCCAAATAGACCGGCACGCGAACGCACAGGCAGTCGCCATCGCGATGCCCCTCGACCGCGCCGAAGTGAATATTGTCCCAGGCCGCCGTCAACGCCTTCTGCCAGGCATGGAGCGTGCGCGCCAGTGCCGCGTTATCCTCGCGGCGGCGTCGAAACGCCTGAATCGCCGGTTGGTAAAGATGCTCCAGGTATTCCTGCAGCATGCGATTGCTGCTGTAGTACGGCCCCAGCTGCGACATGCTGGCGCGCATGCGTTGCACCCAGTCGCGTGGAATACCCTGTGCATCGCGTGAATAGAACGTGGGGACGACCTCGTTTTCCAACAGGCCGTACAAGCGCTCAGCGTCGACGTCGTCATCGCTCGGCGCGTCATCCCCGATCGCCCAGCCATAGGCGGGCTGGTACGCTTGCGCCCACCAACCATCGAGTTCCGAGAGGTTCAACCCGCCGTTGACGAGCACCTTCATGCCACTGGTGCCGCAGGCTTCCCAGGGCCGACGCGGGGTGTTGATCCAGACATCGACGCCTTGCACCAGGTGTTGGGCCATTTCCAGGTCGTAGTCTTCCAGGAACACCACATGCCGGCGCAGCCCCGGGCGATGCACGAAGTCGAGCCATGCCTGGATCAGTTGCTTGCCGCGCTCATCGGCGGGATGAGCCTTGCCAGCGATGAGCAGTTGTACCGGATGCTGCTCGTTGGTTAACAGCCGCGCCAGGCGGTCGCTGTCGTGCAGCAGCAGGTTCGGGCGCTTATAGTCGGTGAAGCGTCGCGCAAACCCGAGCGTGAGGCAGTTGGGGTCAAACACCTGCCCGCCCTCCGCCACCTGCTGCGCCGACTCGCCACGCTGCTCGAGCTGCCAGGCCAGGCGCTTGCGCGCATAGCTCACCAGGTCGCGCCGTTGCTCGGCAGCCATGTTCCACAAGGCCTCGTCGTCATTGTTGGCGACCGTCGCCGGCAGCAACTCGACTGCGCCGCGCCAACGCTCCTTGCCGCAGCTTGTGGTCCACAGATGATCGGACCACATTGAGTCCCAGGACGGCACATGCACACCGTTGGTGACATGCCCCACCGGTATCTCTTGAACAGGCCAGCGGGGATACAAATCGCTGAATAGCCGTCGGCTGACCTCGCCGTGCAAGCGGCTCACGCCATTGGCTTGAGCGCACCCACGCAGCGCCAGAAAAGCCATGTTGAAGGGTTCATCCGCATCCGACGGATTGCGTCGGCCCAACGCCAGCAACTCGTGCGAGGTGAGGCGGCAGTCGTCGAGATAGCCGCGGGCGTACTTGAGTACCAATTCCGCGGAAAACACATCGAAACCCGCAGCCACTGGCGTATGGGTCGTAAACACGTTGCCTGCCCGCGTCGCCCACCAGGCTTCCTGGAACGATGTGCCCTTCTGATGCATGAAGCGCCGGGCACGCTCCAGCACCAGCAGTGCAGCATGACCTTCGTTGAGGTGGCACACATCGACATTGATCGCCAACGCTTCGAGTGTGGCCCAGCCGCCGATGCCAAGCACCACTTCCTGCAGCAAGCGCATCTCCGAACCGCCACCGTACAACTTCGAGGTGATACCACGGTCGCTGGCGCCGTTGAGCAGGTCATTACTGTCGAGCAGGTACAGGCTGGTACGCCCGACGATGGCCTGCCACACGCGTAAATACAGGGTCCGGCCGGGAAGCGCCAAGGGGATTTTCAACCACGCGCCGTCCTGTCCAAACGTCGGCTGGATCGGCAGGCTGGTGGGGTCATTATAGGGGTAGGCCTCCTGCTGGCGCCCCATCGCGTCGATGGATTGTCGAAAATAGCCTTCCTGATAGAGCAACCCCACCCCGAGCACCGGTACGCCCATGTCGCTTGCCGTCTTCAGGTAATCCCCGGCCAGCACACCGAGCCCGCCGGCATAAAGCGCCAGCGCCTCGCTCAGGCCGAATTCCATGCTGAAGTAGGCGATCCGCTTGGAATCGCCGGCGCTTGTCTGCTGCGCATACCAACCCGGCTCGCTGAGGTAGTGCCGATGCTCTTCGATGGCGTGCGCGAGGGTTTGCGAGAACGTCGCATCTCGGCAGAGTTCTCCTAGCCGGTGCGGCGAGGTGTTCTGCAGTATCAACCAGGGGTTGTGGGTACGCTCCCACAGCTGCGGGTCGATGCTTTTCCAGAGTTCGTCGAGCGCATGGTTCCAGGTCCAGCGCAGGTTAAGCGCAAGCTCGGTCAATGCGCGCAACTGCTCCGGCAGTTCGCGTGGCAGGAATGCATACACGTCGACACCTCAAGGCGATAGTGGCTAAAGCGCCTCGCTCGATGCCGGCGCCGGCAGCAAGGCCAGGCTGTGTCGAGCGATGACGGCATTTTCATCAGTGGCGATGACCCAGGCCGATACCGGGCTGTCCGGCGTCGTCAGGCAGGCTCCGGTGGGCGGGTGCTGGTTGCGGGTTACGCCTAACCAGGCGCAACCGTCGAGAATCCCGTCACGCACGGTGGGTGCATGTTCGCCAATGCCGCCGGTGAACACCAACGCGTCGAGCCCGCCGAGCAATGCGGCCAGCGCGCCGATCTCCTTGACGGCACGCCGTACAAACAACTCAACGGCCTGCGCGGCCCCTTCGGCGTGGCTGGCCAGCAGCGTCCGCATGTCACTCGCCACACCGCCAGAGACGCCCAGCAATCCGGACTCGTGGTACAGCAGGTGTTCGACCGCCGCCGCGCTCATGCCGCGTTCGCGCAGCAGGTACAGCACGATGCCGGGGTCCAGGTTGCCCGGGCGGGTGCCCATCAACAGCCCGTCCAGGGTGGAAAACCCCATGGTGGTGCCGCAACTGATGCGGTTACGCATCGCGCACAGGCTGGCACCGTTGCCCAGGTGTGCGACCAGGGTGCGCCCGGCCGCCGCGCGCGGGTCGTAATCCGCCAGGACCCCGGCAATGTACTCGTAGGACAAACCATGGAAGCCGTAACGCCGCAGGCCCGCCTCGCTCAGTGCCCGGGGCAGGCCGTACAAGGTTTCCAGCGGGTCGAGTGTGTGGTGAAAGGCAGTGTCGAAGCAGGCCACCTGAGGCAGCTCGGGATGCTCGCGGGCCATATGGAGAATCGGTGCCAGGCACAAGGGCTGGTGCAACGGTGCCATTGGAATCAGTCGTTGTATCTCGTCGATCAGCGCGCTATCGACCCGCGCAGCCACTTCCCGACGGGCGCCGCCATGGACCACCCGATGCGCCGCGCCGACAATCTGCCATTGGCGGTTGCTGCCCAGCCAACGCATCAGGTTGCCCAGGGAAACTGCGTCCATGCAACTGTCGGCGCGCCATTGCTCCTGATGTTCGGCCTCGGATCCTGGGGCCTGGTACGCCAGCGTTGCCCTGCCCTGGCGCACTTCAATCATGCCGCTGCCCAGGCAATGGACCGTTGGTGCCGCCACGAAGTAAAGGGAAAACTTGAGGGTTGAAGAGCCCGCATTCAGCACCAACAACGCCGGGCAAGGGGCATCCATCATGCGCGGCTCCACAGCGCCGGGGAATCCACGGCCTGACGGGAGCCGCCAAGCAGTAACCGTAATGCTCGCATCATGGGCCGCCTCGACACTCGATGAGGTTACAGGGAACCTTGCCCCAGGTTGGCCTTATCCTGGCATCCACGGGGCGCGGCGGCTTGACCTTCCTCAATAAAATGTTCCCGTTACGGTTCAGCGCGTTCCTGGCGCATCAATATCATCGACGAACAACACTTTGGCGTTTAATGACGAAAACACCCGAGGGAAAATTTTTTTGAAAAACAATTCAATCAGTTAAGTATTGCGACTGATCCGCAGACACTTACATCTGATCTAAATCAACCAGACCCAGCCCCTTCGCGCAGAAATTAGATGCAGCAGTCGCACCCTCGCATTCGACGGTGCAGATACTCACGTTTTCGTGGAGGCTCGTCATGGCTACGCATCTGCAAGGCTCTCAACCGATCGTCCCGCCGGCTGTCCAACCCGTGGCAGGCAGTCTGCGCAAGGTAGAACCCAAGCGCTTGTCGCTGAGCTTGTTGATTGCCCTGGTAGTCGGTTCGATGATCGGCAGCGGCATTTTCAGCCTGCCGCAAAATATGGCCGCCAGTGCGGGCGCCGGTGCGATTCTGATCGGTTGGTTGATCACCGGCGTCGGCATGCTGTCGCTGGCGCTGGTCTATCAGACCCTGTCCAACCGCCAGCCCGCGCTGGACAACGGTGTGTTTGCCTATGCGCGTGCGCTGGGTGGCGAATACCTGAGCTTCAACTCCGCCTGGGGTTACTGGATCAGTGCCTGGATCGGCAACGTCAGTTACCTGGTGATCCTGTTCGCTGCGCTGAGTTACTTCTTCCCGGTGTTTGGCGAAGGCAATAACAAGGCGGCGATCGCCGGTGCGTCCGTGGTGTTGTGGGCGTTGCACTGGATGATCCTCAGGGGCTTGCGCACCGCTGCGCGGGCCAATGCGTTGACGACGGTCGCGAAGATCGTGCCGTTGCTGTTGTTCATCGGCCTGGTGATCGCCGCGTTCCAGCGTGAAACGTTCACTGTCGACTTCTGGGGCTCGCCGGCGTTGGGCAGTACGCTCGATCAAGTCAAAAGCACGATGCTGGTCACCGTTTGGGTGTTTATCGGGATCGAGGGCGCCAACGTGTTTTCTGCCCGTGCGGCGGAGCGGGCCAATGTCGGGCGGGCCACGGTGATCGGTTTTGTCATCACGTTGTTGCTGCTGATTTCGGTGTCCTTGCTGTCGCTGGGGGTGCTCAAACAACCGGAACTCGCCGCCTTGAAGAACCCCTCGATGGCGGGCGTGCTGCAGGCCGCGGCCGGGCCATGGGGCGCAGTGCTGATCAGCATCGGCCTGATTGTTTCGGTCGGCGGCGCCCTGCTCGCCTGGACGTTGCTGGCGGCCGAGTCGGTGTTCACGCCCGCCAAGGAAAAGGTCATGCCTGTCTCGCTGGGCGTGGAAAACACCCAAGGCGCGCCAGCCAATGCGCTGTGGCTGACCAACGGCTGCATTCAATTGTTCTTGCTGCTGACCTTGTATTCGAGCGCTACCTATCTCGCGCTGATCTCCCTGGCCACCTCGATGATTCTATTGCCGTACCTGTTCAGCGGCCTGTATGCGCTGAAACTGACCTGGAAGGGTGACACCTATGCCGGCCACCGCGGCCTGCAATTGCGCGACATGGCCATCGCGGCCGTCGCCACACTGTATTGCATGTGGTTGCTCTATGCCGCCGGGCCGAAATACATGCTGCTCAGCGCCCTCCTCTACGCCCCGGGCTCGTTGATCTACCTGGGCACCCTGCGCGCCCGTCAGGGACAAGCGCTCAGCGGCCCCGAGACCGGCCTGTTGATCATCATCTGGGCGGCCGCGGCCTATGCCGGCTGGATGCTGTGGTCGGGGACGCTGACCTTGTAACGATGGGCTTGCCCCCGTGTTCTGTCCTGGCAGGCCGCGCAGAGGCCGTTCTGCTGCCTGCCTTCTATCTGAAGAGGAGTACCGAAAGATGAGCAATTCCGCAAAAAAAATGCCGGTCACTACCGAACACAAATCCGACCAGCATCCCGTGACGACAGACCTGTGGCGGCCGCTGGAAAAACTGCGGCAACAGGTGGACCACCTGTTTGATGACTTCAATCTCGGTTCCGGCCTGTCGCCCTTCAGCCGGGGGCTGTTCGACGTTGAACCGTTCTGGCGTCGCGAGCTGATCGGCCATGGCATGCCTGCCGTGGACATCACCGAGAAAGACAAAAGCTACGAGATCACCGCCGAAGTACCCGGCATGGATCAGAAAGACATTGAGGTCAAACTGTCCAACGGCAGCCTGATCATCAAAGGCGAGAAACAGGAGGACAAGGAAGAAAAACGCAAAGGCTACCACCTTAGCGAGCGTCACTACGGTTCCTTCGAGCGGGTGTTCAACCTGCCCAAAGGTATTGATGCCGATAAGATCGACGCGAGTTTCAGCAAAGGCGTGCTGTGCATCTCGTTGCCGAAAAAGCCAGA
This sequence comes from Pseudomonas sp. PSPC2-3, assembly GCF_049898265.1. Taxonomy (NCBI): domain Bacteria; kingdom Pseudomonadati; phylum Pseudomonadota; class Gammaproteobacteria; order Pseudomonadales; family Pseudomonadaceae; genus Pseudomonas; species Pseudomonas sp. PSPC2-3. Next base: position 180,476 of record NZ_JAFCXJ010000005.1, on the reverse strand, counting down.
AGCCATGAAAGCGGATAAAGTCGTGCCGATCAAAGGCGAATGAATCCCAGGCTGCACTGCCCCTTGGCGGGAAACCGACAAGGGGCTTTTTTTATCTGCAGTGGTTCAACGCTTCATCCCCGGAAAATATCGAACAGCTCGATCTTCAAGAGCGTGCGAATGCACAGGTAACGCCTGCCGAACGTCAGCCTAAGCCACATGTTCAGCGGCAGTCCGTTACGCGAAGAGATGATAGTCGGGGAAAACCAAGCCAATGCTGTTGAGTCGACGCGCAGGTGCCAGATGTGCTGCCTGGCAGGGCTGGTTGCAGGCCTGCGGCTGTCTTGCAGCAAACCCGACGACGTGTCGGGTGCTGCAACCGTTCACTATTTGCGGCTGGCTTTTTCGAGCATCCGGCTGGCGCGCTCATTGGCCTGGTCGGCAGTCTGTTGCGCCTGATTGGCCGCCATCGCCGCCTGCTCCGCTTTCGAGTAGGCTTCATCGGCTCTGGCGCGTGCCGACAGCGCAGTGCTTTGAGCAGCCTCCAGGCGTGCATCCAGTTCTTTGGCCGGTTTGTTACTGCAACCAGCCGATAACGCGAGGAGGACGCTGAGCAACACTACGGGTAAACGCATATTCATGGGTATTCTCCTTGAGGGTCGTAGCAGGAACGCTCCGGCTACGGTTCAAGTATCCGGCGCCGTCGGTGCGGGGCTCTGATTTTTGTCAACTTTCGACCAAGAATCAGACCGAACCGTCAGTTCCCGGCGCCTTGCGCACGCCCGCCTGCCGTAGCAGCCAACAACGACTTCAGCGCGCTCAGCGAACGGGTATTGAGTACATCGCCCTTTTCCAGCCAGGCACGCCGGGCTAGCGCGACGCCGTAGCGCAAGTACGCAAAATCCGCGGTGCGCTGGGCATCCGAATTGATGCTGATCAGCACGTGTTGGTCTTTGGCGTATTGGCATTGAAGGTCGAACAGGTCCATGCGCTGGGGTTGCGCGTTGAGTTCCAGGCAGCAGCCGCGTGCAGAAGCGGCCCTGATGACGGCCGACAGGTCCATGTTCAACGGCGCGCGCTGATTGATCAGGCGACACAGCGGGTGCGCCAGTAGCGTGAAATAGCGATGATCCATGGCCCTGAGCAGGCGTTGCGTCTGTTGCCGCAGCGTCAGGTTGAAATGCGTGTGGACCGCGCCCACCACAAGGTCCAGGCGAGCGAGAACAGCGTCTGGCAGCCCCAGGCTGCCATCTTCCAGAATCTCGACTTCAACCCCCTTGAGCAAGGTGATGCCGCGCAGGCGGGCGTTGAGCGCATCGATCTGGTCGATCTGCTTCAGCAGCCGCTCGCTGTCCAGGAAATGATCGGTGATCGCCAGGTATTCCAACCCGGCTTGCTGCGCGGCCAGTGCCATCTGTTCCAGGGTATTGGCGCCATCCGCGTCGCAAGTGTGCGCGTGCAAGTCACCCTTGAGATCACTCACTTCCACCAGCCTGGGCAAACGCCCGCTGAGTGCCGCCGCGACCTCACCGCGATCTTCGCGCAGCTCCGGCGTGATCCACGGCAACCCCAGGGCCTGATAAACCGAGACCTCCGTGGCACCCGCCAGGCGTTCCTGGCCCTTGAACACGCCATACTCGTTGAGCTTCAGGCCCTGTTCCCGCGCCTGCTTGCGAATCGCAATGTTGTGCGCCTTGCTGCCAGTGAAATACACCAGCGCGGCGCCCCAGTCCGCAGGCTTGACCACCCGCACGTCGACTTGCAGGCCGGAGTCCAGTACGACACTGGCCCGCGTGCGGCCTTTGACCAATACGGTGGACACCTCCGGGTGCTTGATCAGGTGCGCCGTGACCGCCACTGCGGGCGCTGCCGCCACCAGGATGTCGATGTCGCCCACGGTATCGCGCATGCGCCGCAGACTGCCGGCCAGCCTCGCGTCCTCGACCCCGGGCAGCTGATGCAGATACTCGATCAACTGCAGCGCCACGGGCTCGACAACGCCCAGCGGCAACCGGCGATCCTTTCCGAGCCCCTTCTGCGCGGCGCTCAATAAGCGCGCCTCAAGCCTTTCGCCAAAACCGGGCACATGGCGGATGTGGCCCTGCTCGGCGGCCTCGCACAGTTGCTGCGCGGTTTCGATCCCCAGGCCGTGATACAGGTGTTTGATGCGTTTGGGGCCGAGGCCGGCGATGGACAGCAGTTCAACCAGCCCAGGCGGCAATGTCGAGCGCAGGCGTTGCCGTAGCGCACAATCACCGGTGCTGGCGATTTCACTGATCTTGGCCGTCAGATCGACGCCGATACCCGGCAGTTTCGGCAAGGTTTCCCCACGTGCGATGAGCGGCGCCAACTCGACCGTCAGCGCCCTCAGCGTGCGCGCCGCAACCCGATAAGCGCGGATGCGAAACGGGTTGGCGTCATCGATTTCGAGCAGGTCGGCGATATCGTCAAACACCGCGGCAATCTCCTCATTACTCACCGCCCGCGAGCGCTTGACCGTCGACGTCAGCGCGCTGGGCGCCTGCGGTACGGCCGTGAGCTTCATGGCCCCAGCCTGGCCATGTAATGCGCGACCGCCTCGGCATCGACGTCCGACAGCGTGTGCGCAATCTGGCTCGTCAGGTCACCGCGCTCACGCAGGTCGGCCTGTTGAAACACCTGGATCTGGCGAACCATGTACGCGGCATGCTGGCCTGCCACGCGTGGGGTCTGGCCATGGCCCCGGCCCTCGGCGCCATGACAGGCGCTGCACTGAGCGATGCCGGATTCCGGCACGCCGTGGCGAAAGATCAATTCGCCCCGCGCGTCAGGCGTTTCGGCTTCAGCCTGCATGGCCGGCTGTTTTGAATAGTAGTCCGCCAGTTCAGTGATCTGCGATTCGGTCAAATGGGTAAAGCCCCACATGTATTGAGTCGAGGCTTTATCCATGCGCGTATGGTTTTTGAAATCCGTCAACTGCTGCTTCAGGTAGTCTTTTTGCTGGCCGGCCAATTTGGGAAACAACGGCGATACCGACTCCCCCGTCAGCCCGTGGCACAGCGAACACACGTCGTTTACCAAGGCCAGCGCGGGCATGGATGCGGTTTTTTGCGATGCCCGGTCGCGGGTGTCGGTACAGCCCACAAGGGCCACCACACAGAGGGCAAGCGTCAGGTGTGATCGATTGATAGAGCACCTCATATCACAAGCCTCCATGAGCAGCGTCGGTAGCCGGCGCGTAACGGGTTCATCCACCTTGGCCCAAGGCCGTGCGGGCTTTATTGACAAAACTCAATGATTCACCTGAGTCAGGGTGTAGGAATAGATAAACACTGAACGGGACGACGGCCGTGAGCACACCCGCCCAACGCATGCTGGATAAACACTATGGCGCGTCTCGGCAGGTCGATAGAGCCGCCATCGCCGCGGTCCTGCGCCAATTTGCCGAGCCTCTGCCGGCGTTCGATTCTGCAGCGTTCGGCGAAATGTTCGATCGCTACGCGGATGCGCGGGTGGTGCTGATCGGCGAAGCCAGCCACGGCACCAGCGATTTCTATCGCGCCCGGGCCGCCATCACGCAACGCTTGATTGAGCGGCATGGCTTCTCCATCGTCGCCGTTGAGGCCGACTGGCCCGATGCAGGGCATGTCGACAAATACGTCCGAGGGCTGGCCCCGTCGGCCTGGAAACGCCATATCTTCAGCCGCTTCCCCACCTGGATGTGGCGCAACGCCGAGGTCAAAGCCTTTGCCCACTGGCTGCACCGCTACAACCATCAACGCGCCAGTGAAGACCGCGTGGAGTTCCGTGGCCTCGACGTTTACAGCATGCGCAACTCGATCCATGAGGTGCTGCACTATCTGGACAGCGTTGACCCGCAACTGGCCCAGGAAGCACGGCGGCGCTACGGCTGCCTGACGCCCTGGCAGGATGACCCGGCCTTGTACGGTCATTTCGTCGAACGCAATGGCCTGATGCCCTGTGAACCGCAGGTGGTCGAACAACTCAACGTGATGCTGGCCAAGCAATTGGCCGGGCTCATCCAGGATGACGAAAGTTTTTTCAACGCCACGCAAAACGCCCGCGTGGTGCGTGCGGCGGAACAGTACTACCGCGCCGTCTATCGCGGCTCGACCGCGTCGTGGAACCTGCGTGACCGCCACATGTTCGACACCCTGCGCGCCCTGCTGGAGCACCGGGGCCCGCAGGCCAAAGCGGTGGTCTGGGCGCACAACTCGCATATCGGCAATGCCGCTGCCACGGAGATGGGCTGGAAGGGCCAGTTCAACATCGGCCAGCTGTGCCGCAGTGCCTATGGGCGCGACGCCGTGCTGATCGGCATGAGCACCGACCGTGGCCACGTGGCGGCGGCCGACGATTGGGACGCCGAGATGCTCATCAAGGCGGTGCGGCCTTCCCGTCCCGACAGTTGGGAGCATCAGTTCCTCGAAGCCGGCGTGCCGGCCTCGCTGACCGACTGGCGCGACCCGCAGCGCGCCGAGCTGCGCACGGTGTTGTCCGCCACCCTGCTGGAACGCGCGATTGGCGTGATTTACCGGCCCACAACCGAACGCGACAGCCACTACTTCGAAGCGGTACTGGCCGAACAGTTCGACGCCATGCTCTGGTTCGAGCAGACGCAGGCGGTAAAGGCCCTGGCACTGCCCAAAAACGAGGAGCTGGAAGCGGAAGACGAAACCTTTCCGTTCGGTGTGTAAGGCTCACCTGGCGCGACGCATCTACAGCGGGTGTGCTTCAGTCGATTCGCGTTGCCAGGCCCGCTGCAATAACTCAATGACCTCTGCATCGGTGGTCTGGGGGAAGTTCGAGTACCAGTAACCGATGGACATCATCCGCTCAGGAATCAGCGGGCAGATCACTTCATTGACGATGCAGCGCAGGGTTTCCACCGTATCCAGCGGCGCGACCGGCACCGCCACGACGATCCGCGCCGGGGCCTGCACCTGCACCGCCTGGATCGCGGCGAGCATCGAGGCCCCTGTGGCCAGGCCGTCATCGATCAGGATGACCACCTGATCCTTCAACTGCAGCGGCGCCCGCGTGCCCCGGTAAACCTGCTCACGGCGCGATAACTCGCGAGTTTCGCGGGCGACCACCGCGTCATAACTGTCTTGATCAATCGAATGAGCCCGCAGCACCTCTTCATTGCGGATCTGGATACCGCCACTGGCGATGGCGCCCATGGCGAATTCGGGTTGGGACGGCATGCCGAGCTTGCGTACCACCATCAGATCCAGGCGCACCTGCAGGGCCGTGGCCACCTCATACGCCACCGGGACGCCGCCACGCGGCAAGGCCAGGATGATCACGTCGGGGCGGCGGGCGTATCTGAGCAACGGCTCCACCAGGCTTTGACCGGCCACCGACCGATCCTGCCAGAGCGTTTGCAGCGAAGGGCTATAACTCATGGGTCACCTCATCTGTTGTTTCATTGCACACCGCCTTTGCCGCGCTAGACCGCCAGTACGCCGCAAGGCACCTGATAGAGAATGTGTTCGGTGGTACTGCCCAGCAGCTTCTCGATGCCGTGATACTGGACCCGGCCCATCACGATCACATCCACCTGGTGTTCCTTGGCGAACTGACTCAACACCGCAACCGGATTGCCCAAAACGAAGTGATGACGATCGGAAGGCACGCCATAGTCTCGCGCCAGTTCGAGGAAGGTTTTTTCCTCCTTGCTCGCCAGGTCCTTACTGAGATTGGACAGGGCCATACCGCCCATGTCAGCCATGTAGATCGTCGACATATCGCAGGCATACAGCAGGTGCAGCTCGGCATCGCATTGCAGCGCCAGGCTGGTGGCCTGCTCAATGATGCGCTGGTTCAACGCGCTGTTGGCCGGTTGAACATTCGACACGTCAACCGCTGCCACGACGATGCGCGGCAAGGCATGCCCACCACCGCCGACCAGATAGACCGGAATCGGACACTCGCGCAGCAACTGCCAGTCCAGCGGGGTGAAGAACGCGCGCTTGAACGCGGACTCTTGCTGAACCTGTTTGATCAACAGATCGGGCTGCGTCTCGGTGACGTAATCCAGGATGTCTTGCTTGAGGTTGGTGGCCCAGGTCACCTGGGCGGTCACGTTGAGCCCCAGGGCGTGGAGGTTCTTGGTTTGGGCGTTCAGCCAGTCGCGGTGGTCCTCGAGGTAGCTGGCCCGGGCCTTTTCACGCACGTTCTCGGCCAGTAGCAACAAGATGTCCAACGGTGTTGCCAGCGCGACAATATGCAGGCTCGCGCCGCTGGCCTTGGCCAGGGCGGCAGCATGGCCGATTGCCGGGGAGTCACGCAGGGCGGGATTGATGATCAGTAACAAACACTGGTATTGGCTCATGATCTGGCTCCAGGGAGGAATGAAAAACAGCCCACGCGTCCGGGGTCTTAACGGATGGGGCCAGGCGGCGGCGTCGCGGGAACCATGCGCCATCCCTCAGGACACTGGCGTACGCTCGGGTAATAGCCTTTGGCGGAATCGCAGTAGTACCAGGCCGATGGCGCGGCCGTGACGGGCTGAGGCTCGACCACCACCGTCGGCGGGCTGGCCGGGTAGTAGTACGTCGGGGCGGGATAGTAATAAACCGGATACGTCGGGTAGTAATACGGCGTGGCGATGCGCGCGGCTTCCCAACCCAGTCCCAGGCCGAGGCCAAACCCCCACCAGCCCGGCCCGCCCCCATGCCCACCGCCATGCGGCCCGGCATGCGCCGGCAATGCAACGGCGGCAGCCAGCAGGATGAACCCTGTCAGCACGCACTGTTTTACTGAGTCACTGTTCATGATGTTTACCCAGGAGGCTCGCGAATAGCATTACGGTTGGCTGGTCGGGTTGAGCCCGCCGCACCCTTGCGGCCATGCCATGTGCATGGGCATTCGCCAACCGTCCTGATCGGCGATGCGGTGATGCATCACCGTCCAGAACAGATCGAAGATGGTTTTTTGCTGGGCATCGAGGGCATCGTAGAAGGTTTGGGTGCGTGCCTGAGCCGCGTCCAGACGGACCAGTTGCGCCTGCATCCAGCTGGTTTGCGTGCGCAGGCGCTCTATGCCTTTGGCCATTCTCTGCGGTGTTGTTTCGTCCTTCAGCGCTTGTCTGGCACTTGCCTTGTCAGTAGCGGCTGGGTTGTCGTTTTCCACTTGCTGATTGGCGTCTGCGATGACGCCTGCGGCCCAGGTTTCCCAGGCGGGCATTTGCTCCGGCTTGAGACTGAGCTTGCCCTTGAGTTCTTCCAGGGTCTGCTGCGTATGCTTGACCCAATCGAAATTCGAGGCGTGACGGAACATACCGCCCTGCCCTGGCCCTAGCCCTAACCCTGGCATCGCGGGGTTGGCAAACGCGCCGGTGGACGGTAACAGCAGAACACTTGCCGCGATCAGCAAGCACTGGCCAAGCAAGCGTGGCTTGTTCATTTCAGCTCATCTCAACGTCGTGGGTTCAATCCGAGCATAGGAGTCGGCCTGGCGGGCGATCTGATCCACGTCAGAAAACCGAGACACCGGTCAACCGCTGGATCAACGGTAGCCCTGCCTGGGGCATCAGCCTATCCAATGGATCTCTGGGGTCTTATGCACGATGGGCGCGGGCACAGACTTCGGGTGCCCCACGATAATCGGTGCCACGGGCATCCACTCGGCGGGCAGGCCGAGCGCCTGCTTACCCTGCGGCGTATTCAGAAAGCCCTGGGCGAAACCGATCCAGCACGTCCCGAGCCCCTCGGCATACGCCGCGAGCATCAGGTTCTCGGCCGCCAGGGCACAGTCTTCGACAATCCACTGATTGGGCGCGTTGCCTGAGATCAGCACCAGGACCGGCGCGTGGTAGAAAATCTGAAAACTGTCCTCGCTGAGCAACGCTTGGAAGTGGCTGGAGTGCGTTCCGGCGGGCGTGGTGGCGAGCATCCAGGCCCTGGCTTCGCGGGAAACCCGCTCCAGCAGCGCCTGGTCGCGGATCACCGTGAACGTCCACGGTTGTTGGTTCATCGCGCTGGGCGCCTGGGCGGCGGCATCGATCAAGCGACAAATGAGTTTTTCATCGAGCGGTTCTGGCGTGTAGTCACGTGTCGAGCGCCGGCCGGCGATTGCCTTGGTTACGTTCATGGGTGCATGCCTCCATCAGGGCGATTCAAATCGAAGCAAGGCGCGAGCAGGCGCTCAACCTTCAGGGAACGACGGTTGGGCTGGCGGTTCTTTTTCTGGGATATCGGTAATGGTCGCTTCGGTCAGCAGCAGGATACTGGCCACGGAAACTGCATTTTCCAGGGCAATACGCACGACTTTGGTCGGATCGATGATGCCGGCTTCGTACATGTCGACATAGGTATTGGCGGACGCATCAAAGCCAATGTTGCCCGGCTCCGCCAGCATGCGCGCAACGACCACGCCGGCGTCCACCGCCGAGTTTTCCGCAATGCGCCGCGCCGGTGCTTCCAATGCCCGGCGCAGTATCTGCAGGCCGGTGCGGACATCGCCCTCCTGCCGGGCTTCCTCGGCGGCGATCAGCGGCACCGCTTTGAGCAGCGCGAGGCCGCCGCCGGGGACAATCCCTTCGGTGATCGCCGCGCGGGTCGCCGAGATCGCGTCATCCAGGGCGTCCTTGCGCGCTTTCATTTCGGCTTCGGACGGCGCGCCGACCCGGATCACCGCGACGCCGCCGGACAGCCTGGCCAGCCGCTCCTGGAGCTTTTCACGGTCGTAATCGCTGGTGGTAGCCGCCATTTGCCCGCGGATCTGCTGCAGGCGTGCGTCGATCGCGGCGCGTGTACCGGCGCCGCCGATCAGCGAAGTGCTGTCCTTCGACACCACCACCCGATGGGCCCGTCCCAACTGCTGCAGGTCGACCTGTTCGAGGCTGATCCCCAGTTCGTTGGAGACCACCGTGGCGCCGGTCAATACGGCCATGTCCTGCAGCATGTCCTTGCGCCGGTCGCCAAAGCCCGGGGCCTTGATCGCCACGGCCTTGAGCACGCCGCGGATGTGGTTGACCACCAGCGTGGTCAACGCTTCGCCTTCGATGTCATCTGCGATCAACACCAGGGGCTGACCGCTTTTGGCGACCTGTTCCAACAACGGCAGCAAGTCTTTGAGTGCGCCGATCTTGTGGTCACAGAGCAGCAGGCAGGCATCGTCGAGTTCGACCTGCATTTTCTCGGTGTCGGTGACGAAATAAGGTGAGACATAACCCCGGTCAAAGCGCATGCCCTCCATGACCTCGACCACCGTTTCGGTGGTCTTGGACTCTTCGACGCTGACCACGCCTTCAACGCCGACCTTCTCCAGCGCGTCGGCCACCAGTTGACCGATGACCGCGTCGTTATGCGCCGACAGCGTCGCCACCTGGGCTTTTTCCTTGGGCGTGCTGACGGGACGGGACTGCGCCGCCAGCGACTCGACGACCAGCTGCAGGCCCCGATCCAGGCCGCGCTTGAGATCGATCGCGCTGGCCCCCGCGACCACGTTGCGAATGCCATCGGCCAGGATCGCATGGGCCAGCACCGTTGACGTGCTGGTCCCGTCGCCGACCGCGTCACCCGTGCGTTCCGCGGCCTGGCGCAGCATTTGCGCGCCGAGGTTCTCCTCGGGGTCCTGCAGGTCAATGCGTTTGGCAATCGTGACGCCGTCATTGCAGACCGTCGGGTTGCCCCACTTGTTCTGCATCAACACCGACTTGGACTTCGGCCCCAGCGTCACGCGCACCGCGTCCGCCAATTGGGTGGCGCCGCTGAGGATCTTCTCGCGGGCAGCCGCGCGAAACACGATTTTACTGTGAGCCATCAGGGTGCTCTCCTCTCACGTCGACGGAACTTGCATGCTTCTCTGAAGTGCCTGCGGCGAGGTTGACTTTTATCAACAAACTCACACCCGTTGCCGACGCCCGCCGCAACGCTTACACCGGCGGTCGCCGGGCGCTCTGCGAGTTGACAAAAATCAACCCGCTCGGGCGGAAACAGCGTCCAAATCAACCTGTGAAATCCACCCGATCGTCAACACGCGGGTTTGCCCCTCTCGATGCGTCAGGAGAAACACCATGGACAAGTATCAGCAGAGTCAGAAAAACAAGCTGTTCAAAACGCCGCCCCATGATCCCTATTGCTTGCCGCGGGTTGAAGGTTCGGCGGTGTGCCCGCAGTGCGACGCGGTGTATCAGGCCGGGAACTGGACCTGGAACCGACCTGAAAACGCGGTGGTGCATGACGCGCAAACCGTCACCTGCCCGGCCTGCCGCCGCATCGCGGACAACATGCCGGCCGGCACCCTGATGCTATCGGGCGGCTTCTTGCAAAAGCACCATGATGAAATCATCCACCTGATCGAAAACACCGAAAAAACCGAAATGGCCGAGCATGCGCTGGAGCGCATCATGCGCGTGACGGAGGTGGCGGACGACCTGATGGTGACCACCACCGGCATTCATCTGGCCAATCGCCTGGCGCATGCACTGGAAGGCGCATTCAAAGGCAAGGCGCAGTACCGCTACGGCGATAGTCAGTACGGCGTGAACGTCACGTGGGCACGTAACGAGTAACCCCTCACGCCACGCTACGGCGCAGCGCGAGCGCGGCTCAACCGCTGGCGACGGTAAAAGAGCCGCTTGACCCATTCCGCCGCGCCCATGTAGGCCAGGCTGATTGCCAGCACTGTCAGCAGGATCGGCAGTGGCAAGGGCACCAGGCCGAACCAGGACGCGATCGGGCTGTAAGGTAGCCCGACGGCCAGCAGGCCGATGGCCGCGGCGCTGAGCAACAGCAGTGTGGCCGGGCGGCTTTGGTAGAACGGGCGGTAGGTTCGCACGATGAAGATTGTCAGCAGTTGGGTCAACAGCGATTCGACGAACCAGCCGCTGCGAAACACTTCCGGGCCCTTTTCCGCCAGCAGGTACAGGGCCGCGAACGTGAGCACATCGAACAGCGAACTGACCAGCCCGAACACCACCATGAAGTTGCGGATTTCCCTGATGTTCCAGCGGTGCGGGGTGTTTTCCCATTCGCGGTCGACGTTGTCGCTGGCGATCCCCATGGAGGGGATATCGGACAGGAAGTTGTTGAGCAGTATCTGCTTGGCCAGCATCGGCAGGAACGGCAATACCAACGAAGCCAGGGCCATGCTGATCATGTTGCCGAAATTGGCGCTGGAGACGATGGAAATGTACTTCAAGGTATTGGCAAAGGTATGCCGGCCCTCTTCGATGCCTTCGCGCAACACGTCGAGGTTGTGCTCCAGCAACACGAAGTCGGCGGCCTGCTTGGCCACGTCGGCGGCGTTATCCACCGAGATCCCGATATCGGCGACTTGCAGCGCCGGGGCATCGTTGATGCCATCGCCCATATAGCCGACAACGTGCCCGGTCTTCTGCAGGGCGCGGATGATGCGTTCTTTCTGGTTGGGGTCGACCTCGGCAAAGAGCGTCGTCAGTGGCGCCAGGTGCATCAATGCTTCGTCTTTCATCGCCGCCAGCTCGGCGCCGGTGATGATGCGCTCCACGGGCAGGCCCACGGCCATGCCGACATGGCGGGCGACCAGATGGCTGTCGCCACTGATGATCTTGACTTGCACGCCCAGGCGCTCAAGGTTGGCGAGAGTGTCTTTCACCCCCGGCTCCGGCGGGTCGAAGAACAACAGAAAACCGCGGAAGGTCATGGCCTTTTCTTCATCCCGGCCGTAGTGCGGCTGGTCCGGCAAGACCCGCGTGGCCAGGCCCAAAACCCTGAAGCCCTGCTCGCTCCAGTCGGCGAAACGCTGCGCGATGGCGGCCCGCTCGGTGTCGCTCAGCGCCAGCAACTGTTCGCCGCGGCGCACCTGTGTGCAAACCTCGAGCACATTGTCCAGCGCCCCCTTGGTCACCATCAGCCGGGCGGCCTCAGGCGCATTCGCGACCACCACGCTCAGGCGCTTGCGCACGAAGTCATACGGCACTTCATCGAGCTTGCTCGCGCCGGGGCATGGCGCCAGGGTTTTGCCGGCCAGGGTGATCGCATCGTCCATGGCGTTGCGCATGCCGGTCTGCAGGCTGGAGTTGAACACCGCCAGTTGCAGGATCGTGGCATCGGCATTGCCCGCCAGATCCATGGCGCCGTCGAGCACGACGACGCCGCGGGTCAGCGTACCGGTCTTGTCGGTACACAGGATGTCCATCGCCCCGAGGTTTTCAATCGCATTGAGGTGACGCACGATGACCCCTTTGGCGGCCATGCGTTGCGCGCCTTTGGCCAGCGTGATGCTCAGGATCGCCGGCAACAGTTCCGGCGACAGCCCGATGGACAACGCGATGGCAAACAACAGGGTGTCGAGCGCAGGACGATGCAGCAGGATATTGATGCCGAACACCACGATCGTGATCACCAGCATCACCCGCAACAGCAAGCTGCCGAAGCGACGCAGGCCACGCTCGAACTCCGTCTCGGGCGGGCGCAGCGTCAGGGTCTTGGCGATGCGCCCGATCTCACTGTCCGAGGCGTAGCGCGTGACCAGCACCTCGGCGGTGCCGCTGCGCACCGAGGTGCCCATGAACACGCAATTATGCCGCTGCCCGAGCGTGGCATCGGCGGCGCAGTCGCCCGGCAATTTTTCCACCGGGAAGGTTTCGCCGGTCAGCAGGCCTTCACCGATGAAGCAATCGAGCGCCTGCAGGATCCGACCGTCGGCCGCGATCAGGCTGCCGGCGCTGAGTATCAGGATATCCCCCGGCACCACCTCGCTGGCGGCGATGTCCACGGCCTTGCCGTCGCGCCGCACCGTGGCGCGCAGCGCGATCTTGCTGCGCAGTTGCTCCACCGCCGTACTGGCGCGATTTTCATACCATGCGCTGAGAACCGCGCTGATCAGCACGATGCAGCCGACAATCGCCGCATCTAGCCAGTCCCCCACCACCACGGCGACCAGCGCGCCCACGATCAGGATCAGCACCAAGGGCGTCCGCATTTGCTCCAGCACCAGCCGGGCCAGGCCGCGCGGTCGGTCTTTGGGCGTGGCCGGCGCGCTGCGCACCCGCGCGTTGGCGTCGGCCTCGCTCAAGCCCTGCGGCGTGCTGTGCAGGCTGCTGAACACCTGGCTGACTGGCGGGCTCCAATAATCGCCGGTTGCCACGCGGGCGGGCGGCTTGACGTTGGATCGCCATTCACGATGGGCCAACCAGAGGCCGGGCAGCATCGGCAACCAGAACGTCAGCCCGCGGAATAACAACGTGGCGGAAAGCGCCACCGCAATGTTCACCCCCACCCAATGCAGCGTGACCACCGCCGCCGCTTCAAAGGCGCCGAGCCCGCCCGGCACAATGCCGATACTGCGCAGCACGCTGGCCAGCATAAAACCGGCAAACAGCCCCAACGGCGGCGCGGACACACCCAGCGCGCGCACCAGCACCCACAATGTGGCGCTGTCGAGCACAATGATCACCAATTCCAGCAAGGTAATCCGCCAGAGTAACCCTTGGCTGCGCACCAGTTGCTTGTCGGCCCCGGTGAGCAATGACGCGATTCTGGCGACAATCGGAAAATGTCGCCCCGGCAAATGCGCGACCAGGCGCCGATTGCCGGCCAGCCTTGGCGTGACCACTGCCAGCAACAGGCTGACGGCGACGAACACCAGGCACGCCGTCATCACCGCAGGCGTGGCATGGCCCTGGAAGATCACCACCGGTAACGCCACGCCGACCGACACCGCATAGGCCAGGAAATACCCGGACAAATCCAGCACCAGGCTCGCCAGCACCAGCGGTTTTGCGAACCCGAGGCGGACGAAGGAGGCCACGACCGCAAAGGCGCCGCTGATGCCGGAGGACGGCAGGGCCTGATCGACAAACAGCTTCATCACGCTGAGTTTGCCCGCCTCCCAGAGTGAAAGCGGCTGCGCCCCGGCCCTGAGCACCACCCGAAAGACCTGCCCTTGCGCCATATACGTCAGGACTTGCAACGCCAGGGCGCCGACCAGCCACAGCGGCTCTGCCTGGGTCAGCAAGCGTGTGAAGGATTCGACGTCGGTGAATTGCAGCGCCACGCCGACCACTGTCGCAAACATCGCGGCGCCGAGCAGCCACGTCAGCCACAGCGCGGAACGGCTGTAATGCTGTTCCTCTTCAGGTACAGCCGGATCGATGAAACCAGCAGTGGGCGGTTTGACAGGCATGCCGTGCCCCTGAGCGAATCAGCAGAGAGTCCGATTCTGGCGCGGTCTGGGCGGGGCCGTTTGATCCAGGTCAACCTGCCCCTGGACGATCGGTTAGTCCGCATCACGCTTTCTGACCTTGATCAATACGCCTGCCGCGCATCCCCCTCAGTGTGAACAGGGCCGTTCTTCGACCCCACTGTGCGCTGGAGCCCCCCAATGCTAGCTAATCAACACACCGCTGCTCTGATTGCCGAGATGGATAAAACCTCGCCCGCCGAGCATTGGCTGGAAAAACTGCACGACGGAACGCATGTGCTTATCCGTCCGTTGTCGACGCACGATCACCTGGGCCTGCTGCATTTTTTCCAGCGGTTGTCGCCGCTGTCGCTGCGGTTCCGGTTTTTGGGCGCGGTGACCCATGTCGATGCGAGCGCAATCGATACACTGCTGAGCGAGTCGGCGCAGATCAGCCGCGGCTACCTGGCCTTGATCCACCATGACGGCGAGTTGCAGGTAATCGGTGTCAGCCGCTATCGGCGCGCCACCGATCAGGACGAACAGTGCGACTGCGCGGTCGCCGTCGCCGACCCGTGGCTGCGCAGGGGCCTGGGCCGTTTATTGCTGGGGCATCTGATCGATGCCGCCAAGCGTGAGGGGTTTCGCAAAATGTGCTCGACGGACCTGTCGACCGATTACCCGATTCATGGCTTGTACAAGCAATTGGGTTTTACCTCGGCCTATCTGGGCCGGGATTTTGATCGCATCGTTCACGAGCTGGAACTGTAGACGCGCACGCCGCCCGACCATTCACTGCGGTTCCAAGTGGTAGCGCGATTGCACCAGGTGCGCGATCTGTTCCTGGGCATCCCGCAGCGGCACAGACGCATCGTTTTCCAGCAGACGGGTTTCGTTGGCCAGCACGTCGTCGCGGATCACCTCGCGAAACCAGTTGGAAAAGTCCCCGGCCTCGCGGTGTTGGCGGAACGCGGGATCGTCCAGGCGCGCAAGCGAAGACAAAAACTCCGCAAGGTTCGAGGCGCGCTGGTCAAGGCTGGGAAAGTAGAATGCATGCCAGGCGCCCACATCCCCGACCGCATACTTGCCGCTGTGGCGATGATGTTTCTGCTCGGGTTGCTGCTGCGCCATCAGCACCACGTCGCCGCCATGACGAACGTCCCACAGACAGAAATAGTCGGGCGCGGATGAGCGCGCCGGGAATTCGGGGCAGCGTCGCTGCGTATGCTGGGCGTAGCGTTGGACCAGTTCGCGGGCGGTGCTGCCCAGGGTCACCAGCACGTCTACCGCGTCCAGCAGCGACGGGCAGACTTGATCGAAGTCCAGGGCAACGATGATCGCCCCCATATTCGCCAGAAACCCCGGAGGCCACGCAGCGCAATGGGGCAGCATGTAGTGGGCCTCGTCCACGACCATCCAGTACGGGCGGCCGGTGCTGCTGCGTAGCTGCTGGATAAACGGCAGTAATTCGCCGAACAGCTGCACGCGGGCGGCCGGGTCCAGGGCCAGGGTGCTCACCACCACGTTAAGCCGCGCCTGTAACAGGTGATGCAACGATTCTTCGGTTGTCGGCGGAGTGGTCAGGCCACCGACCGTGACCGCACCGTCCAGCGACAGATAGTCGCCTTCCGGATCAATGATGCAGAAGCCCTGGTGGGCCTCGACCATGCGTTCTGTCAGCCAGGTCACGTAGCTCGACTTGCCGGAGCCTGAATTGCCGATCACCAGCAGCACCGATTCCGGCGGCAACCACACCTTGCGTGCATCGGCGGTCCGCCCCAGTTGCACGCCGATACGCTCGACCGGCACCAGCGCGGCGTCCTTTTGCAGCAGCATGTCTATCAGCTCGCAGACCCCGCGCCCGTGATCCTGGCTCAGGCAGATGTCCGCGCGGGCCTTGATTGAGTCGATCGCGTTGTTCACCGCCGCCGCACAACCGCAGATCGCGAGAAACGCGTGGTCATTTTCGGCGTCGCCCACGCCGACCACATTCAGTTCGCAGATGCCCAGCCTCAGCAACGCGGCACTCAGCCCCGAGGCCTTGTTCACCCCCGTCGGCAGGACCATGATCGCGTCCTTGTTGAACGTCATCTGCAGCTCCAGGCCCAGCTCGCGAATCGAGCTGATCACCGCGTCCTCGAACGGATGCCAGGTGGCAATGACGGACCTGCCGACGGACAAGGGTGAAACCCCTTTGTCGCGCAGGCGCTCCACCAGTGCGGTCGAGGCCGAATCGGCGATGAGTTCCTCGGTGTCAGTGCGCGGGTCGTACAGGAGCGCGCCATTCTCCACGACCACCAGGTCAAACAGATCGAGCTGGGTAAAATGATGCTTGAGCGCCTGCAACTCCCTGCCGGTAATCAACAGCAACTTGCGACCGCTGGCCTTGAGGCCGGCAAGCGCTGTACAGACGTGTTCGGGAACATTGCCGTTTTCGGCAATGGTTCCGTCATAGTCGACCGCCAAGGCTAAGAAATGCATGTTCGCTCCATGACGGGTTGGGTTGTACAGGCCCGCGCTAAGAAGATGAAACCTTGCCATTGATTCCAGGCAGAGGCTCGCTGGGCAAAGGTTCCTTGTGCAGGTACTTTTCGAACCAATCGCCGGTCAGCCTGGCTACGTCCGCCAGGGTGCCCGGCTCTTTGAAAAGGTGCGTCGCGCCTTTGACGACCTCCAGGCTTTGCGTGCAGTGCAACGCCCGACTGGTCCGCACATTCAAGCGCAGGATCATCGGGTCTTCCGCGCCCACCACTTGCAACGTCGGCGCTTTGACCTCGCACAACGCCTGGGCGGCCAGATCGGTGCGCCCGCCTCGACAGACCACCGCCCGCACACCGCCCACGTGAGCGGCGGCGACCAGCACGGCGGCGGCGCCCGTACTGGCACCGAACAAGCCCATGGCAAGTCGCCGTAATTCAGCGTCTCGGGCGATCGCGTCGATGACCTTGACCAGTCGATCGGCGAGCAATGCAATATCAAAACGCAGCACACCGGTCAGGTTATCCCAGCGCTGCTCTGTCCTTGTCAGCAGGTCGATCACCAAGGTGCCCATCCCGTGGCGCGCCAGGTACTCCGCGATAAAATGGTTACGCGGGTTCGAATGACCGCCGCCACTGGCATGGACGAGAACGACCAGGCTTTCGGCGCCTCGCGACAATCGCAGATCACCGGCCAATTCATAGCCGGCAAAGTTAAACTTTTTGTATTGGAGCTCAGATACTGCAACACCGCAGTGAGAGGCCATTAGTTGAATACCTTCGTATATAACCTTTTCGAGGGGCAAGGTACTTCAAGAGTGGCTTCATCTTTCTTTTTGATTGTTCGTCAGGTCGATGGATTGGGCATGAGCGCCTATCAGGTTAAAACCGAAAAAAGCCCGGCCTGCTCTGTTGGATACACGACGATGACCTGAAGCCTCTGGGGGGTAAACTGCGCTTTTCCGGCAAAGCGTACTTGATAAATATCAAACGCACGCCCATCCACGTTTCAAATCGGACATTTGACGTGCAATACACCACTCACCGACATGTCCACGGACAATCAGCCGTACAGTCGACGCAATAACCCAGGTAAAAGATTCGGCACGTCTTTGGCCAGTAACCCTGGGCCGAATTCGGCAGCGGCCACATCATGCAACCACACGCCCGCTGCCGCAGCCGGAAAGGCCGGCATGCCCTGGGTCCGCAGCCACCGAATAATGCCGTCCAAAAGCTCGCCGGTGGCGGCCGAGGGCACACTGCAATGGATCACGGCGCGGCCATCGGGGCAGGCAATCACCGTGTCACTGCCGCGATGCACAACCACAGCCGAGCCGTGCTGGGCAGCGGCTCGAGTGCGGGTCAGTTTGTCGCCGACGAAGTCGAACATCCGCCGAAATTCGCTCTCGTGAAGGGTCAGCACCTGCGTGGTATCCGCCGCAACGACCGGTGGGTGCCCCGCGACGGTATCGAGACCGGCTCGCGGTAAATCGGGCAGCCACAACCCAGGGTGATTCTCAAATGCCTGGGGGACGATGGCGTCGAGCACCGCTTCGGGCGTGCCAATATCGGCCACAATCACTTCGCCACACAGATCGCGCCCCGGTAACAGCAGATGCCCCGGCTTTTTGCGAAAAAACGTCACCGTCAGCACCGCCGCCACCGCGCCCAACGACTCACCGTTATCGCCCATCACGCCGCTGGGCGTGTCGACCGCGACAATCGGCACCGTGCCACGGCCAGCCGCAGCCAGGGTGTCCAACACCTGCCCCTCCAGCGCACGGGCGAGACCGGCGCCGAACACCGCGTCGACAATCAGCTCGGCCCCTTCAAGCACCGCGGGGCTCAGGGCTTGCACCTCGCCGGGCCAGCGCTGTGCATGTTGCGCGGCTTCGCCTTTCAGCGCGGCGCGACTGCCCCACATCGCCACCCGCACTGGCCAGCCCGCTTGCGCAAGCCGGTACGCGCAGACAAAACCATCGCCGCCGTTGTTGCCCGGCCCGCAGAGCACCAGCAGCGGCCGGGGTGTCCAGCGCCGCTGGATTTCGTGTGCCACCGCCGCGCCGGCATTGCTCATCAACTCGAAAGACGACACGCCGGCAACCACCGAAAGCCGGTCGGCTTCCGCCATCTGGCGCACCGTCAGCAAGGCCGCCTGGCGCGCGCCGTTATCGAGGTCGGGACTCAACGTGTTCATGCTTTTCACACTCTCGATCGCTACTGAAGTCACTCACCGCCTGCGCGGTGACGTCGCCCCGCTTGGTTACCCCAAGCCTCTGACCGCCTCGATCATCTTGACCAGGACGGCCTGTGCATCGCCGTACACCATGTTGCAGTTTTCCGCATAAAACAGCTGGTTCTGAATACCAGCATAGCCCTTGCCCTCCCCGCGCTTGACCACGTACACGTGATGAGCCTTGTCCACATCCAGGATCGGCATGCCATAGATCGGCGAAGCTTTGTCGTTGCGCGCGGCGGGGTTGACCACGTCGTTTGCCCCGATCACCAACACCACATCGGTGTCGACGAAATCGGTGTTGATGTCGTCCAACTGGAAGATCAGGTCGTAAGGCACACCGGCCTCTGCCAGTAGCACGTCCATTTGTCCCGGCATACGCCCCGCCACCGGGTGGACCGCGAATCGCACAAGCACGCCGTGGGCCTGTAACAACTTCACGAACTCATAGAGCTTTTGTTGGCCCTGCGCCACGGCCAGGCCATAGCCGGGCACGATGATGACCTTATTGGCGTACCGCATGGCGACGCCGGCATCACTCGCCGCCGTCGGCTTGAGCTCACCCACGATCGCCGCGCCTTTGCGCACGGGCTGGCCGCCAAAACGGGCAAACAGCACATGCGCGACCGTGCGATTCATGGCCTTGGCCATCAGCAATGTGAGCAGCACGCCCGCGGCGCCGACCAGCATGCCGGCGATCATCATGGCCGGAACCTGCAACACAAACCCTTCCAGGCCGACCGCCAGGCCGGTGAAGGCATTGTAGATGGAGATGACCACCGGCATGTCGGCACCGCCGATGGGCAATGTCATCAGCACACCGAACAACAGCGCGCAGCCGAAGAACACACCGATCAACCACAGCACGCCGTTCAACGAACCGTGTTCGGCGTGCATGACCACCATCAGCCAAGCGCCTACGCACAGCGTCACCAGCATCAGCAAGGCGTTGATCAGTTGCAGGCCTTTCATGTGCAGTGGTTTGTTGATGCGGCCATCCAGCTTGGCCCAGGCAATCAAGGAGCCGGATAACGAAATCGCACCGATCAACGCGCCAAACAAGGTGCCGGCCAATGCGGAAAGGTCGAACACTCGGCCCCCGAACAACTCCATGGCGGCGATCGCGGCGGCAGCGCCCCCGCCCATGCCGTTGTATATCGCGACCATCTGCGGCATGGCGGTCATGGCCGCCTTGCGCCCGCTCCACCACGCTGCGCCACCGCCCAGCAGCAGCGCGACGAGCGCCAGGCTGACGTTGACAGGCAAATGTGGCCGGGCCGCCTCACTCACCGAAAATACGTAGAGAAAACTCACGATAACGGCGGCCGCCATGCCCCAACCGGCGACATGAATGCCACCGGCCGCCGTGACCGGCGAAGACATGCGCCACAACCCGAAAATCAGTAGAAAAGCGGCGAAGAAATACACCAGCCCTATCAGCCACTGCGACGTCATAATCAGCATGATCAAACCTCAAACCTTTTCAGGCTTCCGGGTGGCAGAGTGATGAGCTTTGCGCCGCTTGGGTTCCGGCGCGCTGGTCTGGAACATCGCCAGCATCCGGCCCGTGACGGCGTACCCGCCCGCGGCATTCCCCGCGCCCAGCAACACCGCGATAAAACCAGCCGCCTGTTCGGCCACGCTCGCCGCATCGAGCAGGCCGATAAGCCCGCCGATCACCACGATGCCATGGATAAAATTCGAGCCCGACATCAACGGCGTGTGCAGAATCGCCGGGACCCGCCCGATGATGACCCAGCCGGCGAACGCGGCGAGCATGAAAATATAAAGCCCGACGAAGCCAACACTGTTCATGAGGTCTTCTCCTGGGTTGCGGCATCCGCCGGGTTCAGCGAATGCATGAGTTTGCCGGCGTGGGTGAGTACCGTTTGCGCCAGAATCTGATCGTCCCAGTCGATGCTGATGACGTTGTTCTTCAACATCAGCGCCAACAGGTTGAACTGGTTTTTCGCATACAGCAGACTGGCGTCCTGGCTCAACGATGAGGGCAGATTCAACGGCGCCATCAGGGTTACCCGACCGATCGTGACGGTCTGTCCGGGCACGCAGCCTTCGCAGTTGCCGCCGCCTTCGGCGCCAAGATCGACGATCACCGCGCCAGGTTTCATCCCGGCAAGCTGTGCGGCACTGATCAGGCGCGGAGACGGCCGCCCCGGCACTGCCGCCGTGGTAATGACCAGGTCCGCCTGTTGGATATGCTCCGTCAGCACTTGAGCGACTTGGGTTTTCTCTGCCTCACTCAGCTCCCGTGCATAGCCGCCCTTGCCTCGCGCATCGACCCCGACATCGACAAACTCGGCCCCCAGGGACCGCGCCTGTTCCGCGGTTTCCGGGCGCACGTCGTAGCCCTCCACCACCGCGCCCAGGCGATGGGCAGTCGCGATCGCCTCCAGCCCCGCCACGCCCAACCCCAGGACCAATACCCGCGCCGGCCCCACGATACCCGCCGCGGTGGTGACTTTTGGCAGGATGCGAGACATCTGCACCGAGCCCAGTTGGACCGCATAGTACCCAGACAACGCCGATTGACTGGACAGTGCATCCATCGACTGGGCCCGCGTGATGCGCGGCAGGCGCTCCATGGCAAAACACGTGATTTGGCGCTCCAGTAAACGTTGCACCAAGGCCGGATTCTTCTGCGCATACACAAAACACAGGAGTACCGACCCGGGCTTCATCTTGCCTACGACTTCCAGCGAGGGCGCCTGCACCGCGAGAAGCACATCGGCCTCATGCAGCCACTGTCCGCCGCTGGACACGAACAGCACATCCGAATAAGCAGCGTCCGGCAAAAAACTCGCTTCACCCGCCCCCGCCTGCATATGAAGCCTTGCCCCCAGCGCGCATAACTTCGCGCAGAGGCCAGGCACGAGGGCCACACGTCGTTCGTGCGGGTGGGTTTCTTTCAGCACAGCCACATTGACGTACATCGCGCGCTCCGTTGAAGGCACCCGCGCATGGCCGGGCACCCGGAATGTAAACAGGACAAGGCTTCAGATCGGCGCCTGAGCCAACACGTAACGCACCAGTTTTTTATTCACGAACTGCTGGATACCCATGTCGCCCAACTCGCGGCCATAGCCGGAGTCCTTGATGCCGCCAAAGGGCAACTCGGCGTCGCTCCAACTGATGTTGTTGATGAACATCATCCCGGTCTCGACGCGACTTGCCACACGACGCCCCCTGTCCAGGTCACGTGTAAACACCGAGCCGCCCAGGCCGAAGTCGGAGTCGTTGGCCAGGGCAATCGCGGCGTCTTCGTCCTTGACGCGGAAAAACAGCGCCACCGGGCCGAAGAACTCATCCCGGAACGCCGGGTTTTCAGGGGCAATGTCAGTGAGAATGGTCGGCGTCATAAAGGCGCCGGGGCGATCGATACGTGTGCCCCCGAGCAGAACCTTCGCTCCGTGATCGGTCGCCGTGCGAACCTGCCCGAGCAACTGCACCAATGCCGCTTCCGAAGACAGCGGGCCCAGGGTCGTCGCTTCGTCCATGGGATCGCCGGGTTTCAGCGCCGCGAGCCCGGCCTGAAAGCCCTTCAGGAACGCATCGGCGACCTTATCCACGACAATGAAGCGTTTTGCCGCGCAACAGGTCTGCCCGCAGTTGTACATCCGCCCCCAGATCGCCCATTTGACGGCCAGCTCCAGGTCGGCGTCTTCGAGCACAATGAACGCGTCGCTGCCGCCCAGCTCCATGGAGGACGGTTTCAGGTTCTGCCCGGCCCAGGCCGCCAGGCTGCGGCCCGCGGCGACACTGCCGGTCAGTGCAACCCCGCGAACACGCGGGTCATCGACCACCTGTCTGGACTGTTCATGGGAGATCGACAGGTTGGTATAAAGCCCGGCAGGCGCGCCGGCTTCGAGCAGGATTTGCTCGAAGGCCATCGCGCATTGAGGCACGCAACCGGCATGCTTGATCACCAGCACGTTGCCTGCCATCAAATGCGGACCGGCCACGCGAGCCAACTGATAGAACGGAAAGTTCCACGGTTCGACCCCGAAGATCACGCCGATGGGGCTGCTCTCCATGTGCGCCTCGCCTTGGCTCGGCTCCAGCGCTTGCGGGGCCAGGAAGCGTTCCGCGTTCTTGGCGTAGTACGCCATGATATCGGCGCTGAATTTGACTTCGCCTCGGGCCTCGTCGATGCGCTTGCCCATTTCCAGCGTGATCTTACGGGCCAGGGCATCGAAGCGCTGATGCATCAATTCACCGGCCTTCGCGATGATCGAGGCGCGCTGGGCATACGTTGTGTGTTTCCACGTCGCATAGCACTGCGCCGCAGCCGCCAGTTTGTGCTCCAGTTGCTCAGCCGTCAGCGTATCGAATTGTGCGAGCAACTCGCCGTTGTATGGATTGATCGTTGTATAAGCCATAACGGTTGCCTTCCCATGAGATTGAGTTAACCAACGTCAACCGGCTACCTTCAGCCGCCGTCCCCACGAACCGGCATTACGTTGGCCTGAATGCATTCAGCTGGCTAGCGTCGGAAACTACTTACGTCTACCCCCTTGAGCCCGGGCCAGGGCCTGAAGAGCGGGCACTCTAACGGTGCCGTCGGCGCACTTCGTTGGCGCAAAGCGCGGTGATGTGAACCGAAAGGCGGCCTGAACAAGGCGCTCAGCGTGAATGGCCTGCTGGCTCGCGATCAACCGAGCGGTTTAGAACCGTCGGGGTTCGGTAAATACTTACATAGATCAATTAAGCCGCCTTACAAACTGCATAGGATTGCGCATCAGGCAATACGACTTTGCGTCTTGCCAGGAGGGGTAATCATGCAAGTCAAGCAATCCATGTCGGAAGATGTGTTGCCACGTCAGGCATCAGGCCCGGCATCGGCCTACTGTCCTCTCCCCGCTGAACGGTTGGGCGGCATCGATCAGAAACTTCGCCAGACCGCGCAATTGGTTTCACTCATCGTCGGGCAGCTTGAGGCCTGTGAATTCGACCCCGCGACACCGGCGCGCAGGGTGCTTGAACAATTGGATGCCACGCTGGAGAAATTGTTGAGTCGATTCGGGCTCGACCAACCCGCCCCCACGACAGACTATGATCGCCACGCAGCGGTGGATTTCCCCATACAGGCCCTCTTCAAGGCATTGGCTCAAGACTTTTTGCCGTTGGCCGCCGCCCAGCACCGCAACCTGCGAATCGTGCCGTGTTCGTCGTGGGTCAGGAGCCTTCCCGATTGCCTCAGGCAACTCTTGAGCGGTCTGCTTGCCAACATCATGGACAGTACCAGCACGCTGCGCCTGACACTGGGCTGCAGGCGCCACTCGGAGTGGCTGAGCATCGAGCTGTGGTTCGCGGGCTGCAAAAGCCGCGACGACGCCTTGCGTATCGTGTCGATGCCTGTCTATGAGGCTTCGTTGCCGGGTGCCTGTGGCAAGCCTGCCCTTCGCTCGATAGCGGAACTCAGCGCGATGCTGGGTTTACAGCTTCAGGTCAAAACCGCCGACGAACGCGCGACGCTGATCTCCATCAGCGCGCCGTTATCGCCGTCAGTCGTTCAGCCCGGCGCGCGCAGGCAACAGAACGCTCGAGCGCTGGGCATGGCTCGCACGTGCCTGCTGTTGATCGTGGAACCGGACGCCCTGCTAGGCGATATGCTCAGTTGCGGTTTGGGGGCGCTGGGCTATCGAACGGCAGCGGTCCGCGATAGCGTCGCCGCGTTGGAATGGATCGCGCGCTCGGGCATTCAACCGGACCTGATCTTGACCGAGCACGTGCTCGAGCGGTCCTCGGACGGCGTCCAACTGGTGCAAAAGATTCGCGATCAATTCAGTCGAGCCACACCCGCGGTCATATTGACCGCCGAGACGAAAAAGCAGGTTTCCCAGTCCGCCCTGACCGCCGACTGCATGCTCCTTCGCAAACCGGTGAGCCTGAACCTGCTGCGCGTCACCCTCGCCAGTGCATTGAGTACACACGCCGAAGTACACGCTGTTCACGCCATGCCCCCGTCGCGCCAACCCGTCATTTACGTGGTGGACGACGACGCCGCGCTGCGCAGCGACTTGCGCACGCTATTGGAGTCGGAAGGTTACCTGGTGCGCGACTACGGCGCTGCCGAGCAGTTTCTCGACAGTTATACCGCTGACCAACCGGGCTGCCTGATCATTGATGCGCGCCGCTCGGGCATCAGCGGGCTTGAGACGGTGGCCCGTCTTAAAGCACAGGGCGACGAGTTGCCCGTTCTGATGATCAGTTGCAACAGCCGCGTTGCCGATGTCGTCGATGCGATGAAGGCTGGGGTATGCGACTTCATTGAAAAGCCGTTTCGTTATCAGCAGCTGTTAACCAGCGTGAAGAAAGCGTTGGCCAGCCAAGTCGCAACCGAGAGTTCCCAGGTCCTTCGCAAGGCTGCGATTGACCATATCAACCACCTCACCGCACGGCAGCGCCAGATTCTGGCGATGGTGCTGGACGGTCATCCGAGCAAAAACATCGCTGCCAACCTGGGGATCAGTCAACGGACAGTGGAAAAGCACCGAGCGTCGATCATGAGCAGGACCGAAGCCAGGTCGATTCCCGAACTCGCCCGCATCGCCCTGGCAGCCGGCGAAAAAACACTCTCGGCGGCTGCCAATGACAAACGCAATGGACTCATCCGCGGGTAATCGCGGACGGTTATGTCGAACCCGGCGATTCAAGGCCGCTGGGCGATACCATCAGATTGTCGACAACCTTCTGCACACCCGCAGTGCCCGATGCCGTCAACCGCGCCATATCCCGCTCCGGGAGCGATCCGACAACCCCCGAGAGCGTGACTTCCCCGCCCTCCACACGCACGTCGATAGCGTGGGCGTCGATGATCGCCTTGCGGCGAAACGCTGATTCGATATCGGTCTTGATGGTTTGCGCAGAGGCATGGGCCTTGACGACGATATCGTTACTGATCCCCTTGATCCCTTGCAGATAGCGCACCGCATAGCCGGCCGTCTGGCGCTGATGCTCAGAGTCCACTTCTCCGCTGAGCACCAGCCAGCCATCGGTCACGCTGACTTTGACGCGGTGGTCCGCCAGCGAGGTATTCCATTGCAATGCGGAAACGGCGGCCGCGACAAGATCACTGTCGGTCCGCACATGACTGGAAGGCAGCACGACATCGATCTGGTTGAGCAGATCCACGACACCGGCGACATGTGCGACCGCCTGTTCCGCGTGCCAGCGCTCGGCGTGACTGGCGACATTGCCGGAAAGCGTGACGATGCCATCGGACACTTGAACCAAAATCTGATCGGCTTTGAGTGCCAGGTCCCAATTCAGTTCTTCGATCACCTGTTGCCTAAGCTTTTCATCGGTACTCATAAAAAAGCTCCAGAATTTTTCAAAAGTCTCAATCAGCCAAAGCGTATCCGGTTGCGATGTTTTTCAGCAGGTCGGAAAGTACCCATCCTTGGCGCGGGAGCGGTGATTCAGGCGCGTTTTTTGGCTCTAGACCGGCAAAGGCTGCGCGACCGCCGGCAGTTCGACACTGTCCCGATACTCCGGCACCGACACCGACCAGCCCAGTTCCTGGCTGATGCGCCGCCGCAGCACGTCCGAGGCGTTCGGCTCGCCGTGTACGACGTAGGTGTGTTTCGGCGCACGCTTGAAGCCGCGCAGCCACTGCATGATTTCATCGGCATCGGCGTGCGCGGACAGGGTTTGCATCGGCACCACCTCGGCGTTGATCGGCACGTCCTGACCGTGGATACGCACCGACGGCACACCCGCGACAATCTGCGCGCCACGTGTGCCGCCGGCCTGAAAGCCTGGCACCAACAGGGTGTTGAGCGGGTTGGGCGCCAGCGCCTTGAGGTGGTGCAGCACCCGCCCACCGGTGGCCATGCCACTGGCGGCAATGATGATCGCGGGGGTGCGCTGCTGGTCCAGGTCAATCGACTGTTGCACGGAACACACAAAGTGCGTGCCATCGCACATACCCTGGCAGTCCTCCAGCGACAGCCGATGTTCAGAGCGAAAACGCTGGTACAGGCGGGTGACCTCGGTGGCCATCGGGCTGTTGAGGTAGATCGGCAGGTCCGGGATCGCATGCTGTTGTTTGAGCCGATACAGGTGATACATCAGCAGTTGCGCGCGCCCCACCGCAAACGACGGCACCAGGGTGATGCCGCGCCGCAGCGCCGTGCGGTTGATCACGTCCGCCAGTTGCTGTTCGGGAGGCTCAGCGGGGTGTCGACGATCGCCGTAGGTGGATTCCACCAGCAGGTAATCGGTCTGCTCGATGGTTTCCGGGGCGAACATCAGGGGATCGTTTGGCCGCCCCAGGTCGCCGGAACACACCAGCGTGACGCCATCGGCGACGACTTCGACCGTCGCCGCGCCAAGAATATGCCCGGCGTCACGCAGCAGGATGGTCAAGCCCGGCGCGATCGCGACCCGGTTGTGCAGCTCGATCGGCCGCAGCAGCTTCAACGCGCGCTCGGCGTCCTGTTCGGTATAGAGCGGCAGCGCCGGGTCGTGCTTGGAGAAGCCATGCCGGTTGGCGAATTCGGCCTCTTCTTCCTGCAAGCGGCCACTGTCACGCAGGAGGATTTTCGCCAGCTCGCAGGTGGCCGGCGTGGCATACACCGGCCCGCGATAGCCGTTGCGCACCAGTACCGGCAGGTAGCCGCTGTGGTCCAGGTGGGCGTGGGTCAACACGATGGCGTGCAGGTCTTGAACCGGCAGCTGGAACGTGTCCCAGTTGTGCAGGCGCAATTGCTTATAGCCCTGGAACAGGCCGCAATCGATCAGTACGTGCAGGTCGCGATGCTCCAGCAAGTACTTGCTGCCGGTGACCGTACCGGCCGCCCCGAGAAATGTCATACGCATGGCTATGTCCTTGAGGTCTCATGGAATCGGTGGTTTCAGTCAACCCAGGGTGATGGCTTGACGATCATCAAACTGCAGGAGGTGCGGTTCAGCACACTCTCGGCGGTGCTGCCGATCAGCCGGTCAAGCTTGTCGCGATAGACTGTGCCAAGCACCACCACGTCGAATGCATTGCGCCGGGCGAACAAGCTGATCACTTTGTGCGGAATGCCGGTCAGCACATGTTGGCGTTCCTGCTCGACCCCATAGCGTTCGGCGAGCACATCGAAGGCTTCCACCTGCGCGTCATTGACCGCCTCGCCCAAACTGCTATCCAGGCTTTGGGTCGGCACGCTCGTGGGGGTATCGCCCACCACCGACCAGTTGCTGACATTGAGCAGGTGCAGATGGGCATCACACACATGCGCCAATGTCGAAGCCAGTTCGAGCACGCGCTCGTTCAGCCCGTATGTCAGTTCTTCGAGGTGCGACAGGTCAATGGCCGCGAGTACTTTCAACGGTTTGGGGTGCCTGGCGTCGGTGACCAGGTGCAGGCAGGCCGGACAATCGCGCAACAACAGCCAATCCAGGGGTTGATGGAAGGTCCGGTCAAGGGCCGAGACGTGCTGGACGTCCTTGATCACCAGGTCGGCGTGAAAGTCGTTCACATACGCCAGCACGTGCGCCAGGTTGGGTTTGGCCCACACCACTTCACAGCTGACCGCCAGCCCCGCACGCCGTTGAAAGCGCACTTGCTGCTCCAACCAGTGGCGATGGACCTGCAGGTAGCCTTCCCTGGCCCGGGCCATCGCGTCATGGTCAAACAGGCCGGCCACCTCCAGCGATGCGACATAATCAAACGCCACAATGTGCAACAACGCGCCGGTTGCAATGGCCAGTGCCTGAGCCCGGTCAAAGGCCGGGGTGCGTGTCATCTCCGAGGGTGCAATCAATAAAATACGTTTGAGTGGCAGCATTAGATACCTCGGCCTGGGCGCATGTAATCACCTGACTGCAACCCGACGTCCTAGCGAGTAGCGTGGTGCCCTGTTGTTGTGACTGAAAACCGTCGGTCAAGTATCTGGCGCCATAGGGCGCGCGCTCTGATCTTTGTCAACTAATGGCTGGCTTTCAAACAATGAGTGAATCACTCAGGCCTTGTTGATATAGCTCAATGATTTTCCGTGGTTCGAGCGTAGAAACCAGTGACTGGCCACTCTCGGCCCGTCATCAGCCACGAATTCGATTGAGGACACCATCATGAGCGACTTGAGTTTGCGCAAAGCCATTATGGAAGAGCTTGAATTCCAACCGCAGATCGATGCAGCCAGCATCGGTGTTGCCGTGGAAAACGGCGTTGTCACGCTCACCGGACATGTCAGTAGCTATGAACAGAAGGTCTGCGCCGAGCGCGCGGTAAAAGGCATCAAAGGCGTGCGCGCAGTCGCCGAGGAGATCCAGGTGCGCCTGCACAAAGGCGCCGGAACCGCGGACGACACCATCGCCTCCCGCGCCCTGAGCATCATCAACTGGAGCGCCGACGTACCGGCGAATGCGGTTAAGGTCATCGTTCAGAACGGCTGGATCACCCTCGAAGGCCAAGTCGACTGGCAGTACCAGAAAGAAACCGTAGAGAAGGCGGTGCGCAAGCTGTCCGGCGTGCTTGGGGTGGATAATCGGCTGACCCTGAGCCCGCGGGTAGACATCGTCGATATCCGCAAACGCATCGAAGATGCGCTCAAACGCAATGCTGAAGTGGACGCCAAGGATATTCATGTCAGGGTCGACGGTGATGTGGTCCGGCTCGACGGCAAGGTTCACCTGTGGCGCGAGCGCAAGCTCGTAGAACGGGCGGCCTGGTCGGTGCCGGGCGTCACGCGGGTGGAAGATCACCTGCTGCTCGCCTGAGGTGATGCGTGCTCCAGTGCGCCGACTGGGGCATTCAACGTTTGTGTCTGCCTTGCGTGCCCTTTTTTGAGTCAAGGTCATGAAAAAGAACCATCAGTGGAACCTGTCTTACTTTCTGACCGCGTTTGTCGTGTTCACCGTTGTGCAGTTTCTATGGACGGAACACCGCGTGGTGCAAAGCATCCCGTACAGTCAGTTTCTGCAGTTGCTGAACGAGCAGAAAGTCAGCGACCTGCAGGTCGAGAAAGACCAGATCAGCGGCAAGCTGCAAGTGCCGATCGACGGCCATAACCTGTTCACGACAGTGCGGGTCGACCCGACGTTGGCCACCAGCCTGGCGCAGTCGGGCGCGAGCTTCACCGGGGTCACTGACAATACCTTTTTAAGCGGCCTGCTGGGTTGGCTGCTGCCTTTTATGCTGATCATGGTGGTCTGGCACTTTTTGTTTCGCGGCGTCGCGGAAAAACAGGGCCTGGGCGGGCTGATGAACATCGGCAAGTCCCGGGCCAAGGTGTTTGTCCAGCGCGATACCGGGATCACCTTCGCGGATGTCGCCGGCATCGACGAAGCCAAGGCCGAACTGGTGGAGATCGTCTCGTTCCTCAAGGACAAGGCCAAGTACGCACGGCTGGGCGCGCATATTCCCAAAGGCACGCTGCTGGTCGGTCCGCCGGGCACCGGCAAGACCCTGGTGGCCAAAGCCATCGCCGGCGAAGCCGGGGTGCCGTTTTTCTCGATCTCGGGCTCGGAATTCGTCGAGATGTTCGTTGGCGTCGGCGCCGCGCGGGTCCACGATCTGTTCGAACAGGCGCGCCAAGCGGCGCCGTGCATCATCTTCATCGATGAACTGGATGCCCTGGGCAAGATGCGTGGCGTCGGTGTAATGGGCGGCAATGACGAAAAGGAACAGACCCTCAACCAGCTCCTGGCCGAACTGGACGGCTTCGATCCCCGCGAGGGCGTGGTGCTGCTCGCTGCGACCAATCGCCCGGAGATTCTCGACCCGGCGCTGCTGCGCGCCGGCCGGATCGACCGCCAGGTGTTGATCGATCGCCCTGACCGCAAGGGGCGGCAGGCGATTCTCAAGGTCCACCTGCAGAAAATCACCGTGGACAAGGCCCTCGACAGCGAGCGCATTGCCGACATCACCACCGGTTTCACCGGCGCCGACCTGGCGAACCTGGTCAACGAAGCGGCGATTGTCGCCACCCGCCGTGGCGCCGACACGGTCGGCCTGGACGACTTCACCGCGGCCGTGGAACGCCTGATCGCGGGCATCGAACGCAAGAGCAGCGTGCTGCGCCCCGAAGAACGCCAGGTGGTGGCGTACCACGAGATGGGCCATGCACTGGCGGCGAGCCACCTGCCGGCCATGGACCCGGTACACAAGGTGTCCATCGTGCCGCGCGCCATTGGCTCGTTGGGCTACACGCTGCAGCGCCCGACGGAGGACCACTTCCTGATCAGTTGCCAGATGCTCAAGGACCGCATCGTCGTGCTGATGGCCGGCCGCGCCGCCGAATTTCTGATATATGCTCAGACGTCCACCGGGGCCGCCGATGACCTGGCCCGTGCGACGGATATCGCCCGGCAGTTGGTGACCCGCTTCGGCATGAGCGCCGAACTGGGGCAGTCGGTGCTGGAGCGACAAAACATGACCTACCTGGGTGAGCAGATGCAGAGTACGGGGCAGAAAGATTATTCGGAACAGACCGCCAGGGAGGTCGACCTGTGTATACGCGGCCTGCTCGACGAGGCCTACGCCCGCGCCAAGAGCCTACTCCAGGCACATCGCGCCGACCTGGAGGCCGGCGCGCACCTGTTGATGGAAAAGGAAAGCCTGACCCCAGAGGACTTCCCCGCGCTGCTGCCGATGAAACCCGTGCCGGTCGCCGCAGGTTGAGCGTCGCCCTGAAACCACGCACTGAGGCTCGCCATGCTGGCCGTCACGCTGATTAATACGCTGGTGGTCATCATCGCCGTGGTCATTCATTACGAATGCCTGTTGCGCCTGAACGACTGGTTGCCGCGGCTCAAGGTTTGGAGCCGCTTCAGGATGGTCATCGGAGTATTCGGTGCCCTACTCGCCCACGCGATCGAAGTCTGGTGCTTCGCCCTGGTCTATTACCTGATGACACGCGACGGCGAGTGGGGCAGCCTGTCGGGCCAGTTCGATGGCTCGTTCATGGACTGCGTGTACTTTTCCTTCACGACCTACACCACCATCGGTTTCGGCGACATCACCCCCATGGGCCACATCAAGTTCCTGACCGGCCTGCAAGCGCTGACCGGTCTGGTGCTGATCACGTGGACGGCGTCGTTTCTGTTCCTGGAAATGCAGAAGTACTGGAAGAACAAGTAGCCCCTAGCCGGCCGGGGTCCATTGCCAGTTCAGCACCTCGGGCAGGTCTTCGCCGTGTTCGATCAGGTACAGCTTGTGTTTCTCCATCATCGCCCAGTAGCGCGCCTGCGCGGTGTGGCGTTGCTCGTGCAACCGGGGCACGCGTTCGATGACGTCCAACGCCAACCGGTAGCGATCCAGGTTGTTGATCACCGCCATATCGAACGGGGTGGTGGTGGCGCCCTCCTCTATGAAGCCGCGCACATGGAAGTTGTCGTGATTGGTGCGCTTGTACAGCAGCCGATGCACCAGCGCCGGGTAGCCGTGGAAGGCAAAGATCACCGGTTTGTCGGTGGTGAACAACTCATCGAAGGCGGCATCCGCCAGGCCATGGGGATGCTGCGATGACGACTGCAGCACCATCAGGTCCACCACATTGATGACCCTGACCCGCAGATCCGGCACGTATTCGCGCAGCAATGTCACGGCGGCCAGAGTCTCCAGGGTCGGTACGTCGCCGGCGCAAGCCATGACCACGTCCGGCTCCTGATCATCGCGGCAGGCCCAGTCCCAGCGGCCGATGCCTGCCAG
Organism: Pseudomonas sp. PSPC2-3; assembly: GCF_049898265.1. NCBI lineage: Bacteria > Pseudomonadati > Pseudomonadota > Gammaproteobacteria > Pseudomonadales > Pseudomonadaceae > Pseudomonas > Pseudomonas sp. PSPC2-3. The sequence continues at coordinate 148,009 of NZ_JAFCXJ010000005.1, read as the reverse complement.
GCAATGGCGCACGGCCGCGTCGATATCCAGCCACTGCCACTCCGGCTGCTTGCCCACCACGATGACATTGATGTAATTGCGGCTGCGCAGGCAGTGATCCGCCACCGACAGCAGGCAGTTGGCATCCGGCGGCAGGTAGATGCGCGCCACGTCGGACTTCTTGTTCGCCACCAGGTCGATGAAGCCGGGGTCTTGATGAGAGAACCCGTTGTGGTCCTGGCGCCAGACATGGGACGTCAGCAGCAGGTTGAGCGACGCCAGCGGCTTGCGCCAGGGCACGTCGGCCGCAGTTTTCAGCCACTTGGCATGCTGGTTGACCATCGAATCGACGATATGGATGAACGCTTCGTAACACGACAGCAGGCCATGACGCCCGGTGAGCAGGTAGCCTTCGAGCCAGCCCTCACACACGTGTTCGCTGAGAATCTCCATGACCCGGCCATCCGCCGCCAGGTTCACGTCGTCGGCCTCCAACGGGTCCATCCACGCTTTGGCGCTGACCTCGTACACGGCGTCCAGGCGATTGGAGGCGGTTTCATCCGGGCCGAACAGGCGGAAGTTGGCAGCGCCCTGTGCGTTTTTCATCACGTCGCGCAAAAAGCTGCCCAATACCCGGGTCGCCTCGGCACGCAGGCAACCGGGGGCCGGCAGGGCTACCGCGTAGTCGGTAAAGCGTGGCAAGTCGAGCGTGCGTAATACCAGCCCGCCGTTGGCGTGCGGGTTGGCGCTCATGCGGCGGTGCCCGGTGGGCGCCAGCGCAGCGATTTCCGGGAGCAAGGCACCGTCGGCATCGAACAGTTCGTCGGGACGGTAGCTGTTCAGCCATTCCGCCAGCTGCTGCACATGCCCCGGCGCCTGAAAGTTGGCCAACGGCACTTGGTGGGCACGCCAGGTGCCTTCGACCCGACAGCCATCGACAAATTTCGGCCCGGTCCAGCCCTTGGGCGTGCGCAATACCAGCACCGGCCACAGCTGGCGCTCCGGCGTCTCGGCCCGCCGGGGCTGGCGCGCCGCGTGCTGAATCTCGCGGATTTTCAGCAGCATGGTGTGAAGGGTGCGGGCAAGCTCCTGATGCACCTGCGCCGGGTCATCGCCTTCGACGAAGTACGCATCGTAACCATAGCCATACAACAGCGCCGACAGTTCATCTTCGCTGATCCTGGACAGGACCGTGGGGTTGGCGATCTTGTAGCCGTTGAGGTGCAGGATCGGCAGCACTGCCCCATCGCGCGCGGGGTTGATGAATTTGTTGGAGTGCCAGCTGGCGGCCAGCGGGCCGGTTTCGGCCTCGCCGTCGCCGATCACGCAGGCGACGATCAGGTCCGGGTTATCGAAGACCGCGCCATAGGCGTGCGCCAGGCAGTAACCCAGCTCGCCGCCTTCATGGATCGAGCCTGGGATTTGCGCCGAAACGTGGCTGGAAATCCCATAGGGCCAGGAAAACTGCCGAAACAGCCGCAGCAGGCCATTGGCATTGCGCTCCACCGAGGGATAACACTCGGTGTAGGTGCCTTCCAGGTAGGTCTGCGCGACCACCGCCGGCCCGCCATGCCCGGGGCCGGCGACAAAGAGCATGTTCAAGTCGTACTGGTTGATCAGCCGATTGAGGTGCGTATAGAGCAGATTCAGCCCCGGCGTGGTGCCCCAATGCCCCAACAGGCGCGGTTTGATGTGCGCCAGGGTCAAGGGTGTCTGTAACAACGGGTTGCTCTTGAGGTAGATCTGCCCAACCGCCAGGTAATTGGACGCCCGCCAATACGCGTCCAGCCCTTCCAGCTCCTCTGCACTCAAAAAATCGCTCATACACCCCTCCGTCAAGGCTCGACCCGTGGATTGTCGTTCGTCGATTCTGGGTGCCTCAACTGCGCGAGGCTTGATGTATATCAAGTCTTAAAGCCGGCGCTGAAGCTCAATTGAAACAGGAGCTCGGGATATTGAGCAAAAGCGCTGGCAGCGCATTTTCCTCGTTCTCTCTATCACTCAGGCACATGCCTGGACGGAGCGCATGCATGAATGCCCATCACCTGCGTTTAGTCGGTCGCTCGACGGTGCTACCGCACACCTCCTGCCCCAGACCGGTAATCCCCCCCAAAACGGCATGTTCCGGTTGCGGCGTGTCGGCATGCAGCTTGCCGATCGGCCTCGATAGTCCGGACGTGTCCCACTTGGATGCGTTGGTGGTGCAACGCTTCAAGGTCAAAAAAGGCGCAGCTTTATTCCGTACCGGCGACCCCTTGCGTTCGCTGTATACGGTTCGCACCGGCTCGTTCAAGACCGGCATCGTGTCTGTCGATGGCCGTGAACAAGTGACCGGTTTTCAACTCTCCGGCGATATGCTCGGCCTGGACGCCATCAGTGACGATGCACACGCCTGCACGGCGGTCGCCCTTGAGGACAGTGAGGTCTGCCCCATCCACTTCGCCCATCTGGAGAGCCTGGCGCGTAACCTTCCGTCGCTGCAGCACAACCTCACGCGGCTGCTGAGCCGTGAAATCGTGCAGGATCACACCCTGCTGATGCTGATGGGCAACATGAGCTCGGATGAACGCCTGGCCGCGTTCCTGCTGAACCTGTCGCAACGCTTCAGCTCCCGCGGGTATTCGGCCAGGCACTTTGTGCTGAAAATGCGCCGTGAGGAAATCGGTTCCTACCTGGGCTTGCGCCTGGAAACCATCTGCCGCGGCATCGCGCACCTGCGCGACCAGGGGTTGGCGCAGATCGTCGGCCGCAACGTCACGATCCTGGACCTGGAAGGTCTCAAGCGTCTGGTCGCGGGCTGCCGCCGACCGATCTAGCATTACCGCCCGAACACCTGGAGATTCGTCATGCGTGCGATGGTTCTGCACACCCCCGGCCAACCGCTGCAACTGGAGCAGCGCCCGATCCCGGCACCCGGAAGCGGGCAGCTGTTGATCAAGGTCCTGGCCTGTGGCGTGTGCCGCACCGACCTGCACCTGGTCGACGGCGAGTTGCCGCAAGCGCAACTGCCACGGGTGCCAGGCCATGAAATCGTCGGTGAAGTGACGGCCGTGGGCGCCACGGTCGGGGCTGACTGGATCGGCCGCCGCGTCGGGGTGCCGTGGCTCGGCTGGACCTGCGGCGAGTGCGCTTTCTGTCGATCGGGCCGGGAAAACCTCTGCGATCAGGCGCTGTTCACCGGCTGCAATCTGGACGGCGGCTACGCTGAATACACGGTGGCGGACGAACGCTTCTGCCTGCCGATTCCCGACACACTGTCGGACGTTCAAGCCGCGCCCCTGTTGTGTGCCGGCCTGATCGGCTTTCGCGCCTTGCAAATGGCCGCCGACGCCGCCCACCTGGGGCTTTACGGCTTCGGTGCGGCCGCCCATCTGGCGATCCAGGTGGCGCTGGGCCGCGGGCAACAGGTGTACGCGTTCACCCGCCCGGGTGACAGCGCAGGCCAGGCCTATGCACGCTCATTGGGCGCCGTGTGGGCCGGGCCTTCGGACCAACTGCCGCCGCACCTGCTGGATGCCAGCCTGATATTCGCCCCGGTCGGAGCGCTTGTACCGCTGGCATTGGCCGCCACCGTCAAGGGCGGCTGTGTGATTTGCGCCGGGATTCACATGAGCGATATTCCGGCCTTCCCCTATCGACTGCTATGGGGCGAGCGCAGCGTGCGTTCAGTGGCGAACCTGACCCGACAGGACGGCACGGCGTTCTTTCAAACCGTGCAGCACACGCCGGTCCACTGCGACATCACCCGCTTCGCCCTGGAAGACGCCAATCAGGCACTCGCGCACCTGCGCAGCGGGCAGTTCAACGGCGCGATCGTGCTGACCCCATAACACGCAGCAGCGGCTATTTGCGGGTCGCGCTGGTCAGCATATGGATCGCTCTTTCGTTGGCTTCGTCAGCGGTGCGCTGGGCCTGGTTGGCCAGCGCCATCGCCTGCTCCGCCTTGAGGTAGGCTTCGTCAGCGCGCAGGCGCGCCGTGGCGGCATTGTTTTCCGCGGAGTCCAGGCGAGCCTCAAGTTCCTTGACATGTTGACTGCACCCGGCGGACGTTGCCAATACCAGCGCCAACAGTGAAACGGACAGGTAGCGGTTCATGGTGTTTCCCCTCGATTCATCGCGGTAAGAAATCAACAACGCACATTTTCAGTATCCGGCGTGAGCCCGCCCTGCCTCTGACCTTTGTCAATAAAGGATCAGAGCCCAGGCTAGCCCTTGACGTCGCTTCCCGGCTGGCGGATCGCTAAAATGCTGCCCGGCACCGAATACAGCGCCCGTTCGGTGTTGCTGCCGATCAGTCGGTCGAGCCCGACCCGGTGAGCAGTCCCCATGACCACCACGTCGGCCTGGAATTGCTCGACAAACTCCTGAATCACCGGCACTGGCTGGCCCATGACAAAGTGCCGTCTTTCCGGCGGTACGCCATAACGGTCGGCCAAGGTCACGAACGCCTGGTGCAACGACTGGCGCAGCTCTTCGGCGAAGTCCACGTTCCAACCGCCCATGGCCATCGGCGCATCACCGTTGAATGCCGGTGACAGGTCATAGGCGTACAACAGATGCAGCGGCGCATCGCATTGCAGGGCCATGGAGTAGGCGCACTGAATGATGGTGTCGTTCAGACCGCTGATCTGCGTGCCGGGCTCGAACGGATCGACGGCCGCCACCACGCGATGGGGCAAACCGTAGCGCGCCTGGCTCACCAGATGCAGGGGTGTCGGGCACTCGCGCAGCAGGTGGCAATCGAGCGGGGTGATGAATATGCGCTTGAGAACCGGCTCCAGCTTCACGTCCTTGATCACCAGGTCCGGGTTCAGATCGGCGATCGTGCGCAGGATCTCCAGCACAGGGTGGGTGGTGAAGAGCAATTCAACCGTCACCTTCAGCCCGTTACCGCCCAGGCGCTGGACTTCGTCGATCAGCCAATCGCGATAGCGGTGCAGGTAGTCCTGAAAAGCCGACTCATCGACGTGTTCTTCCCACAAATGAATGATCGGCGCAGGTTCGATAAACGCCCTGATATCGAGCGCCGCGCCGCTGGCCTTGGCCAGGGCCACCGCGCGCAGCAGCGCCGGGGAGTGATACAACGAACGGTCGGTGATCAGCAACAGACGTTGATATTGGCTCATTTCGCACCTCGTCGGGCACCGGTTGGTCCTGGCGCCAGGTTCAATCCTTCATCAACTGCGCGTCGGTTTGATCGCCCACATGCTGCACGGCGCGTGGTGCAGCAGGCTTTCGGCGGTAGTGCCCAACAGCTTGTTCAAGCCCCAGTGCTGCACGGTGCCCATGACGATGATGTCGATCTGGTGATCGCGGGCGAAGTCGCAAATGTTGAAGAGCGGCGTGCCCTCGATAAAGTGCCGATGCTCGACGGGAATCCCCTGGCGCTCGGCCAACGCGGCAAACGCCTCATGCTGGGCTTCATTCAACGACTCATAGAGCCCGGCGGCCAGGGGCACCGCGCCGAAGCCCATGTCCTTGGCATACACCGCGGCCCAGTCGTACACATGCAGCAACTCGAGCTGGGCCTGGCATTGCGCGGCCAGCTTGACCGCCGCTTCGACAATCTGGTCGTTGAAGATCTGGTCCTGCTCCTCGCTGCGCAACACATCGACAATCGCCAGCACCTTGCGTGGCAACGGGTGGCGCGAGTCGGTGACCAGATGCACCGGCACCGGGCAGTCGCGCAGCAGTTGCCAATCCAGCGGGGTGAAGAACACCCGTTTCAACGCCGGCTCTTCCTCGGCATCCTTGATGATCAGGGCCAGCGACATCTCGTTGACGAAATGCAGGATTTCCTCATAAGGATGATGCACCCAGACTACTTCGCTGGTGACCTCGACCCCGCGCTGGCGCATCACCTCGGCCTGCTCGGCGAGCCAGTGGCGATGGGTGTCCAGGTACCCTTCCCGGGCCCGATTGATCTGTTCGGGCGCAAACAGCCCGGCGATCGCCAGGGCCTGCAAATAGTCGAATGCCACGATATGCAACGGCAACTGCATCGCGCGCGCCAAGGCAGCTGCACGATCGAACGCCGGTGTGCGGGTCATGGACGAAGGGGCAATCAACAGTAAACGCTGAGTCTGCAACATGGGGGCACCTCGGCACGCGGCCATCTGATTCGGTGGATAGGCCTTCAGATTGAGCGTTCCGGCTCAGCGGCTACTTGATCTTTATCAGTTGGTGCCCGCAAAAGTTGATTTTCATCAACAGCCGCCGGGCCCCTTGCCCCTAGCCTGCATCAAGACTTGCAGCGTCACCGGCTCCGTCGGAGGGCACCATGATCGAAGATGAGCAGCAAGTGTTGGTGAGGGCGTTGGACGCGGCGACAAACCCGGTGCTGATCACCGAGAGATCGGGTTGCATTGTGTGGATCAACCGAGCGTTCAGCCTGTTGAGTGGCTATTCGAAGCTGGAGCTGGTCGGTAAAACCCCGCACCTTTTGTCGTCGGGACGGCAAACCACCACGTTCTATCGAGAGCTGTGGATGACCATCATGGCGGGCCTGACCTGGCAGGGTGAGATGGTCGAGCGCCGCAAGGACGGCTCCAACTGTACGATCAATCAGGTCATTACCCCGGTGCTCGACCCGCAGGGCGTGGTCACGCACTTCATCGCGATCCTGCACAACTTCAAGGTGATGGACGAAGAACGTGCGCGCATGCAACAACTGGCGTTCCATGACGGACTGACCGGCTTGCCCAACCGCAGCCTGTTTCTGAGCCTGCTCAATCAAGCGATGAGTCATGCCACCCAGCAGCAACAGCCGCTGGCGTTGATGTTTATCGACCTGGACCGTTTCAAAGCGGTCAACGACACCCATGGGCATGCGTGCGGCGACAAATTGCTGGTGGCGGTGGCCGAACGCCTCAGCCAGTCGGTGCGCAGGTCCGATGTCGTCGGCCGTTTGAGCGGCGATGAATTTGCGATCCTGGTGACCGGCATGGACCACGCCAGGCAGGTCGAGGTGTTGGCCGATAAATTGATCGGCGCGATCAACCAGCCGTTCATGATCGATGCCCACCGCCTGAACACACACATCAGCGTCGGCATCAGCCTGTATCCATGGGACGGGGCAAGCGTCGAGCAACTGCTCGCACGGGCCGACGACGCGATGTACCAGGCTAAACGACGCGGTGGCAGCGCCTGTCATTTCAACCTGCTTAGCCAGCCTGCCGACTGAACGGCGCACACCTCGCGCCCACCGTATGTGCGGTGGGCATAGCCCATTCTCAAACGTCATAATCCTGGGTTTTGTGGCGTGGTAATCTCTTACGACTATGAATAGGCATTGATCGTCAGTCGACAATGACCAGAACCAGGAAAGATCATGCCCAAAGTGTCCCACTCAGCCCTGCGTCGTAATTTCCGTGAACTGCTTGCTACGCCACTGTGCGTTGAGACGGCCTCTGTGTTCGACCCGATGTCGGCGCGTATCGCCGCCGACCTGGGCTTCGAGGTCGGCATTCTGGGGGGCTCGGTCGCTTCGCTGCAGGTACTGGCGGCACCTGATTTTGCGTTGATCACCTTGAGTGAGTTCGCTGAACAGGCCACCCGGATCGGCCGCGTTGCGCAGTTGCCGGTGATTGCCGATGCCGACCACGGCTATGGCAATGCCCTGAATGTCATGCGTACCGTCGCGGAGCTGGAACGCGCAGGCGTAGCGGCACTGACGATTGAAGACACGCTGTTGCCGGCGCAGTTCGGGCGCAAATCGACCGATCTGATTTCCATCGAGGAAGGCATCGGCAAAGTCAGGGCCGCCCTTGAAGCACGGGTCGACCCCGAGCTGTCCATCATCGCCCGCACTAACGCGAAGGTGTTGCCGACCGAGGCCGTGATCGAACGCACCCTGGCCTATGAAAAAGCCGGTGCCGATGGGATCTGCATGGTGGGTGTCAGCGACTTCGAGCACCTTGAGCAGATTGCGCAACAACTCACGGTGCCCTTGATGCTGGTGACCTACGGCAACCCGAAACTCAATGACAGCCAGCGCCTGGCAAGCCTGGGAGTACGCATCGTGGTGGCCGGCCACGGCGCCTACTTCGCGGCGATCAAGGCCACCTACGACAGCCTGCGCGCCCAACGTCAGCTCACCCACAGCACCTCGAACCTCAGTGCCACCGAGCTTACTCACACCTACACCCTGCCGGAGAGCTACGTGGCCTGGGCCAAAGAGTTCATGGATGTAGAGGAGTGAGACTGACCCCGGGTGCGCGTCTAGCCGACCCAGCCGACAGCGGTTTTCGGAACCACCTCCGACTCATCCAGCTTTGACGCAAACATGCTCACGGCTTGCACCGCATCGCTGGTGCTGGTGCGGATCTGCAGAATCACCGAACCCGCCTGGTCGGCCAGGCTGACGCCACGTTGCGCGCCTTCCTGGGTCGCGCTCATGCTGGCGACCGCGTCACGGGTTTCCGACAGAATCAGGCCGATCATCTCGGCAATCTCGGCCGTCGAACGGCTGGTGCGCCCCGCCAGTTGCCTGACCTCATCGGCCACCACCGCAAAACCACGGCCCTGATCGCCCGCGCGCGCGGCCTCGATGGCGGCGTTGAGCGCCAGCAGGTTGGTCTGGTCGGCAATACCGCGAATGGTATTGACGATCGCAGTGATCTGCTCGGAACGATCACCCAGTTGCCCCACCAGACGTGCGGAGGCGCCGATGTTTTCGGCAATGCGGCGCATTTCACTGGCGGTTTCGTGGATCACCTGGGTGCCATGTTCGGCGAATCGCTCGGTTTCCGAGGAGATATGGTAAGCGCGGGAAGCACCGCGTGAATCCTCCTCGAACTTCTCGACGCGCTCGCTGATGTCGCTGGCGAACTTGACGATTTTGATCAGCTTGCCGTCGCCGTCATACACCGGGTTGTAACTCGCCTCCAACCACACCACGCGGCCGTGCTTGCCGATACGCTTGAATTGCCCGGTGAAGAATTCACCATTGTTCAAGCGCCGCCAGAAGTCGGCGTACTCAGGGCTGTTGACCTGGGCCGGCTCGCAAAACATACGGTGATGTTTGCCTTTGAGTTCCGTCAGTGAATACCCCATGACCGCGAGGAAATTCTCGTTGGCATCGAGCACTTGCCCGTTCAAGTCGAACTCGATCACCGCCATCGCCCGGTCCAGCGCAGCCAGCTTGCTGCGGGTCGCCGCCTCCTGCTCCACTTTGCGCGTGACGTCGAGGGCGTACTTGACCACTTTCACGACCTGGCCACGCTCATCCAGCACCGGGTTGTAGCTGGCCTCCAGCCAGATGATCTTGCCGTGGGCGTCCACGCGCTTGAATGTGCCCGAGACGAACTTGCCGGCCCTGAGTTCCTGCCAGAACTCGGCATAGGCAGGGCTGCTGGTCAGCGCCGACGGGCAAAAATCACGGTGGGTCTTGCCGGCCAATTGAGCGCTGCTGTAACCCAGGGTTTTCATAAAGTTGTCATTGGCGCGCAACACCTTGCCATTGAGGTCGAATTCGACCACGGCCATGGAGCGCTCAAGCGCGGCAATCAATCCTTGGTATTCAGCGACTTCGGCCCTCCTGGCCGCCAGTTCTGTTTTTAGTGTGTGATTGAACATGACGTAGCCTCAGCCGTGCGTGGAATCGGGGGTTATCTCCTGCACTATCGGCCAATAAATACCGGACTTGACCGATGAAAAATAAATATCATTTGACGTCAAATACCCGTCGCTCGCCACGCCTGCAACGCCGAAGAGTACTGATCCTCGCGCCCCTCTGTGTTTAAATTGGCGGCCCTTTTCCCTGCCAAGAGAACGTCATGGCCAACCACGACCTGTCCTTCACCCCTGATCCGGATGCCGACTCGATTTCCTCCGACGTGATCGGCTTCAACGGCATCCTGGTCTCCACCCAGATCCCGACCCGCGCCGACGGCAGCCTGGAACTGGGCGACATCACCGCGCAAAGCGAATGCACGCTGCAAGCCCTGAAAGTCGCCCTTGAACGCGCCGGCAGTTCCATGGACCGGGTGATGCACCTGACCATCTACCTGACCGACATGGCCGACCGCGCGGCGTTCAACGAGGTCTACAAGCGCTTCTTCGCCAAGCCGTGGCCGGTGCGTGCCGCAGTTGGCGTGGCGGCCCTGGCGGTGGAAGGCATGCGCGTGGAAGTCACCGCGATGGCCGCCAAGGCCTGAACCCGCGTCGATTGAAACACCCGTCATTGGCCTGGCACCTTGCAGGCCAAGCCCGCCGGCGGCCCTGCGGTAGGTGCCGGTCAGGCGTTTCACGGCTACAATGCGCGCCTCGACCGTGACAAGCCTGACTAAAAAAACTATGTCCTTGCCCAAGCATCACCTGGAATTGCTCAGCCCTGCCCGCGATGTCGCCATCGCGCGCGAGGCCATCCTGCATGGCGCCGACGCCATCTACATCGGCGGCCCAAGCTTCGGCGCCCGCCACAACGCCTGCAACGAGGTCAGCGATATCGCGCAGTTGGTCGAATTCGCCCGGCGCTACCACGCCCGCGTCTTCACCACCCTCAACACCATCTTGCATGACAACGAACTGGAACCGGCGCGCAAGCTGATCCATCAGCTCTACGACGCTGGCGTCGACGCGTTGATCGTGCAAGACCTGGGCGTGATGGAGCTGGATATCCCGCCGATCGAGCTGCACGCCAGCACCCAGACCGACATCCGCACCCTGGGCCGCGCCAAGTTTCTCGACCAGGCAGGCTTCTCGCAGCTGGTATTGGCCCGCGAGCTGAACCTGCAGGAAATCCGCGCCATTGCCGATGAAACCGATGCCGCTATCGAGTTCTTCATCCACGGCGCCCTGTGCGTGGCGTTCTCCGGGCAGTGCAATATCTCCCACGCGCAGAACGGCCGCAGCGCCAACCGCGGCGACTGTTCCCAGGCGTGCCGCCTGCCGTACACCCTCAAAGACGATCAAGGCCGCGTCGTCGCCTTTGAAAAGCACCTGCTGTCGATGAAAGACAACAACCAGAGCGCCAACCTGCGCGCCCTGGTCGATGCCGGTGTTCGCTCGTTCAAGATCGAAGGGCGCTACAAGGACATGGGCTATGTGAAGAACATCACCGCCTATTACCGCCAGCGCCTCGACGAGATCCTCGAAGACCGCCCCGACCTGGCCCGCGCTTCCAGCGGCCGGACCGCGCATTTCTTCCTGCCCGACCCGGAAAAGACCTTCCACCGGGGCAGCACCGACTATTTCGTCAGCGACCGCAAGATCGACATCGGCGCCTTCGACACCCCGACCTTCACCGGCCTGCCGGTGGGCGTGGTGGAAAAAGCCGGCAAACGCGACCTGCAAGTGATCACCCATGAGCCGCTGTCCAACGGCGACGGCCTGAATGTGCTGGTCAAGCGTGAAGTGGTGGGTTTCCGCGCCAATATCGCCGAGGCCAAGGGCGAGTTCGAGGAAGACGGCGAGAAGCGCTACCGCTATCGCGTCGAGCCGAACGAAATGCCGGCCGGCCTGCATCAGTTGCGCCCCAACCACCCGCTGAACCGCAACCTCGACCACAACTGGCAACAGGCGCTGCTCAAAACCTCCGCCGAGCGCCGGATCGGCCTGTCGTGGGTCGCCCGACTGCGCGAAGAGCGCCTGGAGCTGAACGCCACCAGCGAAGAAGGCATCACCGCCAGCGTCGCCCTGCCCGGCCCGTTCGGCGCGGCCAACAAGCCGGAACAGGCGCTGGACACCCTGCGTGACCTGCTCGGCCAACTGGGCACCACCGAATACCACGCCACCGCCATCGAGCTGGATGCGCCGCAGGCGTTCTTCATCCCCAACTCGCAGCTCAAGGCCGCGCGCCGTGAAGTGATCGAAGCGCTGACAGCGGCGCGCATCGACGCTCACCCGCATGGTGGGCGCAAGGCCGAAACCAGCCCGCCGCCGGTGTACCCGGAAGCGCACCTGTCGTTCCTGGCCAACGTGTATAACCAGAAGGCCCGGGATTTCTACCACCGCCACGGCGTGAAACTGATCGACGCGGCCTTCGAAGCCCACGAAGAAACCGGTGAAGTGCCGGTGATGATCACCAAGCACTGCCTGCGTTTCTCGTTCAACCTCTGCCCCAAACAGGCCAAGGGCGTGACGGGGGTGAAGACCAAGGTTGCGCCGATGCAGTTGATCCATGGCGATGAAGTGCTGACCCTGAAATTCGACTGCAAGCCTTGCGAAATGCATGTGGTGGGCAAGATCAAGGGGCACATCCTCGGGTTGCCGCAGCCAGGCAGCGTGGTCGGCTACATCAGCCCGGACGATCTGCTCAAGACCATCCCGCGCGCGCCGCATTGATCGAACCGCGGGCGCGCTGCAACGGCGCGCTCGCTCTCGATCACTGCACTTGCACCACAGCTTTGGGGCGCCACCACCAGCCCCTTTGCAAACCGGCGGCAGCCAACAGAATCGCGGCGACACCCAGCCATTGCAGCCAACCCAGGCGATGCCCGAAGGCAATCCAGTCGACCAGAATCGCCGCAATCGGGTAGATAAACGACAACGCGCCGGTGATGGCCGTCGGCAACTTCTGGATCGCCCCGTACAGCAACACATACATCAAACCGGTGTGTACCACCCCGAGCGTCAACAAGGCCGCCCAGGCGTTGTGCGCCACCGGCAGACTGTGCCACGGCACCAGCGGTGCCAGTAACAACGCACCGGTCGTGACCTGGATCAGCGCGATCAAATGCGGCGGTACTGCCTTCAGGCGCTTGATGATCAGCGCGGCAAGCGCATACAGAAACGCCGCGCCGAGGGCCAGGGCGATACCGGCCAGGTAATCGTCGCCGGTTGGCTGATTGCCATGGGCGCTGACAATCGCCAGCATCCCGAGGAATGCCACACTCAGCCACGCCAGCTTCGGCACGCTGAGCTTTTCACCGAGAAACAGCGCCGCCAGCATCACCAACATGAACGGCTGCACGTTGTACACCGCAGTACTGATGGCGATGGACGCGCGGGAATACGATTCGAACAGCAGCAACCAGTTGCCGACAATGGCCACTCCGCTGAGCATCGCCAGGCCGAGCCCGGCCCAACTGAGCAAGTCCCGGCGCAGATACCCGAGCAGCGCGCACACCAGCAATAATGTCAGCGCCCCGATCACGCAGCGCCAGAACACCACTTCGAGCACCGATACGCCCGACACCAGTACAAACCAGCCAATGGTGCCCGAGATCAGCATGGCGGCGACCATTTCCCACGACCCGCGACGGATGGATGTATCCATGATTGAGACTCCTCAAGTGAGGCTCAATTATGGCAAGCTGGTTCGCCGCGGCTCCAGCGCCTAAAAAAGGCGAAAAGCCTCAATGACCTTTATTTATTAGGCGCACACCATGATCGACACCATCGACCAACAACTGATCGGCGCTTTGATGGACGACTCACGGCTGTCCCTCAAGGCCCTGGCCGGCATCACCGGCCTGTCCTCGCCCAGCGTCGGCGAACGCCTGCGCCGCCTGGAAGAGCGCGGCGTGCTGACCCATTACACGGTCGACATCGACCCCAAACACTTCGGCTACCTGCTGCAAGCCATCGTGCGTATCCGTCCCCTGCCCGGCCAATTGCAGGAAGTGGAGCGGCAGATCCAGGCCATCCCCGAATTCACCGAATGCGACAAAGTCACCGGCGAGGACTGCTTCATCGCACGCCTGCATGTACGCACCATGGACCACCTCGACAGTCTGCTGGATCGGCTCAACGTCTATGCCGAGACCAACACCGCCATCGTCAAGAAAACCCCAGTGAAGCGGCGCCTGCCACCGCTGACGGACTAACGCCGACAAACCTTAGGTGGGGATAGCAGCGGTTCAGGCACTTATGCGGTGACTGACACTCCGCTATCGGGAGCAAACTCCCTCCCACAGGGCCGGATCAAGTCAGCCGTGCAGAGCCTTGGCCGCGCCCAACAGCCCCTGAAACTTGCGATAACGCGCCTCCAGCACCGGCTGTTGCGCCACGTCCGGTACATACCGCGCCTTGACCGGCATGCCCGCCGCAAGCAACGCCGCGCCCTGCCCGATGGCCAAAAAGCCCAACTTCGCCGCGCCGATGCACGCGCTCAGTTCACTGCCGTGCAGCGTGAAGATTTCCCGCTGCAGGATGTTGGCCAGCAACTGCGCCCAATACTCACTGCGCGCGCCGCCACCCACCAGCGCACAGGCGGTGACGTCGGCGCCGCTCGATTGCACCGCGCGCAACGCGTCGAGCAGGCCAAAACCCACGCCTTCCATCACCGCATACCCCAGCATCGCCGGGGTGCAGTCGTGGCCCAGGTTCATAAAGCCGCCGCGCAATAAGGGGTCGTTATGCGGGGTGCGTTCGCCGGCCAGGTACGGCAGGAACAACGGCGTGTCCAGCGGCACCGATTGGCCGATGGGCAACTGGGCCTGGACCTGATCCAACAGCGCCTGTTCATCCGGCATGCCCGTCAGGCGCGTGACCCAGCGCAAACAACTGGCGCCGGCCAGCATCGCGCCCATGGTGTACCAACGGTCGGGCAGCGCATGGCAGAAGCTGTGTACCGCGCTGGCCGGGTTGCCCGCCGCATGGTCGGTGATCGCGACAATCGCCGCGCTGGTGCCCAACGTGATGAAACCGTCGCCGGCATTGATCGCGCCGATGCCGACCGCCGCAACCGGGTTGTCGCCACCGCCGCCGGCAATCACCACCTCGGCGCGCAAACCCAGCTCGCGGGCGGTCAGACACGCGCTTGCCGCACCGCCCTCCACCAGCCTGGGCATTTGTTCCGGCGCCAGGCCGGTGGCCCGCAGCATGGGGCTGAACCATTGACGATTGGCCACGTCCAGCCACAGCGTTCCGGCCGCATCGGACATCTCGCTGACGCGCTCCCCACTCAAGCGCAGGCGCAGGTAATCCTTGGGCGACAACACGCAATCGATGGCCTTGAACACTTCGGGCTCATGCCGTTGCAGCCAGAGCAGTTTCGGCGCGGTCAAGCCGGCCATGGGCAAGCTGCCGGTGACGTCGGCAAACCCTGGGCCGAGCTGTGCCGCTTCGGCCACCGCGCGCGAGTCGTCCCACAGAATCGCCGGGTATAACACGCGATCGTCATCCCCCAGCAATACCGCGCCGTGCATTTGCCCAGACAGGCCGATGCACGCCACACGGGCAAACGATTCATGAGCGCGCAACACATCCAGCGCCTGCAAACAGGCTTGCCACCAGTCTTGCGGCGCCTGTTCGGACCAGCCGGCGTGCCGGCGCGAGACGCTCAAGCGCACGCCGGCCTGAGCCAGCACCGCGCCGCTGGCATCCATCAGGATGGCTTTGAGTTCCGAGGTGCCCAGGTCGATGCCGAGGGAAACAGCAGTGTTCATACGCGAGTCATTCCAATCAATCACAGCCACAGGAGTTACGTATTTGCAGGGTCGGCTCCAGACGCACACTGCGGGTCGGCGCATCGGGTGCGGCCATGCGTTGCAGTAACAGGTTGACCGCACGAGCGCCGAGCGCCTGGACCGGCTGGGCGATCAACGTCAGACGCGGCACAAAGAAATCCGCCCAATCAAAATCATCGAAGCCCACCAGCGCCATCTGCGCCGGCACCTCGATATGTGCATCGCGCAAGGCCTGCATGGCGCCGAGGGTCATCAGGTTGTTGCCGGCCATGATCGCGGTCGGCGGCGCAGCCAGGCCCAGTAACTGCACCGTGGCCTGGCGTGCCGGTTCGGTGTTGGAGCCGCCGTTGACCAGCAGTTGCGGATCGAACGCCAGCCCCGCGGCCGCCAATGCCGCGCGGTAACCGGCCACCCGTTCATCCGTGGTGCTGAACCCCAGGCGCCCGGCGATGAAGCCGATTCGGCGATGCCCATGGGCGATCAGGTGGGCAATCAGCGCCTGGGTGGGCTGGGTATTCGCCACCCCGACCTGATCGAATTGTTCACTCATCATCCGGTCCACCAGCACCGCCGGAATCTCGCTGGCCCGCAGATACTCCAGGGCCAGCGAACCGTTCGAGGGCGCCAATACAATGCCGTCGACGCGCCGGTGATGCAGCGCCGTGACCACCCGCAGCTCCTGCTCCGGGTCGTCGTGGGTATCGACGAACAGCATCATGTAGCCGTGCTTGGCACACTCGGTTTCGATCGCGTGTACGGTTTCGCTGAAGTAATGATTGGACAGCGCCGAGATCGCCACGCCGATGGTGTTGGTGCTCGAACGCGCCAGCGAACGCGCCAGGGTGTTGGGGATATAACCCAGTTCCTGGATCGCGCGCTGCACCGCTTGCACCGTGGCCGGGCTGACCTTGCGGGTGCCGTTCAACACATGGGACACCGTTGACGTCGACACCCCCGCTCTGCTTGCGACGTCATCCATGGTGACCACGGCGCTGTCCCCCCTCAATGACTCAGTGTTTACTCGACCAACCGCTGTACGTCGCGACGTTGTCGCGGGTGATCAGTTTGGGCGTGAGCAGCGTAACCGTTTCGGCCGGCGCCTTGTCGTTGAGAAGGTCATTGCCGATGTTCACCGCCGTCTGCGCCATGGCCCATGGGTCCTGGCTGGAGGACGCCTGGATCTGGGTGTCGGTCTTCAGCGCATTCTCGATATCCGGCGCGCCATCTACCGAGGTGATGATGATACCGCTGCGTTTAAGCTGCTTGGCCGCCAGGTCGCTGCCGATGGCCTGGGGGTCGTTGATCGCGAACAGACCGTCGATTTTCGCAAAACGCGTGAGGTAGCCCTGCATCACGTTCAGGCCGCCTTCACGCGAGCCCTTGCCGTCCTGGTCATCGGACAGCACCTTGATCTGCGGCGCAGCGGCCAAGGCGGCCTTGCAACCTTTGACGCGGTCGGTCACGGCGGTCACTTGCGGGCCGTTCTGGATAATCACGTTGCCTTTACCCGCGAGCTTGTCCACCAGGAATTGGCAGGCCAGTTTGCCGGCTTCGACGTTGTCGGTCTGCACGGTCGCGTTGACCCCCTTGGCGTCCACGTCCACCGCCACCACGACGATACCGGCGTCACGGGCTTTCTTGATCGCCGAGGCCATGGCGGAGGGGTCGACGGCGTTGATCAGAATCAGGTCGACCTTGGACGAGATGAAGTTGTCGATCTGCGAAAACTGCTTGCTCAAGTCATAGTCGGCCGACACCGACGTGACCTTGACGCCCGGGTTCAGCTCCTTGGCGCGGGCCGTGGCGCCGTCGGCCAGGGTCACGAAATACGGGTTGCCCAGCGAGCCCATGCTGATGCCCAGGGCTTTCAATTCACGCGCTTCCACGGCTTGGGACATCAGGGCAGCCAAGGCAATGACGGGGAAGATGTGTTTTAGGTTCATGTGGGTCTCTCTTGTGATTGTTGTAGGAGTGAACTCAGGTCCGCGCACCGGACTGGCGATAGCGATCCAGCGCGACCGCGCCGATGATCACGATGCCCTTGATGATGTACTGCCAGATATCCGAGACGCCCAGCAGCACCAGGCCATTGGTCAGTACCGCGATGATCAGTGCGCCGATCAGCGTGCCGCCGATGGTGCCGACGCCGCCGGTAAAGCTGGTGCCACCGAGGATCACTGCAGCGATAGCATCCAACTCGTAGGATTGCCCCAGTTGCAGGCCATTGGCGGCGAACAGGCGTGAAGCACTCATCACCGCGCCAAGCCCGGCCAACGCACCGGACATCGCGTAGACGAACAGCAGCACCTTCCACACCTTGATCCCGGAAAGCCGCGCCGCTTCCGGGTTGCCGCCCACCGAATAGATCTGCACGCCCATCACCGTGCGCCGCAGGATGAACCACGACAACGCCACCACCGCGACCGCGATCACCACCAACCACGGCACGCCGAGGATCGAGTCATTGCCGATAAAGGCAAACGGCAGGTCGGGGTTGAACACGGTCTTGTCGTCGGCCAGCAAACGCGCCAGGCCGCGCATGGCGGTCAGCGCGCCGAGGGTGACGATAAACGGCGGCAAGCGCATGAACGCGATCAACCCACCGTTGACCAGGCCCAGCAACAGGCCAAAGCCAATCCCGGCGGCAATCCCGAACATGCCGAACTGCGGCGACATCGAGGCCTGCAACGCCACCACGGCGGACGCTGCGAGGATCGCACCGACGGACAGGTCGATGCCGGCAGTGAGGATCACAAAGGTCATGCCCGCCGCCAGCACCACGTTGACCGAGGCCTGTTGCGTGATGATCGACAGGTTCTGCACCGTCAGGAAGTTTTCACTGGCCAGGGCAAAGCCCACCAGCAGCAGGACCAGTACCGGCAACATGCCGACGCTGCGCATCAGTTCCCTGAGCCGCTCGGCCTTGCCGATTGGCGGGAGGGTCATTGTGTTGTTCGAATCAGCCATGGGCAGCCACCTGATCGCCACCGGTGGCGAGGTCAATAATACGTTCCTGGGAAATGACGTGGCCCGAAGCCCCGCCGACTTCGGCCACCAACTGGCCTTCGCGCATGATCAGCACGCGGTCGCAGGTGCCGATGATTTCCGGCAACTCGCTGGAAATCACCACGACGCCTACACCGGCCTGCGCCAGTTGATTGATGATGCGGTAGATCTCGGATTTGGAGCCGATGTCCACGCCGCGCGTGGGTTCGTCGAGGATCAGCACATGCGGCTTGACCTCCAGCAGCCGCGCCAACAAGACCTTTTGCTGATTGCCGCCGGACAACGCGCCGACGTTGACCTTGCCCGACGCCACGCGAATCGACAGCGACTTGATCGCGTCCTGCGAGCGTTGCACGGCATGCCGTCGATTGAGCACGCCACCGGCATGGGCGTCCGGCACACAGGCGCAGACATTGATGTTGTCGGCCACGCTCATGTCCAGGAACAGGCCCTGGGCCTTGCGGTCTTCGGTGAGGTACACCACGCCGGCGCGGATCGCGTCGGCCGGGGTGCGCAGTTGGGTGACGGTCTTGCCCACCACTTCCAGGGTGCCGCCGGTGCGCGGGTCGGCGCCGAAGATCAGCCGCGCCAGTTCGGTGCGCCCTGCCCCCACCAGGCCGGCGATGCCCAGCACTTCGCCGGCATGCAGGTCGAAGCTGCAGTTGCGCACGCGTTTGCCGTCGGCCATGTCGCGCACGCGCATCACCACCGCGCCAGGGTCATAGGCCGCGTGTTCCTTCTTGTAGAAACCGGAGAGGTCGCGGCCGACCATCATCTTCACCAATACCTCGGCCGACAGCGCGTCGCGGGTCAGTTCGCCGATGTACTGGCCGTCGCGCAGCACCGAAACCCGGTCCGACAATTCGTAGATCTCAGCCATGCGATGGCTGATATAGATGATCGCCAGGCCCTGGCTGCGCAGCTGTTTGATCAGCGCGAACAGGCGGTCGGTCTCGCGCGATGAGAGCGGCGTGGTGGGCTCGTCCATGACCAGGATCTTGGCGTGGGCATGCAGGGCGCGGGCGATTTCCACCAATTGGCGTTCGGCAATCGACAGGCTGCTGACCCGCGTCGCCGCGGTGAACTCGGCACCCAGGCGTTGCAGCACTTCCACGCAACCGGCCTGCATGCCCTGGCGGTCGATGGTCCAGCCACGGCGCAGTTCACGGCCCAGGTAGATGTTCTCGGCCACGCTCAGGTTCGGGCACAGGCTCAGTTCCTGATAGATCACGGCGATGCCGAGGGCTTTGGCGGTGGCGGGGTCGAACGTGGCGACAGGCTGGCCGGCGATGCGGATGGTGCCGCCCGGGTCGGCCTGGTAAGCGCCGGAGAGGATTTTCATCAGGGTGGATTTGCCGGCGCCGTTCTCCCCCATCAAGGCGTGGATTTCGCCGGGGTAGACTTTCAGGCTGACATTCTTGAGCACGCGCAAACCGTTGAAGGTTTTGCTGATGCCCTGCATTTCAAGCAAGGGTTCGAGGCTCATGACTGAGCTCCTGAATTTATTATTTTTGTATTCGCGCTCCTTGGATCAGAGCCGATCACCACCGACTCTAATCAGATAGATTTGCTTACGCAAGCGCTTGCGTAGCCCGTTTGTCGCTTGATGAAACGTTTCATCAAGCGACTTAACCGCAACCTCAGCGTTCTTAACGTTTTGGCAGCATGCGCAGCAAGGTGTTGTCCCGCACCCAATAGTGGTGGAACAAACCGGCGGCGGCGTGCAGGCCGATCAGCCAATAACCGGCGCTGCCCAACCATTCATGCCAGTGCTTGAACTGCCTGGCCAGGTCGGGGTCCGCTGCGACCAGGGTCGGCAAGGAAAACTCGAAATACGGCACCGGTTTGCCTGCGGCGTTGAGCATCAGCCAGGCCAGCAGCGGCGTGACGATCATCAGGCCGTACAACGCCAGGTGCATCAGGTGCGACATGCCCGTCTGCCAGGCCGGCGGGCGCGGCACGATCGGTGGGCGCGGCGTCAGGCGCCCGAGCAGGCGCAGCCAGACCAGCAGGAAAATCCCGATACCGAACAGCGCATGGGCGCCGAGGAACAGCCCCTTGAGTGCGTGCCCGCGGGGCAACAGACCTTTGATTTCGATGCAACCGTACACGCCGACAAACAACGCCAGCATCAACCAGTGCAGAATCATCGACAGCCTTGAGTAGCGCGCTGTCATCAGGTTTTCGCTCATAGAAAAGGCACCTTGTGCAGGGGGTGGGGCCGAACCCGGCCTTGATAAAGTCGCGATCACCCTGCCCGGCTAGTCTTAAGACAATCTGAAGATCGCTGAAACGATCATTTTCAGCACCTTCAGACTTCGTTAAGAAACGCCCTCGATACTCCTCCCAACTTCACTTGGGAGGCATAACGCCAATGCCCAGTATCGATTGGAAGATCCCCCTGCCCCTGCTGTTCGGCCAAGCCGACAGCGCATCGCTGTGCCTTTCCCGAGCACTGCCCCAAGACCCCCAACGCCCGGCCTTCGAAGCCTTCATCCAGCAGCGCTTTCGGATTGCCCACGGTGCCGATATCCGTCATTTCATGCCGCAGCTGTTTGGCGTCAGCCAGGCCAACGGTGAACTCTGCGCCGTCGCCGGGGTGCGCCTGGCGAGCGCCGAGCCGTTGTTCCTGGAGCGCTACCTCGACCATCCGATCGAGCCGCTGATCAGCGCCGCCGCCGCGCAACCGGTAGACCGCCGGGCCATCGCCGAAGTCGGCAACCTGGCCGCCAGCGACACCGGCAGTGCGCGCCTGAGCATCATCGCCATCACCTGGTTGCTGGCGATGGCCGGCCTGGAGTGGGTGGCGTTCACCGGCAATATCGGCCTGGTCAACAGTTTCCATCGCCTCGGTCTGAAGCCCGTCACCCTGTGCGCCGCCGACCCGCAGCGCCTGGGCGATGAGCGCCATCACTGGGGCAGTTATTACGAAAGCCAACCCTGGGTGCATGTCGGCAATATCCGCGCCGGCTTCATCCATCTGCGCAACATGGGCCTGTTCTCGCGCCTGGGGTTGCCGACCACGATTGAGGATGCCAGCCATGTCGCCTGAAACCCGCCGTTTCCACGCTGTTCTTCGCGGCTATGCCGAACGCAATGACGGCGCCGTCGCCCTGTGGGGCGACACCTTGAAGATGGATTACACCGCGCTGTTCGCCGAGGTGACCGCTCGACAGGAACGCCTGCGCGATGAAGGCGTGAAGGTGGTGGCGCTGGCCCTGGACAATGGCATCGAGGCCATGCTGTGGGACCTGGCGATCCTGTTCGAAGGCTTGACCTGCCTGACCCTGCCGCCGTTCTTCAGCCCGACCCAACGCGCCCACTGCCTGGAACAGAGCCACGCCGAGCGCGTGATCGCCGAGCCCTACCTGGACGCCGAATTGCACGCTGGCGGTTACCGCAAAACCGGTGACTTCTGGTGCCGCGCGTTCGACGGCCGCCCTTCAATGCCCCTGGGCACGGCCAAGGTGACCTTTACCTCCGGCACCACCGGCACGCCCAAAGGCGTGTGCCTGAGCGCCGACAGCGTACTGCGGGTGGCCCGCGAGTTGTACCAGGCCAGCCATGCCAGCGACCCGCGCCATCACCTGTCATTATTGCCGCTTGCCATCCTGCTCGAGAACCTGGGTTGCTACGCCGCGCTGTATGCCGGCGCCACCTTGAGCCTGCCCAGCCAGAAGAGCCTGGGCATCCAGGGCGCCAGTGCGGTGGATGCCGCGCAATTGCTCGGTTGCCTGGCGGTGCGCCAACCCCACAGCCTGATCCTGGTTCCGCAGTTGCTGCTGATGCTGGTCATCGCCGCCGAGCAGAAAGCCTTCAACCCGCAAGGCCTGCGCTTTGCCGCGGTGGGCGGTGCGCGGGTCTCCAAGGCCTTGCTGCTGCGCGCGCAGCACTTGGGCGTGCCGGTGTTCGAAGGCTACGGCCTGTCGGAATGCGCCTCGGTGGTGTGCCTCAACCGGCCCGGCGCCCAGCGCGCCGGCAGTGTTGGCCAGCCGCTGCCCCATGTGGAGATCCGCCTCGCCGAAGACAACGAGGTGCTGATCAAAGGCTCGACCTTGCTCGGCTATCTGGGCCAGACCGAACAGCCCGAACAATGGTGGCCCAGCGGTGACCTCGGCGCGTTCGACGACGACGGTTTTCTCTACCTCAAAGGCCGCAAGAAGCATCAGTTCGTCACCAGTTACGGGCGCAACGTCAACCCGGACTGGGTCGAGGCCGAACTGACCCAGGGCGGCGCCATCGCCCAGGCCTTCGTCTATGGCGAAGCCCTGCCGCAGAACCACGCGCTGCTGTGGCCTCATCGCGCCGACTGCTCCGACGCCCAACTGGCCGCCGCTGTGGCCCTGGCCAACAGCGGCCTGCCCGACTACGCACAGGTGCATCGCTGGACGCGCCTGGAAGAACCGTTCACCGCCGCCAACGGCTTGCTCACCGCCAATGGCCGGCCACGGCGTGACGCCATCGTCGCGCGTTATCAATCCCAACTTGCCCCTGCACTCAACGAGGAAACTTCATCGTGAACTTTTTCGACACACTGCAAGACGCCACCCAACAAGAACGCCAGGCCCTGTTCAGCCTGCCGATCATCCGTGATGCACTGGAAGGCAAGGTCAGCCTGGAGAGCTACCGTGAATTCCTCGCCCAGGCTTACTACCACGTGCGCCACACCGTGCCGTTGATGATGGCCTGCGGTGCGCGCCTGCCCTCGCGCCTGGAGTGGTTGCGCAAGGCAGTCAGCGACTACATCGAGGATGAATATGGCCATGAGCAATGGGTGCTCGATGACATCGAGGCCTGTGGCGGCGACCGCGACGCGGTACGTGACGGACGCCCGGGCTTGCCCATCGAGTTGATGGTCAGCTACCTCTACGACCTGATCGCCCGTGACAACCCGGTCGGCCTGTTCGGCATGGTCAATGTACTGGAAGGCACCAGCATCGCCCTGGCCACCCACGCCGCCGGCAGCATCCGCGATCATCTGCAACTGCCGGAGACGGCGTTCAGCTACCTGAGCTCCCACGGTGCCCTGGACATCGGGCACATGGAAACGTACCGCCGCTTGATGAACAGCCTGGACGACCCCGAAGACCAGGCCGCCGTGATCCGCGCCTCCAAAGTCGTGTACGCGCTGTACACCGACATGTTCCGCAACCTGTCGCGTAGCGGGGAGGCTCCCCATGCGCCTGTCTGAAGCCCGTGTGGTGCTGACCGGCGCCAGCGGTGGCATTGGCCTGGCGATTGCCACCGCACTGTGCGCCAGTGGCGCGCATGTGCTGGCCGTGGCGCGTCATCGCGAACCGCTGGAAGCCTTGTTGGCGCAATACCCGGAACAACTGTGCTGGGTCGGCGCCGACCTGACCTTCCTCAACGACCGGCGCAAGGTGCTGGCCGCCGCGCAAGCCATCGGCGGCGTCAACCTGCTGATCAACGCAGCCGGGATCAACCACTTCGCCATGCTGGAACAGCTCGACGAAAACGAGATCAACGGCATGCTCGCGTTGAACATCACCGCGCCGATCTGCCTGACCAAGCTGCTGCTGCCCATGCTCAAGCAAGCCGCGAGCGCGATGGTGGTGAACGTCGGCTCCACTTACGGCTCCATCGGTTACCCCGGCTATGCCACCTACTGCGCGACCAAGTTCGCCTTGCGCGGGTTTTCCGAAGCCCTGCGCCGGGAACTGGCCGATACGCGGGTCGGCGTGTTGTACGTCGCGCCGCGTGCCACCCACACGCGCATGAACAGCCCCGCGGCGCAGGCCTTGAACGATGCGCTCAAATCCAACGTCGACGACCCGCACAGCGTGGCCGCCGCGGTGATCAAAGCGATTGCCAACGACCGCCGCGACCTTTACCTGGGCTGGCCGGAGCGCTTTTTTGTGCGCCTCAACAGCCTGCTGCCGAACCTGGTCGACCGAGGCTTGCGCAAACAACTGCCGCTGGTCCGCCGCCTCAGCGATAAACCCGTGAAAAAGGATCTGAACCCATGAAACGCCTCATCGCCGCGCTGCTGCTCACCGCCCTGAGCCCACTCACCTGGGCGCTGGACAGCGCCGACCAGCAACGCCTGACCGAGATCCAGACACGCTGGGCCCATATTCAATACAACTTGCCCGAGGAACAGCGCACCAAGGCCTTTGAGCAACTCGCCGCCCAGGCGACAGCCTTCACCCAGGCGCGCCCTCAAGCGGCCGAGGCCTGGATCTGGTCCGGCATCGTCAGCAGCAGCTGGGCCGGTGCCCAGGGCGGGCTTGGCGCGTTGAGCAAGGTCAAGGCGGCCAAGGTCGACCTGGAAAAAGCCCTCGCCCTCGACCCCAAGGCCCTGCAAGGCTCGGCCTACACCAGCCTCGCCGCATTGTATGATCGGGTTCCCGGCTGGCCGATCGGCTTCGGCGATGCCGACAAGGCTGACCAGTTACTCAAACAGGCCTTGCAACTGAACCCGACGGGCATAGATAGTCTGTATTTCTGGGGGGACCACCTGTACCGGCAGAAACGCTACAGCGAAGCCCGCGAGGCCCTGCAAAAAGCCTTGCTCGCCGCTCCACGGCCGGGCCGGGAAACCGCCGATGCCGGACGGCGCAAAGAGATCGAAAGCGTGCTGGCCGACATCAACAAAAAACTCAACTGACAGGAGTCCGCGTGCGCCTATTACTGATCGAGGACGACGAAGCATTGGGTGAAGGTATTCACCAGGCGCTGGTGCGAGAGGGCTACACCGTTGATTGGCTCAAAGATGGCAGCAGTGCATTACATGCACTGCTCAGCGAAACCTTTGACGTGGCGGTGCTCGATCTCGGGCTGCCGCGCATGGATGGGCTGGAGGTGCTGCGCCGCTTGCGCGACAGCGGCTCGAACCTGCCGGTGCTGATCCTCACGGCACGGGATGCCACCGAAGACCGGATCGCCGGGCTGGACGCCGGCGCCGACGATTACCTGATCAAGCCCTTCGACCTGGCCGAACTCAAGGCGCGCCTGCGCGCGTTGCTGCGCCGCAGCGCCGGGCGCGCACGGGTGATGATCGAACACGCGGGCATCTGCCTGGACCCGAGCACGCAACAGGTCAGCTACCACGGCGAACCGGTGCTGCTCACCCCCAAGGAATACCAACTGCTGCACGAACTGCTGTCGCCACCGGGCCGCGTCATGACCCGCGACCAGTTGATGCAGTTGCTCTACGGCTGGAACGAAGAAGCTGAAAGCAACACCCTGGAAGTGCATATCCATCACCTGCGCAAGAAGTTCTCCAGCGAGCTGATCCGCACCGTTCGCGGCGTCGGCTATCTGGTTGAGGAGCGCGGATGACTTCTATACGACGGCGAACCCTGACCCTGATCATCGGCCTGCTGCTCGTCGGCCTGCTGCTGATCAGCGCGCTCAACCTGCATGACAGCAACCACGAAATCGCCGAAGTCTATGACGCGCAACTGGCGCAGAACGCCCGCCTGCTCCAGGGCGTGATGAGCATGCCGCTGGCCAGCCAGGACCAGGAAGACCTGTACCGCGCGTTCAACAAAGCCTTGGGCGAAGCGATGCCCAAGGTGGATGGGCACCCCTACGAAAGCAAAGTCGCCTTCCAGGTGTGGAACCCCAAGGGCGAACTGCTGGTGTTCACCGCCAGCGCCCCGTCATTTGTCCCCGCGCCCACCCAGCCGGGCTTCAGCAACGTCGAAGACCTGAACGGCCGTCAATGGCGCGGCTTTGTGCTCAAGGACAAGGACAACGGCCTGCGGATCTGGGTGGGCGAGCGCGACGACGTGCGCGCCGACCTGGTGCAACGCATCGTGCGGCATACCTTGTGGCCCAACGTGCTGGGCAGCCTGATTCTCGCGGCGATGGTCTGGCTGGCGATCGGCTGGGGCCTCAAGCCCCTGGCCGACATGGCCGCCACCCTGCGTGCGCGGCATTCGGGCTCGCTCGAACCGATGCAACTGACGCCGCTGCCCACGGAGCTTGAGCCGATGCAGGCGGCGCTCAACCGCATGCTCGCGCAGATCCAGGAAATGCTCGGCCGCGAACGGCGCTTTATTGCCGATGCGGCCCATGAGATGCGTACACCATTGGCGGTATTGCGCGTGCATGCCCAGAACCTGCTGGAAGCCGGCACAGAAACCGAACGGCGCGAGTCCCTGGCCTTTCTGATCGCCGGCGTCGACCGTACCAGCCGCCTGGTCAACCAATTGCTGACCATGGCGCGCCTGGAGCCCAGCGCCGGGCAACCGCCGCTGCAGGCCGTCGACCTGGCGACAACGGTGCGCGAAACCCTGATTCAGTTGACCCCGTGGCTGTTGAGCAAAGGCCTTGAGCTGGTATTCGACGTCGAGGATGGCCCGTGCCCGGTGAATACCGATACCGCCGCGATCAATATCGCCCTGACCAACCTGGTGACCAACGCCGCGAATTTCTCCCCGGAACACGGGGTGATCACCGTGGGCTTGCGCAAGAACGCCATGCGTTTTGCCCTTACCGTCGACGATCAGGGCCCTGGCATCGACGAAAACCAGCGCGAGCGCCTGTTCGAACGCTTCTACAGCCGTGGCAATGCCCAAGGCGCAGGCCTGGGCCTGACCATCGTACAAACCATCGCCCAACGCCTGGGCGGCCAGGTCAGCCTGGAAAACCTGGCGGCCGGCGGCCTGCGGGCGACCCTGGAAATCCCTGCCTGACGGAGCATCAGCCGGCCCATGTGACCAGCCACATCGCGCCGACCAGCAAGACCTGGCCGACGATCACATACACCGCGAAGTAACGACCGCCGCTGACCCCGGCCACCACGCACTTGCTCAGCGCGTTGCAACTGACCGCGAGCAACACCGGGATGGACGCGGCCCCCAGGGACAACTGGCCGCTGGTGGCCAGGGCCGCGATCGAGGCGATGGACGCGTGGGCATCGGCAAAGCCACTCAGGGTGGCAGTCAATATCACGCCGACCTGGCCGAAGTGATGGAGCATCAGCGACGACAAGAAGGTAATGCCGGTCAGGGTCACGACCATGATCAGCGCCAGCTTGAGGTCGAACGCGCCGCCCACCTTGATGGTTTGGCTGGCCGCCGCCGTCGGCGCGTGCCACATCAGGCACACACCGTACAACGCGGTGGTGGCAAACCCGGCGAGCAGCGGCCAGGCCATCTGCGACAGCAGCGCCGGCTCCACGGTGCCGAGGATCAGCGCCACCTGGGCCACCGTCGCAATATTCGAGAAAATGGCCGCCGCCGCGAGGATGCGCAGGTGCTCCGGCTCTTTGGCGACCATCTGGCCCATGGCAGCAACGGTCACGGTACTGGAGGCGAACCCCGAAGCAATGGCGCTCACGACGTAGCCATAACGTGGTCCCAGCGCGCGCACCGCCACATGCCCCACCGCGCCGACCGCCATCAACAACACCGTCAGCGTGCAGATGGTGCGCGGGTTCAGCGCGCCGTAGGGGCCGATAAAGCGATCCGGCGCCAACGGCAGGACCACCAGCGCAACGACCAACAGCAACAGGCCGTCGCGCATTTCCACATCGGTCAATTGACTGCGAGCAAAGTTGTGCAACTTGTCGCGATAGGCCAGCAGGCCGGCCACCACCACGCCGACGGCCGTGGCCAGTTCGGGAGCGACCCCACACCAGGCGCCCAGCAGCAGCACCGTGAGCAACGCCACTTCACTGGTGATCCCCGGGTCGTTGTCCCGGCTCTTCCAGTAAGCGGTACTGACGATCACAGCCAGACACCCGGCGATCAGGCCCAGCAACAGGCCACCACCGACTTGCTGCGAGACGTAGCCCAATAACGCGGTAATCGAATAGGTGCGCAAACCGGCAAACGCGCGCAACTCGCCCTGGCCCTTGTGGCGTTCGCGCTCAAGGCCGATCAGCATGCCGATGCCCAGCGCCGCGGCGGCACCGGCCAGCCCGAGGGTTTGCGTCATTTACAGGCGCCTTCAGGGCGTGATCGCGACCTTCATGACACCGTCGCGCTGATGGGCAAACAGCTCATAGGCGGCCTCGATATCGTCGAGCTTGAAACGGTGCGTCACCAGGGGCGACAGATCCACCCCGCCGCTGGCCACCACGGCGAGCAAACGGCGCATGCGTTCCTTGCCGCCAGGGCACAGGGTCGACACGATGCTGTAATCCCCCAAGCCCGCGCTGAACGCGTCGTAGGGAATGCGCAGGTCGCTGGAGTAGACCCCCAGGCTGGAGACCCGCCCTCCCGGACGCAGCACGCGCAATGCCGACTCGAACGTACCCTGGGTGCCCAGGGCCTCGATCGCCACATCGACCCCACGGCCGTCGGTGATGGTCATGATCTGCTCGACCACATTGCCTTTCTTGAAGTCGACGATATGGGTGGCGCCCAGGCTGCGGGCGACGTTCATGCGCTCGCTGACGCCATCGACACCGATGATCATCGACGCGCCTTTGAGCCGGGCGCCCGCCACCGCGCACAGGCCGATCGGCCCGAGGGCGAAGACCGCGACGGTGTCGCCGATGGTCACCTCACCGCGCTCGGCGCCGGAAAAGCCGGTGGACATGATGTCCGGGCACATGAGCACTTGTTCGTCGCTCAGCCCATCGGGAATCGGGCACAGGTTGGCCAGCGCATCGGGGACCAGCACGTATTCGGCCTGGCAGCCGTCGATGGTATTGCCGAACTTCCAGCCGCCGGCCGCGCGAAAGCCATGCCGGGTGTCGGGGCCGTCCTGGGAGCCGCAGCCGCACAGGCAGGCATAACTCTGCCCGCTGGGCGTGATGGCGCCGGCGATCACCCGCTGCCCCTCAACGAAACCACGCACCTGGGAGCCCAGCCGCTCGATCACGCCCACCGGTTCATGGCCCACGGTCAGCCCTTTAGCCACCGGGTACTCACCGCGCAGGATATGCACGTCGGTGCCGCAGATGGTCGTGGTGGTGATACGCACCAACGCGTCCAGCGGGCCGACTTCGGGGATGGGTTTGTCGTCGAGGACGATGCGGTTTTTTTCAACGAAGACAGCTGCTCTCATGGTTGCCACGGCGTGACCTCCTGCGTCTGGAAAAGCCTGAATGACATCCAGACTGCACCGCGATGACAACACGGGGGTTGATCATTATCAACAATCCTCTGATTGATCGAGACACCCGGCCGGATGTCGCTGAGCGTGCCCTGGCTCAAGGCGACTTGATGCA
The DNA here is from genome assembly GCF_049898265.1 of Pseudomonas sp. PSPC2-3. Taxonomy (NCBI): domain Bacteria; kingdom Pseudomonadati; phylum Pseudomonadota; class Gammaproteobacteria; order Pseudomonadales; family Pseudomonadaceae; genus Pseudomonas; species Pseudomonas sp. PSPC2-3. The sequence goes on along the minus strand of NZ_JAFCXJ010000005.1, from coordinate 118,522 downwards.
AGTCAAACCGGCGCCGGCGCCCGGCGCCATGATCTAGAGTAAGTATCATTGCCCGATGCTATCTGCTGGTTACCCAAGGGAGATTGCCCATGTCTGCTCAAGCACGTTTCTTACTGCTGGTTTCGCCACTGATGGAACACAGCCCCGCCTTCGACCGGGCCGCCGCCCTGGCCAAGGCTGAAGGCGCCGCGCTGCACATCCTCGCCTTCGATTACCTGGAAGGCCTGGCTACCGCCGGCCTGGTCAACGAGCAGGCCCTGGAACAGATGCGAATTGGCTATGTAGAGCGCCATCATCAGTGGCTGGAGGATCAGGCCAGGCCCTTGCGCAACCTCGGCCTGACCGTCACCACCGAAGTGGCGTGGGTGGAGCGCCCGCTGCAGGAGATTCTGATTCGTCTTAAGGAAGAGCCCATGGCCGTGGTGATCAAGGCGCTGGAGCATGAGTCCCTGCTGTCGCGCTTGATGTTTACGCCGCTGGACGTCCATCTGATTCGCGAATGCCCGGTGCCACTGCATTTTGTCAGCGGTGCGCCCCATGCGTTACCGCGCAAGATCGTGGCGGCCGTCGACCCGTTCCATCACGACGAGCACTACGACAGCCTTAACGACCGCATCCTGCATGAAGCCGTCAAACTGGCGACAGCCTGCGATGCCGAGGTCGAGGTGATTTATGCCCATGACCTGTCCGATCTCGGCGCTCAGGAGTATGGATTCGGCAGCGGTGCCGGGTTCTTCTCTTCGGTGGCCGCCAAACGGTTGTTCGACGAACAGGGGCAGGCCTTCAATGATTTGGCCGCGCGCAACGGTATTCCGCCAGCGCAGCGCCATATGATCTTGGGTAACCCGGCGAAAGTGCTGTCCAGCTATGCCGATGCCTACAACGTCGATGTGATCGTCATGGGCCGCGTCGGTCATCGCGGCCTATCGCGCCTGCTCGGCAGTACCGCCGAAACGCTGCTGTACAAAATGCCTTGCAGCGTGTGGATGGTTAAACCGGAAGTGCTCGACTGAGTACCGCGATCATATGCACACCCTCGCTGCTAATTCGCAGCGAGGAGCATGTCAAAGACATTCATTAGGGTGGCATAGCGAGGCCCATTACACTCAAAAGCGATCAGCGGTTCAAATATATAAAACTTGCACCTATCTTTCTCCAATATTTGGATGTTAAGTAGGAGGAATATATATGTGTGTGTGCAAGAGGCTTTTGTGATGAAGTCAACTCCAGTTCTTGTACAAGTCCAACATTTAAAAACAACCTGCGCGAGCTGCAGCGTTTTAGAGTTGTGTTTACCCCTGGGTTTGACCGAGATCGAAGTGGGTCGCCTGGACACATTGATTCCACAACGCGTTAAAGTCAAAAAAGGCGCTTCGCTGTATCGCACCGCCGATCCGTTACGCTCGCTTTACGCCGTGCGTACCGGGTTCTTCAAGACCTGCATACTGTCCATGGATGGTCGCGAGCAAGTCACCGGGTTCCAGATGGCCGGGGAAATGCTCGGCCTCGACGCCATCAGTGCCGACACCCATGCCTGCAACGCGATTGCGCTGGAAGACAGCGAAGTGTGCCCTCTGCACTTCAACCAACTGGAGCGACTGGCCGGTCAAATACCGTCGTTGCAACATAACTTGAACAAAATCATGAGCCGCGAAATTGTGCGTGATCACGGTATGTTATTGCAAATGGGTAATATGAACGCCGATGAGCGGCTTTGTGCATTTGTATTGAATATATCAATGCGTATGAGTACGCGTGGTTATTCATCGCGATCTTTTATATTACGCATGAGACGAGAAGAGATCGGCTCTTATCTGGGCCTGCGCCTGGAGACGGTGTGCCGCAGCATTGCGCAGTTACGCAAACTGGGCCTGGTGCATATCAGCGCGCGCAATGTCGAGATTCTCGACCTGGCGAAACTCAAGACGTTCATATCCGGCTGTCATCGGCATGGTCCCGAGTAACAGGGCCTCATCTGATCCAAATCAGCTTTATCTGTCGGCAAAGGCGTAGAACCGAAGCAACAGGGGGCCGCTCCTGTCGCCCCCAAACCTCGGAGCTCACACCATGCTTACCGTCGAAGAGCACAACAGACAAGCCGCCATCGCCTATAAAACAAGCCCGGAACCGCACTGGATCGATAAGCTCAATGACGGCCGCCATGTGCTGGTGCGCCCGCTGAGAATCGAAGACCGGGACCGCGAATATAACTTCATCAAGAGCTTGTCCCGCGAGTCCCGGCACGCGCGCTTCCTCGGCGAAATCAACGAGCCCGGCAAGACCCTGCTCGATCAATTGATGGATGTCGACAATCAGCAACGCGTGGCGTTTATTGCCCTGGTGCATGACAACGGCAAACTGATCGAAATCGGCGTTGCGCGCTATGCCGCGGCCAAAGAGCACGAATGCGAATGCGCGGTCACCGTGGCGGACCCTTGGCAGCACCTGGGACTTGGGCACATTTTGATGCAACACCTGATGACCGCGGCGAAAGCAAACAACTTCACGTCGATGTACACCGTGGATGAAGCGAGCAACACCCCGTTGCGTGAGTTGACCAACGCGTTGGGCTTCCACACCGTCACCAATCCGGATGACGCTACCCAAGTGATCAGCAGCGTGAAGCTCTGAGTAGCAGCACGGTAAAAGGGCGGCGCGCCGCCCTTGCCTTCCATACACTCGTTTGAGTGTATTCATACCGAACCGAAAACGTCTGTTGCGCGAACGCCTGTAAGCAGGGTGAACCGCACCTGCGCCTGGCACTGCGCAATACCAGGTAACGGTGTTTTGGCTGAACGAAGGAATCAAGACCGCTTCTGTCGCTACACACGGTTAATGCCACGGGCACTGCCCCCCTGGCGTCATCTCGTAACCTCAGGCGACAGACCTCATGACCAGTGTTTCCACGCACATCACCGCACAACCCCAGCCATTCGCCCTATCCCACCTGCCACTCGCCAGACACAAACGCGAAGCCCCTGCCCCCACCGAGTCGGCAGGCGACGCTCGTACCGAAGGCGATCGCGCATTGGCGGCCGAATACAGTACTGCGTTGCTGCTGGCGGCCAATCGCGAGAGCAATATCAACATCCGCCCGATACCTGCCGATTCCTCATTCGGTCGGTGGTGGGGGCAGTTGCGTGCCGCCTTTCGATCACCTGACGTCGTTCAGTGGATGCGTGACAAAGGTATTAATGCTGAGTCGATAACACTCAAACCGGAATCGGGAACGATCACCTTCAAGCTCAAGCCTTCGGTTGATCCCGAACAGAAACTGCATACCGTCGGGCAAGACGACAGGCGCTGGGGCGCGATCAGCGGCCCCATCCTCCAGGCCGCGCGTGTGATCAACGCGGGCCACGAGGATACGGCCTTCACGCCGCCGGCAAGTGATCTCAGTGAATCCGCACCTTGGTTTATGGTGGGGCGGTTTTATCAAGAGCGGCAAGACCTTACAGGGCCGGCGATGCGCAGGCGCGCTGAAGAGCTCGACCGGGACCAAGGTTTTTCACCTCTCGACCCGAGCAGCGCGGCAGGCTTGATTGAATCGCGTAGCGCGGACGCGCTCCAAAAACAGGAAGCCACGGTGGGCGATGTGCTGAATCGGCATGAGGCCATCAACGAGCTGCGGCACCTGGCAAAGTCCGTGGACATCCGCAATCCCGAGCAAATCCCGGGCGAATTGAAGAAGCGGACGCTCTCTCTGTCTTCCCCGAGCACCTACCAACCCATCAGTGCTAGCCAATCGAACAGGGTCAGCCTCGTGCAATTCCTGGAAGATCATGGCTGGCATATTCCCACCCATCACGAACAGCTGGAGAACCTCGCAACCGCCCTCTCAACCCCAGCGCCCAAGATGCCGGCACACGGTAACCTCGGCGGAGCGCTGGCTTGGCCTGTGCCGCTGGATCAGGGAGACCTGCAACAGCTGAAGGCAGATATTGGTACGGGCAAAATTGGCGATATTGACTTAGGACCGTCAAAAAATGTCCTGGACTACCTGCTGAGCGGCAGGACAATTTCCGCGGCGGAACAGAGTAACCCGCGACGGCTGATCGATACCTGGATCACATCGCCCAGAGGCAAGGCGCTGGGTGAGGCCATTCAAACTGCGTTCGAGACGCGGGGTGTCAAAGGCAGTGCTTCTGACTGGCTGCTCACGGCCCTGAACAGCGAAAGCGCCAGCGTCTCTGGCGACGACGTCGATCACCAAGCCCCTGGTCAAATTGAAGGCTATCGGCTGGTCTCGGCGGAGAACTCGGGCAAATCACCGTCGACGGTTGTCAAGGAGCTGGAGGATCACCTGGTCGCCAAAGGCAAAGCCTCATCCCCGGAAAAAGCCACGATTCAGGCTCACCTGTTACTGGCCAGCCGGGCACCGGAATTCCTGATCAAGGACATCCCGGAAGGCGTCGTCGTGGGCACCCACAGCTGGGTCAGTCTTGCCACGGCGGTTGCCCGAATCGAAGCGAAAGCGCCAGGAAACACGGCGTCGATGAGCTACGCCGACGTTATGCTCGAAGCCAGCGTTGCGCCGATCTCTGACGACGAACGCACTGTCGAATATGTCGCCCAGACCGACGCAATCAAACACTGGAGCGTTGCCAACGGTATGGATTACCCGTCGACGGATGCCTCAATGACGACTGCCCGCGAGGCCTACAGCGCGCAGATTCGAGAGTTGAGAGAGGCTGCGCAAACGCACATCGGGCAAATGCCGACGACGAGGGGCATTGCGCTGGAACAGTTAAAAGTAGCGCTGCCTCACGTCGACCCGGAACTGTTCGAAGAAAAAACTATCACCCTGCAGCCTTCCAACCGACACTTCCCCGGGCCTTACTCGATACTGGACATGTATATCGATGGTCGAGGACTCAAAGGCGCACCGGACTCAGCGGATAATTGGGGGGAAGCGGGCCGTGGTTTCGTGAACCTACTGACATTTGGCGGCGTCACTCTGCGGCCGGACGGTCGTCCCAGCGCATGGGTGTCCTCCTCGGACGGGTTCAGCATTAGCGATGTGCTGGAACGGCTTAACGAACTACCGCGCCCGACGGAGATATTCAACGAGACGTTCTCGGATTACTCCAGTGCCGTCAAAAAAACGACCGCCGCGCAGCTCAAGCACCTTATTTCGAAACAGCCGCTGGAGGATCGGCAGAATCTGGAGTTTGGCAAAATAACAATCCGCAAAGAAATGTCGTTCCACCGCGCCGATCAGCCCAGGCGTGTTTCAGACGGTGTTCTGCTGGTCGAGACCGAGCGCAATGGCCAGCGCATGAGCTATGAAATCGACCGACTAAAAGGGACGGTGACCAAGCTGCCGGACAAGACTTATCGGGACTATGAGCCGACGGTTCATTCTATAAAAGCAGGCAAACGTTTTGATGAGGTAAAACCCGCAGGTCACTATGCAGCGGGGATAACCCATGAAAACAAAGATGCACAAGGCGCACCCAATAGTTTCAGTAGCGCTAGAACCCAATACATCGTTGATGCATTGGTAGAGGATATCAACTTGCCTGCGGTGGAGAAGTACGCCAAGGGCAGAACCACCTTTGACTCTGAAGTACCGCTGCATGAGACCGTTGAGGAGATCGCGCTCAACCTGATCCCGTTACGGTCAGCCATTGTTAATTTTACCAACGGCAATGTTGGTGGGGGCGTTGTCGATCTTGCCTTCGATATCTTTGGTTTCGCCGTCGGCTTGGGAGCCGCGGCAAAAGGCGCGAAAGTCGCGGCGGCCGGCGCATCGACAGTTGCCAAGGTTGGTCAGGTCGCCAAGATTATAGGGCGCGCGACCGTGGGCGCACTCAATCCATTGGACGGGGTTGCCGACCTGGTTCGTGGCGTGGCGAACGGCCTGCATCGAGGCGTCAGCACAGCGATCAAGGGGGTCAAACATCTGCGCGGCTCTTACCGAGGTGTCGATCTACTTGAATTGGCGAAAAAAACCGACGTCGCCGAAGGCACACTCAAAACAGCTAATGGCACACGCGAAAGCAAAGCGCTGGGCAAATTCGATGAGGCGACCAATAAGTGGTACGCCTACGATCCGCTCGCGAAGCAGGCATACGGCAGGCCGTTGGACAATTTCAGCGTTGACACGCCGAGGTTGAATGACCCCAATAGCCTGCACTCGATCGGCAGTAATGATGTGGTGAAGACCGCCAGTCAGCAGCACGGCGTGGCAGCAACCGGCACATTCAGCGTGGGGCAAGAGACGGTCGAAGGTAACGTGGTTTTGTTTCAAGGTAATTGGCATCGCTACGACGCGATCAATAAACGTGCCTTCGGCCCGCCGCTGACAGATTTCAAACCGAGCCGGGTCGCGGCCAATGGTGACGTGAGGTCGATGGACGCCGATTTGTTGGGCTATGAGGTCAAGTACATTGCGCCCCAAGAGTTATCGACAAAAGGCTTACAGTCCAATGTGTACGTGGGTCGCAGTAAAAAAGAATATGTAAAAATCGATGATAAGTTTTATGAGTCACACCTCAAGGATGGCCAGCGAGTTATCCGGCATCCGACGCGCACGGGGCCTGACCTACCGGTCAGGGATCTGGGGCTTTCCGGATGGGAACCGCTCTCCAGAACCGACCGCCTCCTGGGGGGCGCGGGCGGCAACCCCTGGAACCCCGGAGAAAATACCTACTTAATCCCGCTGGACGATATCCACCTGACGGGAAACCCGACACGCCCCTATTCGCTGAACCACAAGGGCGTAGAACATGATGTCACCTTCAACATCTATGCCGGTACGTGGAAATCCAGCAACCTCAAACCAGCAAGCGGTGCCCAAGACCAGGACTACTTCTGGAGGAGTGGCAAAGGAAAATGGCAACGGGGAACGTTTAGTGAGTTTAAACACGCAAAAAAAGTCGATGCCCGCGCGTTTAAATACGTTGATGTTTCCCCTCCGACAATTTTACGGGTTCCAAAAGATGCTCATCCTATCCCCAAACAGATTCACTATTTTTGGGCCGGCAGTGACATTCCGCCGAACCTGATAGAAAACATCGCCAACAACTCTGCCAATGCACCTGGGTATAAATCCATTATCCATGTAGATGCGGACAGCCCGGCGATGTTTGAAAAAATCAAAAGCAAATTGCACACTCAAGCGCCTGGCCTAAGCGTCATGAATCTGCACGAGGACGATTTTTTCAAACAATTGAAAGACACTGAAATGTACAACTATTTTCGACAGGGGCAAGGTAAAAATCTCGCCGCCACTTCGGATGTCGCCCGTTACCCACTGATGAATAAATACGGAGGCATTTACCTCGACACCGATGATGCGATTCCAGTCAATATTGGCGCTACCGCATTGAAGGCGGGCTCCAGCGACATTCTGCTTAACAGACCCGTCGCCCATACTATTACGGACTACAAACCCTTCTACAACACCAGTAACTTTGCGACACAGCCTGGCAATCCGGTTATTAACGATATGATCGCGGAGATGAACAAGCGATTTTCCGCTAACAAAGCTTACTTTGAAAGCAACCGCCCCACCGTCACCAGAGGGCCCGGAGGGGAAATCCAATACACCTCTGAATTTCGCACCTACGAAAGTAAGATTTTCGAGACGGTAGGCCCAACAATGTTTGATGACGTGCTCCAGTCAAAAAGACCTGACATGTACCATCTGGGCCTCGATGGGTTGGCTAAAGAATCGAAGATTGTCGACGGTAAGCTGGTCTCATCCGGACCGATAGTCGATATTGAACGTGAAGCGCGCCAATATTATGCGAGCAAGGGTATTACTCCGCCGGACCTGCTGGGTAATCAGATAAAAAAGATGAAGGAGCACTACCTATCACTTCTTCACCAACTCCAGATAAAGATTGGCGCCGAACACTCCTGGATAGGAACATGATCAACTAATGCTCATACCGGCAGCCGGCCAACGCTGGCAAGGTATGAACAATCAGTCTTGATGTTCACCGCTGCCAGGGTCCGCGGCGTTATCCGGTTCCTTGAGCGGCACTTCTGCATCATCCATCAGCGACCCCGGGTCTTCGTTGCCGGGGTCGTTGAGGTCTTCTTCCGAATCTTTTGACATGACCGTCTCCTCTGATCGCCTTGACATAGCGTAGCTCTTTTGAAGAACGTGGCCTGCGTCAAGATGAGGCCCTGCGCGGGTCGTTAAAGTTCCGATGAATCCCTGGCCGGGCATTCAGAGACGTTCAAGTTCGCGTATGCACCGTTGTAGTGCGCGCGCCGTTCCCTGGTGGCGAGCAAACGCGCTCGCCACAAGGGAATAGAGACGCTTTGCCGGTTTCGGCACAGGCATTGCTTAATCCATTCATCGTTCACCCGCCATGCCCGGATACAGGAGCATTCGTTACCCCCGACCCAGAGCCGACCCCATAAGAAAGTAAGGACCTGGCCCGATGGCACCCTGCGCCACGGGCTCATAAAAAATGCGTTTTTCAAAGCGGCAGTGCCCCCCGCGCTTCCCTCGGCACTGACAAGGTACTGGAATGGCTCGATCTTTCTTTGATGAAATGAATGACGCACACGGTGTATGCCGCGCGCACTATCAGGAATTCTCCCGCTGGCTGGCCAATACGCCGCCAGAACTGCTGGACCAGCGTCGCCGCGAAGCCGACCTGTTGTTCCACCGCGCCGGGATCACCTTCACCTTGTATGGCGACGAGCAGGACACCGAGCGCCTGATCCCCTTCGACATCATCCCGCGCAGCATCCCTGCCAGTGAATGGAGCATCATCGAGCGTGGCTGTATCCAGCGCGTCACTGCGCTGAACATGTTCCTTGCCGATATCTACCACGACCAGCGCATCATCAAGGCCGGGATCATTCCGGCGGACCAGGTGCTGGGCAACGAGGGTTACCAGAAGGCGATGGTCGGCCTCGACCTGCACCGCGACATCTACTCGCATATTTCCGGGGTGGACCTGGTGCGCGATGGCGACGGCACCTACTACGTGCTCGAAGACAACCTGCGCACGCCCAGCGGTGTGAGCTATATGCTCGAAGACCGCAAGATGATGATGCGCCTGTTCCCCGAAGTGTTCGCCAAACAGCGCATCGCGCCAGTGGACCACTACCCCAACCTGCTGCTCAAAACCCTGAAAAGCGCCAGCCGCCTGGACAACCCCAATGTGGTGGTGCTGACGCCGGGGCGCTTTAACAGCGCATTTTTCGAGCATGCGTTCCTGGCCCGGGAAATGGGTGTGGAGTTGGTGGAAGGCGCCGACCTGTTCGTGCAGGATCTCAAGGTGTTCATGCGTACCACCGACGGCCCCAAGGCCGTGGACGTGATCTACCGCCGTATCGACGACGCGTTCCTCGACCCGCTGGCGTTCAACCCGGAATCGATGCTCGGCGTGCCCGGCCTGGTCGCGGCCTACTGCGCCGGCAACGTGGTGCTGGCCAACGCCATCGGCACCGGCGTCGCGGACGACAAGTCGATCTACCCCTACGTGCCGGAAATGATCCGCTTCTACCTGGACGAAGAACCGGTCCTGCAAAACGTGCCGACGTTTCAGTGCCGCAAGCCGGATGAGCTGTCCCATGTGCTGGCCCACCTGCCGGAACTGGTGGTCAAGGAAACCCAGGGCTCCGGCGGCTACGGCATGTTGGTCGGCCCCGCTTCCACGGCGGCTGAGATCGAGGACTTCCGCCAACGCATCAAGGCGCGTCCCCACGCCTATATCGCCCAACCGACCCTGAGCCTGTCCACCTGCCCGACATTTGTCGAAAACGGCATCGCCCCCCGGCATATCGACCTGCGCCCGTTCGTGCTGTCGGGCAAGGAGACCCGCCTGGTACCCGGTGGCCTCACGCGCGTGGCGTTGCGCGAAGGGTCGTTGATCGTCAACTCGTCGCAAGGCGGCGGAACCAAGGACACCTGGGTGGTGGAGGGCTGAGTATGTTGAGTAGAACCGCCGCAGACCTGTACTGGATGTCCCGTTACCTGGAGCGTGCCGAGAACCTGGCGCGCATGCTCGAAGTCAGTTATTCGTTGTCATTGATGCCCCAGGCCGGGCGCAGCGATGGCCTGGACGAACTGGCGATGTCGCTGCTCAGCAGCGGCACCCTGGACAGCTACCTGGAGCGCCACGGCCAACTGGATGCCGAGCGCATGCTGCACTTCTTCGCCCTCGACGAAGAAAACCCGGCCAGCATCTATAACTGTCTGCGCGCCGCACGGGGCAACGCCCATGCCGTGCGCGGGCGCATCACCGCCGACATGTGGGAAAACCTCAACGCCACCTGGCTGGAAATGCGCAGCATCGCCGCCGGCGGGCTGGCGCGCCATGGCATCAGCCACTTCTGCGATTGGGTCAAGCAGCGTTCGCACCTGTTTCGCGGGGCGACGTCCGGCACCATCATGCGCAATGACGCCTACCGGTTCATTCGCCTGGGCACCTTCGTCGAGCGCGCCGACAACACCTTGCGCCTGCTGGATGCGCGCTACGAGATGTTCGGCGAGGAATCGGAGGAAGTCAGCGACTTGTCGGCACGCGGTTATTACCAGTGGAGCGCCCTGCTCCGCGCCCTGTCGTCATTCGAGGCGTACACGGAGCTGTATCCGAATGCGCTGAATGCACGCTCGGTCTCGGAGTTGCTGCTGTTGCGCAGTGATGTGCCGCGTTCGTTGCATGCCTGTATCGAGGAACTGAGCCACATTCTGGCGGACTTGCCAGGCAGTTATGGGCGCACCGCGCAGCGCTTGGCCGCCGAGTTCGAAGCGCGGCTGCGCTATACCGGGATCGACGAAATCCTCGAAGCAGGCTTGCACAGCCGCCTGACGGAATTCATCGACACGGTACGCGAATTGGCGCGGGCGATTCACCGCTCGTACCTGGAGGTGGTTTAGACACCGAGGGGCGCGTGCTTTCGCTCGCGGTATTCCCGCGGGGAGCAGTTCATCAGGCGCTTGAAGGCACTGCTGAACGCGCTGTCCGACTGATACCCGAGTGACTGGCCGATACAGGAAACACTTCTGGCAGACGTGTTCAAGGCCTGTAACGCCAGGTGCATGCGCCAGCGCGTCAGATACTCCTGGGGCGCCATTCCGACCCGCTGCTTGAAGTGCAGGGCAAAGGTCGACCGGGATTGGCTCGCGACACCGGCCATGTCGCTCAAGGTCCAGCGGCGTGCCGGCGCGGCGTGTATTTGCTGCAGTACCGGCGCCAACCGCGGATCGTTCAACGCCGCCAACCAACCGGTGGTAGTGGCGCCCATGGATGACTGATAGAGGCGCAGGATCTGCACCAACATCATTTGCGCCAGATGCTCGGTCATCAACGCCGCGCCTTGCATCGGGCTGGCATATTCCCGAGCCAGGCGATCCAGACACCAGCGCAACACGCTGGCCTGCTCGGACCTCGCACTGATACGCACCACCGGCGGCAACCCCTCCAGCAATAGACGGGCGTCGTCACCGTAGCTAAAGCGCCCGCCTATCAGGAACAAATCCACAGTCTCACCCAGGCGAGCGATCCCCCCCACAGCGTCACGGTACACCGCGCGCGCGTCAACGCCCTCCAGTGCAAGGTTGCTGGACAACCTCCAGGGACGGTTCTGCGTCAACAAAAAGCAATCGCCCTCGCTCAAGGGCATCGGTACGGGCATGCCCTCGACTTCCAGCCAACACTTTCCCTCCACCACGGCATTGAACTTGATGCCCTCCGGCGGTGGAAAATCCAGGGCCCAATCACCGCCAGCCTTGAGGCCGGCGAAATAGGACCGATGACTCTTTAACAGCGCCACCACGTCAGACAGGGTATCCATAAAAAAACTCCGGACGATCGCGACAGAAATACGGACTTTATGGCGTTTCGCGTCCGGCATCCAGGGGAGAACATAGCGGCTCCCCCTGGAGAACTCCCTATGATCAATAAACAACGCCCTATCGAGAGTGGATTCGACGGCACGACAACCGCTATGCAAGCGTTGGCGGGTAAAGATTTGCACGGTATGACTGCCATCGTCACCGGTGGTTATTCAGGCATTGGCCTGGAAGCCGTGCGCGTGTTGGCAGCCGCAGGTGCGCAGGTCATCGTGCCTGCACGGGACCCGCTCAAGGCCGAACGCAACCTCGATGGCATTGCCGGGGTTGAGTGGGGCAACCTGGATTTACTCGACTCGGCGTCCATCGACTGCTTTGCACGCAATTTCCTGGCGTCCGGGCGGGCATTACACCTGTTGATCAATAGCGCCGGGATCATGGCCACGCCACTGCAACGCAACGGCAAGGGTGTGGAAGCGCAGTTCGCCACCAATCATCTGGGCCACTTTCAACTGACCGCGCGCCTGTGGCCGGCCTTGTGCGAAGCCGACGGTGCGCGGGTAGTGTCGGTATCGTCGCTAGGCCATCGGTTGAGCCCTATTCATTTCGAAGACCCACAGTTTGAGCGACGCCCTTACGACAAGTGGGCCGCCTACGGCCAATCAAAGACGGCCAACGCGCTGTTTGCCGTGGCGCTGGATCAACGCGGTAAAGCACACGGTGTGCGTGCATTTTCCGTGCATCCCGGGGAGATCCTCACGGACCTGGTTCGCTACCTTGACAGGGACGACCTGGCGTTGATTGGAGCACTGGACGATTCAGGGAACATCCGTCCTGCCAAACATTACAAACGTCCCGAACAAGGCGCAGCGACGATGCTGTGGTGTGGCGTCAGCCCTTTACTGGAGGGTATGGGCGGCCTGTACTGCGAAGATTGTGAGGTTGCCGTGCTCTCTCAGGACGACACCAAACGCTCCGGCGTCCGCGCATGGGCCATCGATCCGGAGCAAGCCGAGCGGCTCTGGGCATTGAGCGCGCAATTGAGCGGCGTCACGCTTTAGTCGCTATCGCCCACCACCGAGGCAACAGCTGCCGCACCCGCGCTTCGCCGAACCGGTCATCGATCAACATCACCACGCCTTGGTCCTGCTGGCTGCGGATCACCCGCCCCGCCGCCTGCACGACTTTCTGAATGCCCGGGTACAAGTAGGTGTAGTCATAGCCGGAGCCGAAGATCGCGCCCATGCGCTGCTTCATCTGTTCGTTGACCGGGTTCAGTTGCGGCAGCCCCAGGGTCGCGATGAACGCGCCGATCAAGCGCGCACCGGGCAGGTCGATGCCTTCGCCAAACGCGCCGCCCAGCACCGCAAAACCGACGCCCTGGCTGTGTTCGGTGAACTGTTCGAGAAACGCCCGGCGCTCGGCTTCGGCCATGCCGCGTGACTGCTGCCACAGTGCGATATGCGGGTGTCGCTCGGCGAGTAACAGCGCCACTTGTTGCAGATAATCGAAACTGCTGAAGAACGCCAGGTAATTACCCGGTTGGTGAGCGAACTGCTCGGCGATCAATTCAACGATGGGCTCCAGCGAGGCCTGGCGATGCACGAACCGGGTGGAGACCTCATCGACAATCCGCACCCGCAACTGCGCGGCATTGAACGGTGATTCCACGTCGACCCAGGCAGTGTCCGCCGGCAGGCCCAGCAGGTCGGCGTAGTAGTGGCGCGGGCTGAGTGTGGCGGAAAACAACACGCTGCTGCGCGCCGCCGTCAATCGCGGGCGGATGAATTCGGCGGGCACCACATTGCGCAGGCACAAGGTGGAACTGCTGCGCTTGCCGCGCAACTGACGCAGGCTGATATCAAAGATGAAATGTTCGTTGAACAGCTCGGCGACCTTGGCAAATTGCAGTGCCTCAAAATAGAACGCCTGCAGATCGCCATTGAGTGCTTCGGGGTGGTCGTTGAAATAGTCGCCCATGGCGCCGGCGCAAAGGCTCAGGGCCTGGAGCATTTTGTCGGGTCTGGCCGCGTAGGCCTGATACGGCGCGAGTTGGTCCTTGTGCAACGCGTTCCACTCACGATTCAAGCGCCGCAAGGGTTTCTTCAACGGCTCCGGCGCCGTATCGCGCAGGGTCTTGAGGGTGTACTGATCAAGGCTGGCGCTGTACATCGATCGTGCGCGCTCCACCAGGTTATGGGCTTCGTCCACCAGCACCGCGACGCGCCATTGGTTGAGTTGGGCCAGCCCGAACAACAGCGCGCCGAAGTCGAAATAGTAGTTGTAGTCGGCGACCACCAGGTCGCTCCAGCGCGCCATTTCCTGGCTCAGGTAATACGGACAGAGACCGTGCTCCAGGGCGACCTCGCGCAAGTTGCGTTGGTCGAGCAGGCGCACCTTGGCGGCCGCGATACGCGCGGCGGGCAAGCGGTCGTAGAAACCCTTGGCCAGCGGGCAGGATTCGCCGTGGCAGGCCTTGTCCAGGTGTTCGCAGGCCTTGTCCCGCGCCACCAGCTCCAGCACGCGCAGCGGCAGTTCGGGACTGCTGGCATACAGCACTTGCGCGGCGTCGAGGGCCAGCTTGCGACCCGGGGTCTTGGCGGTGAGGAACAACACCTTGTCCAGTTGCTGGGGCGCTAGGGCCTTGAGCATGGGGAAGATCGTGCCGACGGTTTTGCCGATGCCGGTGGGCGCCTGGGCCATCAGGCAGCGGCCGGTGCTGACGGCCTTGTACACCGACTCTGCGAGGTTGCGCTGGCCGGGGCGAAAGGCGCTGTGGGGGAACGCCAGGGCCTGTGCGGCGCGGTTGCGGGCGTCGCGGTGCTGCATCTCCTGGCGGGCCCAACCGAGAAACAACGCGCATTGCCGGTTGAAGAAACATTGCAGATCGGCGGCCGCAAAGCGCTGGTTCAGCGAGGTTTCGCCCTCGCCGACGATATCGAAATACACCAGCGCCAAATCGATGTGCGCAAGCCCGAGCTTCTGGCACATCAACCAGCCGTAGACCTTGACCTGGGCCCAATGCAATTGCCGATGGTTGGCGGGCTGGGCGTCGAGGTCGCCGCGATAGGTCTTCACCTCTTCGAGGCGGTTGCTGTCCGGGTCGTAGCCGTCCGCCCTGCCCCGCACCTTGAGTTCCTCGTACTCGCCTTCCAGGACCACTTCGTTCTGGTAGTGCGCGCTGCGCCGCGAGGCGACCGTGCGATGGCCGGCGATGCCTTCCTGGGCGCTGGGCGACGGGGTAAAACGCAGGTCGAGGTCGCCGACCTTGGCCGTGAACTCACACAGTGCGCGCACCGCCACGGTGTAGCTCAAGCGGACTGCGCCCAGCGCACATAGCAGACGGTGACCGGCATCTGGTACTCGCCACAGAACTCCAGCCAGCGCAGTTGGTTGTCTTGCAGGCGATCGCCGGGGCCTTTGACTTCGATCATGCGGTAGGTTTTCTGCGCGGGCCAGAACTGGATCAGGTCCGGCATACCCGAGCGGTTGGCGCGAATATCCAGCAGCAGCCGCTCGAACCAGCAACGCAAGTGTTCGGCGGGCAAGCATGCCAAGGCCTGCTCCAACAGTTCTTCACTGAGCAGGTTCCAGAAGACAAAGGGTGACTGGATGCCCCACTTGTCCACGTACCGTTGGCGGATGGTGTGTTTGTAGCGGTCATCCTGCAGTTGCTCGAGACAGGCGGCAAACAGTGACGCACGACGCTGATGGAAGTCTTCGCTGTGCAAATCCGCCGGCCCGCGCTGGAACGGGTGGAAAAATGCCCCCGGCAGCGGCGCGAAGATCGCCTCCCAGCACAGCAGGCCGAACAGCGAATTGATCAGGCCGTTTTCGACGTAGTACACCGGCGCATCGGGCTCGCTCAGATGCGCCTGCACGCAATACTCCACCGCCATCGAGGGCGGCGGCGGCGGGAGCGCCAGGTCCAGGCGCGTGACGTCCCGAGGCTTGGCCTTGGGCACGGCTGGCGCGCCCAGCTTGCGCCGCAGGCGCGGCAACACTCGCAGCAGGTGTTGCTGCTCGGCGGGGCTTTCCGGGGCCTCGTGGGCGGCACATGCCAGGGCCATGGCCTGGGCGTAGTCTTCCTGGCGCTCCAGCACGCGAATCAAGCGTGCGCGCGCGCCGGGATAAGTACAGGCCCGGTAGATCTGCTCGGCCAACGCCAACTCGGCACTGCGCTCGCAAGACTGGCCGACCTGGAACAACAGCTTGGCCCGGCGTTTTTCCAGCCAGGGGTTGTCGGTCTGCAACGTAGCGATCTGCGCCAGCACGCTGTCCAGCGCCTGCGCGGACTCAAAGGCTTGTTGGCACTGGTGCAGGAACAGAAACCCCAGCACGTCATCGCGGCTGCGCAAACCACGGGACTGTGCGCAAAACTCGACTTTTTCGTAGGTGTAGATGCCCAGGTCCGCCAGCACGAACTCCGACCAGTCCTGATGCAGGTTGCCGAAGAACATCAAGCGCAAGCGATCACACAAGTCCATCACGGTGACGCTATAGAGCACGTCATCCAGCTCGGGGCACCAGTGGGCAAAGCAGCGACGCTCATCGAACTGCGGCGCCAGTTGCTCGAGCCAATCGGCCTTTTTGCCCTTGGGCTGCTCGATCCACGGCTGGAACGCGCCCAGCAACTCGCCCTTTTGCAGCAACCCGAACAGTTCGTCAAAGCCCAGCAGGCACTGATCATCCACCCAACCCAAAGCCTTCAGCGGGCGCGCTGCCGCATGAGCGCAGCCGATCTCCGGGTAATTGAGCTTGCCCGCTCGAAAATGCACGCCCTTGCGCATCACCAGACGTACCAGTAATGCCTGGGACGCCTGCGGCAACCTGTCGAATTGCTGAATGAAATGCGCTTCTTCAGCATCGAGCAGATCGGCATAGCGTTGTGCCAGCCAATCCAGCACCTGACGGAAGTTATGCAGGTAATACAGGGGGTTTTCGAGGGTTTCGGGCATGGTCCGCAGCGATTAAGTACTGGTTATGCATACAGAGTGCCGCCGCTGACGCGTTGTTGCAATCGGTAATAGATAAATGGCGCACGCAACTTTTTGCGTAAAAGTGATCAGATAGGGGAATTGATGGCGTAACATTTATGGCCCGCTGCCTCAGGCCGCGGGACTTTTCAGGGTTAAGGTAAGGGTTATGAACATGAAGAATTTGGGTCTGCCACTGGTTGCACTCACTTTTCTGGTATTGGCCGGTTGCGCGACGCAAACCGTAGTGACATTGCAGAACGGCACGCAGTATTTAACCAAAGACACGCCGAAGACCAAGACCGCCGACGGCTTCTATGAATTCACCGACATCGCCGGCAAGCGCATCCGCGTCAGGGCCGATGATGTGGCCACGGTTCGCAAGGAAGACTGATCCCGCCCTGCATCCCTCATCAAACATGTGGGAGCCCGCTTGCTCCCACCCTTTGAACCGCGTGCCAACGCGGTTTCAACCGATCACGACACCCTCCCCCGACCAGTTGCTCACCCCCACCAGCGTCACCGAGTCCGCGCCAAAACTGATCACCGTATCGCCGCCCACCGCCTTGGCGTGCTCGCGATAATCCAGGCTGCCCTGCACATCCGTGAACACCAGTTTGTCGTTCGATTGATAGCCGATCACCCGATCCTGGCCAAACGGCCCGCTGAACAGAAAGGTGTTATGGCCACTGTTGTCGCGAAGGGTGTCGTTGCCCTTGCCGCCTTCGATGAAGTCCGCGCCCTTGCCGCCCTGGATCAGGTCATTACCGTCACTGCCGATGATGAAGGTGTTGCCCTTGTGCGGCTCGGCATTGCGGTTGAGGTCCTGCACCCAGGTGGTAGCCCGCGCCGGGTCGGACAGGTTGGCGACGATCACCGTCGAGTCCCGGCTCATCTGGTCGTAGAACCCGGATTCGAGCACGCGGGTCATACCGTCGCCATAGCCGCTGGGCAAATGCGACACCCAGGTCGGCAGGTTGGCGATGGAAAACGGCAGCACGTTCCACAGCGTCGAGGCGTAGTGATCGTTGAAGCTGACGATGTTGTCGGTGGTCGATTCATGGGGCTTGTCATGCACGCCCAGGGACGACAGGTTGAAGGATGAACCGTCCAGCGCACGGAATACCGGGTCGTTTTCATAGCCGATGTTCAACACCTTGTCGCCGGCGCTCTGGGTCGGCGACGCGTAGGCCACATAGTTGGTGTCCTTGTAGAACCCCGACCATCGCTGGTCGCTCAACTCCGCCAGGCTGTTGACCGCCAGCCCGCCGAGGCTGTGGCCGCTGACCAGCACGTCGGAACCGCTCAGGCCATGGGCGCCGGCATACTCGGCAACCGCCTTGAGCAAACCGCCGAAGGCTTCGCCGGCGTAGTTCTTCGCGTAATCCCTGGGGCCCAGGGCGGCGAGCAGATCGCTGAGCAGATCACCGATGGAATCGCTGATCAGGCTTTCCCGCGGCCCCGACGTGCCGCGAAAGCCGATGCCGATTTCGAGCAGTCGACCGGCGTCATCGTACTTGCCCAGCACTTCGGCCTGCGCGGTGGTGTAGCCAGCCTTTTCACCGAAAAACGTGCCCCGGGCGTCGACCTTGCCGGCGTAACCCAGGGTGCTCGCGCTGAGCGGCGTCCATCCGGCGTGTTGCAGCGCTTCCAGGGCGGCCTTTTCCGAATCGGGATTCCACGGGATACCGGGAATCACGCCTTGGGAGTCGGCACCGCCGAGCAATGCACCGACCAGCGTCGCCGGCAGGCCAACGCCCAAGCCGTGGTGCTGATAGCCCACCGCAAAGCCGTTATCCAGGTTGTGGTAGGTATACAGCGTGATCGCCATCGCATCGGCGAACAGCGCCTTGGAACCCTCGGTGCCAAGGTTTTTATAATCAAAGATTCCCATCGGTAGTGCCTCTCTGTTGTTGGAGTTGTCGAGAAAGCGCAATGACGTCCCAGGTGCAGCTACGGCTGCTTGCCCACCGGCCCAAAGGCCTCATCGACTTGCGCCAGGTCGGTATCGCGCAGGTTGCCGGCGTAGTAGTGCAATTTGGTCCAGGCCATCAGGTAGTCATAACGCGCCTGGGCCAGGTCGCGCCGGGTGCTGTAGAGCTGCTGCTCGGCGTTGAGCGCATCGAGGTTGACCCGCTCGCCGCCGAGGATGCTTTGCCGGGTCGACACCACCAGCGCCTCGGCCGAGGTCAGGGCTTTCTGGTAGGCGCGCAGCTTGCTCACGCCCGACAGGCAGGCGCTGAACTGGCGACGCAGTTCGATCAGGGTTTCGCGGGTCTTGCCTTCCAGCTCGTATTCGGCCTGCTCCATGGCACGGCTGGCCTGGCGCGTGGACGCGGAGACAGCGCCACCGGCATACAACGGCAGGCTGACTTCGACGCCGATGGTGTTGGTGTCGTAGCGCTGGTTGTAGGTGTTGCCGCTGTCGGATTCCTGCTGGCGCGAACTGGCATACGCGGTGATCTTCGGCAAGTGCCCGGCACGGTTGCGCTCCACTTCATAACGCGCCACTTCCAGGGCCTGGCGTTGCGAGGCCAGCGTCGGGTTGTTGCTGATCGCCAGCGCGTGCCAGGTGTCGTAGTTGGCCGGCGTCAGGCTGAAGGCGGCGAAGCGCTGATTGAGCGGCGCGAGGTCGTTGATATTGACACTCTGCACGCCGATCAGCGCGCCCAACGCTCTTAACGAGGCGTCCTGTTCATCCAGCGCCTGGATTTCTTCGGCCGTGGCCAGCTCATAGCGCGATTCAGCTTCAAGGATGTCGGTGCGCGTGCCCTCGCCCTGCTGGAACAGGTGCTGGTTCTGCTGAAACTGCTGCTCGAAGGCGTTTTTCTTGGCGCGGGCGATCTCGATCTGGTCTTGGGCGAACAACGCTTGGGTGTAATAGCTCAACACCCGCACCAACAGCGCCTGGCTCTTGTCGCGAAAACTTTCATCGGCAAACAGCGCCTGGGCCACACCCTTGCGGTAGTTGGCATAGGCTTCGTAGTCGAACAGCGGCTGCTGCAGGCTGAAGGTCGAGCCGTAGCTGTTGTAATTGCGCGCGTCGCGATAGCTGCCGCCACGCCCGTCAGGCAGGTGCGCTTCGGAATTGTTGCGCCCCTTGTTGTAGTTGTAGGACAGCCGCGGCAGCAACCCGGCGCGGCCGATGGTGCGGTTTTCCAGGCCGGCGTCGCGTTCCTTGAGCGCGCCAAGGAACACCGGATCGTTGCGCAGAGCCTGCTCGTACACATCGAACGGGCCCATGGCGGCCTGGGCAGGCGCACAGCTCAACAGCACGGCAATGAACAGCGGTTTCATGTTCATTCCTCGGTCAACGCAGAGCCGGCGCGGTCGAGCAGCGGCTTGAACAGGTAATTGAGCAACGAGCGCTCGCCGGTACGCACGAACATCTCGGCGGGCATGCCCGGCTTGATCACCAGGCCGTGGAGTGTTTCCAGCGCGGCCTCGCTGACGCTGGTGCGCAGCACGTAGTACGGCGCGCCGGTTTTTTCGTCGAGCAGTTGGTCGGCGGAAATCAGGCTGACCTGTCCCGGCACACGCGGGGTACGGCTCTGGTTGAACGCGGTGAACAGGATGTCGACCGGCAGGTGGGTGCCGACCTTGTCCACCAGGTGGACCGGCAAATGCCCCTCGACTTCCAGCCGCGTGCCCTGTGGCACGATCTCCAGCAAGGTCTCCCCGGCACGCACCACCGCGCCTTCGGTGTGGACGCCGAGGTTGACCGCAATGCCATCGGCCGGCGCGTTGATTTCGCTGTGTTGCAGGTCGAACCCGGCGGACGTGAGTTGCTGCTCCAGGGTCAGGCTGCGCAGTTGCGCGTCGGCCAGTTGGCTGCGCACTTCCTTCTGGTATTCGTCGCTGTGCTGCTGCAGTTTGAGCCGCGATTCGAGGATGCCCTGCTCCACTCGGCCGCTTTCGCCGGTGTTCTGCGCCAGGTCCTGTTGCACCTGGGACAGCTGGCGCTGGTACTCCATCAAACGGTTGCGCGGGATGTAGCCATTGTCGGCCAGGGGCTGCAGATTGCTCAGTTGATCGCGCAGGGATTGAGCCTGGGCGCTCAGGTCGCTGCGTGCGCGGCGCATGCCATTGAGCTGCGCCGTGGCGCCGTCGATATTCGCGCGAATCCCCGCCTGTTCACGGGCAAAGGCTTCGCGGCGGCTGCTGAACAGTTGGCGCTGGCCTTCGAGCACCAGGGCCAGCGCGGGGTCCGGGGCGGTGCTGAGTTCGGCGGGAAACACGATGGCCGCGCGATTGTCGCGCTCGCTCTGCCAGCGCGCCACACTGGCCCAGGCCAGGCGGTACTGCGCTTGCAGCGATTGCACATCGGCCTGGTTCTGGGTCTGGTCGAGACGAAACAGCGGCTGGCCCTGTTTGACCGTCTCACCTTCGCGCACCAGGATCCGGCTGACCACACCGGGGCTGAAGGTCTGCACGGCCTTGCGCTTGCCCGAGACCACCACGGTGCCCTGCACCGGAATGCCCTGGTCCAGCGGCGCCAAGCTGGCCCAGAGGAAAAACCCACCGGCGCCGACCACCGTCAGCCACCAGCCCAGACGCACGAAAAAAGCGGCGTCGCGTTGTTCCACAGTGAGCATGCTCATGCGCCTGGATTCCTTGCGGTTTGATACTGACGACTGAAACTGACGCCGGTTTTTTCCTGCGTCGCCGCCTGCTGGCCGGACAACGCGCGCAGCACGTCCTGGCTCGGCCCAAACGCTTGCAGGTGGCCTTCGTTGAGCACCAGCAACTTGTCGGCCTGGGCCAGGGCCGAAGAGCGGTGGGTGACGAGAATCACGCTGCTGCCCTGGGCCTTCAACTGCACGATGGCGCTGGCCAGCGCGGCTTCACCGACGGTGTCGAGGTTGGAGTTGGGTTCGTCCAGCACGACCAGCCGCGGCCCGCCATACAGCGCACGCGCCAGGGCCACCCGTTGCTTCTGGCCGCCGGACAGGCCGCCGCCGTTGTCGCCCAACACGGTGTCGTAGCCTTGCGGCAGGCGCAGAATCAATTCATGCACGCCGGCCTGTTGCGCCGCCTGGACCACCTGCGCCGGGTCGGCATCGCGAAAGCGCGCAATGTTGTCGGCGATGCTGCCGCTGAACAGTTCGATGTCCTGGGGCAGGTAACCGATGTGCGGGCCAAGATCGTCACGGTCCCAGCGATGGATATCCGCGCCATCCAGGCGCACGGTGCCGGCCAGGGTTGGCCATACGCCCACCAGCACCCGCGCCAGCGTGGACTTGCCGGACCCCGACGCGCCCAGCACCCCCAGCACCTCGCCGGCGCCCAGGTGGAAACCGACCTGATGCAGCGTCGCCAGGCGTCGACCCGGCGGGCCGGCGCTGACCTGCTCGAAACTCACCTGGCCCTTGGGGGCGGGCAAGGCCATCGGCTCGACGTCCGGCGCAAATTCGCGCAGCAGTTGGTCAAGCCGCTGATAGGCCAGCTTGGCCGAACTCCACTGCTTCCACACGGCAATCAACTGGTCGATCGGGCTGAGCACCCGCCCCATCAGGATCGAACCGGCGATCATCATCCCGGCGGTCATCTCGCCCTTGATCACCAAGAATGCGCCCAGGCCGAGCACCAACGATTGCAGGCACAGGCGCAGGGATTTGCTCAGCGCGGTGATCACCGAGCCGGTGTCGCTGGCCGCGTTCTGCAAGCCCAGGAACTGCGAATGCACGGCAAACCAGCGCTGGCGCAACGCGCCGAGCATGCCCATGGCCTGGATGGTTTCGGCGTTGTGCAAATGGCTGGTGGCCAGTTGGCTGGATTGCTGGGAGTAACCGCCAGCCTCAGCCAGGGGCTTGTTGGTCAGGTATTCATTGAGGCAGGCCAGGCCGATCAGCAGCAAGGCCCCCGCCGTGGCCAGCACGCCCAGCCACACGTTGAACAGGAAAATCACCAACAGATAGATCGGAAACCACGGCGCATCAAAAAACGCGAACAGCGCCGGCCCGGTGATGAACTGGCGCAGATGGGTCAAATCTGCCAGGGACTGCCCGGCATGCCCCTGGCCGCGTTGCAGGTTGCGTTCGAAGGCAGCTTTATACACGCGCAAGTTGAAGCGCCGTTCCAACTGGCTGCCGATGCGGATCACGATAAAACTGCGGATGACTTCCAGGCTGCCGATAAAGGCGAAGAAACCGACGACCATCAGCGTCAACATCACCAGAGTGGTTTCATTCTGGGAGGACAGCACGCGGTCATACACTTGCAGCATATAAATGGATGGCACCAGCATCAGCAGGTTAATTAATGCAGTGAAACAGCCAACGCTGATCAAAATACTTTTATATTCACCCAGCGCCTTGAATAAAGGCGCAATAACAGGGGGCTTCGCCATGGTGTTTGATCTTCCTTGAACCCAATGACCGGCAATAGTTGCCCCAGCCCCTGAATAAGCGGCGGCCAACTATTAAATTCGAGTTATAGCGTTATAACTAAAAACTAAGGTATTCGTTGCAATGTCACGATATCGCCAGATGGCGTGCGCGCCTGGTATTCACCGTCGCGCTGACGATTCAAGTGGGTAATCCCGGAACCTTCGGCATTCATCAACCAGATCCCGTCCGGCGTCGGCGACCATGTCAGGGGTTTGTCTCCCAGCCATTGCTCGACGCAGGCCACATCGCCCCCCACCGCGGTGGCTTGCTCCAGCAAATCCAGGGCACAGACCTGATCCTGTCGGTGCAGTTGCCAATGTCCGGCCAACTGCGCGGTGGTGGGTAAAACGAGACTGCTAGCCATTGCGTGGGCTCCTGCCGACACGAACAACACCTGTAGGACACAGGCGATCAAATGCACAAAACGCGGCATGTGTATGCCCCTCCTGGAAGCGCGGCGCCACAACGCCGCGCCGGTGCATCAGGCCACGATGTCGCTGACCGCTGCCTGGCCCACGGTGGTGACGAGGAAATCCGCCACGCCGTGCCCGGAGAAGTCCACAGCCAAGGTACCCAGGTGGGTGCCCGAGGCATAGCTCAATACTGCGTCGCCGGCATGCCCGGTGAACGCGTTGACGAAGCTCAGGCCCGCACCTTTGGTGATGCCGCTCAGGTCGATCTTGTCGGCGCCGCTGGTGAAGTCAAAGATCTTGTCCGCCGCACCTGGCTTGGAATCGGAACTGGCACCGAACACAAAGGTGTCGTTGCCGGCGCCGCCCCACAGTTGGTCGGCACCGCCAGCGCCGTAGATGAGGTCGTTGCCGGCCCCGCCCTTGATCAGGTTGGCGGCAGTGTTGCCGATGATCAGATCGTTGCCCGCGCCGCCGAAGGCGTTTTCCACGGTGACGCCCTTGGCGATGGACACGTTGCCCACCAGGCCGCCAACGTCGGAGAACGAGGTCTCATTGAGGTTGATCTTCTGGCTCTGGGTAAAACCGGAGAAATCCAGGGTGTCGTTGCCACCGCCGTCCCAGACCGAAAACACCAGCTTGTCGGCGTTGGCGGTGGCGCTGAGGAAATCACGCCCGGTGTTGGAGTTGAAGCCGTAGGTGGTGTCGCCGGCGCGGGTGGCGTAGTTCGCGCCGTAAAGCTTCTGGATCGCCGCGATATCGTCGATCAACGGCCCGGAGGCATAGGCCTCGACCCCGCCCTTGCTGAAGTTCTGGTTGGTGTTGCTCTCGCTCCAGTAACTCATGAGGCTGTAGCCGCGCGTGTCCTGTCCATAGGTCGCGTCGTTGTAGGTCGGGTTGCCGTTCCCGGCGTTGTAGTCGCCGGGGTGAGCCAGGCCCAGGGTATGACCGATCTCGTGGGTCAGGGTCTGCCGGCCGTAGTTGTTCAGGTCCGGGGTCTTGTTGGGTGTGTAGCTGCTGTTGGTCAGGTACCACGAGGTGCCGTCGTAGCCCGCGCCGGTGCCGGGCAGGTAGGCGAAGGCCGCCGCGCCGTCCTGGCCGCCGCTGTAGTTGCCGAAGGTCATATGCCCATCGCCGCCGCTGGCCTTCTCGGTGAAGGCAACGTTGGCGACATCCGACCAGGACTGCATGGCCAGTGCGGCCTGGGCTTTCTGCTGGCTGTTGAACTGGCTGAAGCCCGAGATGCCATGCTTGTTCAGCGTGCTCGAGGAGGCCGAGGTCAGGAAGGTGTAGGTCAGGTCGATCTTGCCGTTGCCGTCGACGTCCCGGTACGCGGCGCCGTCGCGCAGCAGCTGGGTGGCGGCCTGGTCAACGGAGTAGGAGGGTTTGCCATTGATCGTGAGGTTGCCGCCACGGTCGTACAGATGGCTGAAACTATCGATTTGCGTATACGCAGTGCTGGCTTGCGCGGCAGACACAATAGCCTGGTCTTTTACTTTTGACATAAACGTACTTCCTTGTGTGCAAGTGCATCAGTCTTGGGTCGATAGGAACCCCGCTGGCGAGATCGTCCTATCACTCGCCTCTTTTGAAGGCGTCACGAAACTGACACAACTTGAAATCTTTCGTCTACATCTATTTACGCAGTGAAAACCGACAAGTCGGCAACTTAAGCAAGTCGCGTGCAATGTTTGTAGGGGGTTAGTTGCTTTTGTCCGACAAAAAGCACCGCGCTGTTATTTAAATATTAAATAGCGGTAAAGCCGCTCAACTTGAGCGGCGCACTTGTTTAGATGGATCCAATATATTGTCACGGTGTCATTCGCCGCATTAAAGAGCCAGCATCTTTATAAATACACCGGATTATCGGCAGCTGTTCCAGCCCGTCTCGCGCAATGCCTGCAACAGGGTTTCGCCGTCCAGACCCGGCACCCGCACCCCGTCGTCGGTGGTCATGCTCTCACCGGCCAGCATGGCGTTGACGATCGCCTCCTCCACCGCCTCCGCCGCGGCGAGGAACAGCGGGGACATATGATCGTTATTGACCATCTGCACCGCGCTGCTGAACGCCAGGTCCTTGCGCCCATAGTCCGCCGGGGGCAGCGCCTGATTGCCGGTGGCGAAGGCCAGGAACAGGTCGCCGCTGGAGTCCTCGGTGCCGCCGCCGGTGCGCGCAATGCCGATGGACGCGCGTTGCGCCAGGCGCCGGCATTGATGGGGCAGCAACGGCGCGTCGGTGGCCAGGATCACCACAATCGAGCCCATGCCCGGCGTGCCCCGCTCGGCGAACGGCGATGGGATCGTCATCAACTGCCGGCCCACCGGGTAGCCGTCAACCCGCAGTTCCTGGCGCTTGCCATGGTTGGCCTGCACCAGCACGCCGACCGTCCAGCCGCCCTGCTCCGCCGGCAACCGGCGCGACGCGGTGCCGATGCCGCCCTTGAATTCATGGCAGATCATCCCGGTGCCGCCGCCCACTGCACCTTCCTGTACCGGACCACTTTCGGCGTGGTCCAGCGCCTCGCGCACATGCGCAGGCTTGACGTGCTGGCCCCAGATATCGTTCAGCAGGCCGTCGTAGGTTTCCATCACCACCGGCATGCACCAGTACACGGCCGGGTCCGCCAGACGCTCGCGCTCCAGGGCAATCAGGGTGTCGCGCACAATGCCGAGGCTGTGGGTGTTGGTGATCGCCAATGGCGTGGTCAACAGCCCTGCTTCGCTGATCCACTCCAGGCCCGTGGCGTCGCCATTGCCGTTGAGCACGTGATACCCGGCAAAGCACGGCTGCTGCCGCGCCTCGCCGGCACGCGGCTGGACCACTGTGACGCCGGTACACACCTGTTTACCGTCGACGCGGGTCTTGAGCGTGCTGTGGCCGACCCGGACGCCGGGAACATCGGTGATGGCATTCAACGCGCCGGGCGTGCCCAGCCCCAACGTGATGCCCAATTGACGTGCGCGCATAACCACTCCTTACAGTTTCTGATACGCCGGACTCAACCGGCCACTGATGCAATACAGAATCACCGACAGCGCCAGCAAGCCGATGATGACCATGATGTCGCGCACCGAAGCCTCCGCGATCAAGGTCATCAACAGATACCCGGCGCCCAGCACCGCCAGCAATGCCGGCAGCGGCCACAAGGGCATGCGATACGGATGTGCGCGCTCATGCAGCAGCACCCGGCTCATCAGCGCACTCAAGGCCACGATCAGGTACACCAGCATGATCAGCAGCACACTGAACGAGGTGAGGTCCGCCAGGTTGGAGCTGAAACTCAGCAGCGCCGAAGGGATCGCCAGGAACAGCGTCGCCAGCCAGGGCGAATCCCAGCGCGGGTGAATGCGCGTGAACAGTTTGTTGATGGTCGGCGTCCACAGGGCGTCGCGGCCGCTGCTGAATACCACGCGGCCGATCTGGATCACAATGGCGACGATGGCGTTGAACACCGAGAGGAAGATCCCGGCACTGACCAGGCGTGACAAGGTTTCGTTGCCATGGCTGGTCAGCAGGTAGCCGATGGGGTCGGGGCTGCTGATCATCGCACTCAGCGACGGCGCGCCGATCAGCAGCGCCGTGATCGGCACCAGTTCGATCACCACCACCAGCCCCAGGGACCACAACACCGCTTTGTGTACGCCCTTGCCGCCGCATTTCATGTCTTCGGCCAGCAGCACCGCCGGCCCGTAGCCATTGAAGGAGAACAGGCCGATGCCGACCGCGCCGATCACCAGGGCCCAGGGCGCCAGGTGCAACATGCCGTTTTCGACGATCTGCGGCTGAAACAGCACGCTGACCGGCTGCACCGGATGGCCGAAGCCGAGGAACACGATCACCAGCAAGGCCGCCACTTCCAGCAGCAGGCAAGTGCCGGTGATCCAGGCATTGAGCTTGATATTGAGGATGCCCAGGGCGTAACTGCACACCACAATGACCAGCGCAACGGTCTGGGCATCGAACCGGGTGCCCAGGGCGTTATTCAAGTAGGTCGCCGCGCCCGTGGCCAGTACCGGTGGGATAAACAGCAACATCACCAGTACCGTCAGGAACGTCGCATAGCCCGCCATGCCGCCGAATACCCGCTTGGCATACACATATTCACCGCCAGCGCTGTTGTGGGCGCGGCCCAGTTCGGCGTAGCAAAAGGCGAACATCAGCGCGAGCAAGGCGGCCATGACAAAGGCCAGGAACACGCCGCTGCCGGCCTGTTGAATGGCGAACGGGGCGATCACGAACACCGAACTGGCGGGCGTCACCGCCGAAACGGTAATGGCCACCACATCGAAGACGCTCAGGGTGGGCTTGAGCACGCCGTCAGGCGCGGGGGAAGCACTCATATCGTTATCCTCTGTCGTTGTTTTTTGTGTGAGGCAGAAACGAAAAGTCTGAAAGTCGTGGGATATGTTTCCCACTCAATGATCGCGAAGTTAAAGCCAGAGCTGTTGTCAGCCAATTCCCCTATTGGCGTACTCCCCTTGACGACACCCGGCAAAAGCCGAACCCTTGGCCGATCTTTTGATGAGGGGAACCTGTGACATGAGCCTGTTCAGGGAAGTCGGCATGCATGCGGGGCTGGGGCGCACCCTGTCACAGATCGGCAGCGAGCGATTCTGGAAACAGCTGGTGCTGTTGTTGCACCAATGCCTGCCGTTCGATAACGCCCTGGCGATTTTCTACCCGCTCGACGGCCTGCCCCAGGCCCTGGAGGAATACGACGCCCAGCCCAGCAGCAAACCGGCGTCGATGCTGGTGTACCTCAACGGCCTGTACGTGCTCGACCCGTTTTTCCAGGCCTGTCGCGAAGGGTATGCCAGCGGCGTGTACCGCCTGGAGGAAGTGGCGCCGGACCATTTCCGCCAGAGCGAATACTTCCTCAATTACTTCCACGACAACGTGCTGGAAGACGAGGTGCAATTCATCCTGCAACTACCTGGCGCGGGCACGTTGTCGCTGTCACTGGGCATGCAGCGGCGCTTCAGTGCTGAAGAAACCGGGCTGCTGACCACCTTGGCGGCGTGGGTGCTGCCGTTGATGCAGCAGCATTGGCAGCAAAGCACCCAGCGTGTACCGGCAGCGCAGGCGATGGCCAGCCAGATTCGCGATGCGCTGAGCCATTTCGGCTGCGGCGTGCTCTCGGACCGCGAACTGGAAGTCGCCCGCCTGGTACTGCGCGGGTTCTCCTCCAAGGCCATGGCCGAGCGCCTGAATATCTCGCCGGACACGGTCAAAGTGCATCGCCGGCATCTGTACGCCAAGCTGGATATTTCTTCGCAGCCGGAGCTGTTCTCGTTGTTTATCCAGTCGTTGGGGCATGACCTGGAAAACCCCTGAAATCCAAATGTGGGAGGGGGCTAGCCCTCTCCCACATCAGTTCTTCAGCGCCCGGTACGAATGGTGTTCCACACCCGCGTGCGAACCCGGTCGATATTCAGCGGCATCGCTTCCAGCGCGAACAGCTTGCCCATCATTTCCGCGCTTGGGTAGATCTTGGTATCGGCCTTGATTGCCGGGTCCACCAGGCTGTCCGCCGCACTGTTGCCGTTGGCGTAATGAACGGAGTTGGTGATGTCGGCCATCACTTGGGGCTCCAGCAAGTAGTTCATGAAGGCATACCCGGCCTTTTCATCCGGGGCGTCGGCGGGCATGGCCACCATGTCGAACCAGATCGCGGCGCCTTCCTTGGGGATCTGATAGCCGATGTTCACGCCATTCTTGGCTTCCTTGGCGCGGCTTTCGGCTTGCAGCACGTCGCCGGAGAAACCGACGGCCACGCAGATGTCGCCATTGGCCAGGTCGCCGGTGTATTTCGAGGAGTGGAAGTACGCCACGTAGGGGCGAACTTTCATCAGCAGCGCCTCGGCTTTCTTGTAGTCCTCAGGCTTCTTGCTGTGGGGTGGCAGCCCCAGGTAATTCAGAGCGATCGGCAACAATTCCGGGCCATTGTCGAGGATGGCCACCCCGCATTTGCTGAGCTTTTGCATGTATTCGGGCTTGAAGATCAGGTCCCAGGAATTCACAGGCGCGTTATCGCCCAGCACTGCCTTGACCTTGTCGACGTTGTAGCCGATGCCGGTGCTGCCCCACAGGTACGGGAAGCCGTGGGCGTTGCCCGGGTCGTTGTTTTCCAGGGCCTTGAGCAGCACCGGGTTGAGGTTCTTCCAGTTGGGCAATTGGCTCTTGTCGAGCTTCTTCAGGGCGCCGCCCTGGATCTGCCGCGCCATGAAGTGGTTGGAGGGGAACACCACGTCATAGCCGGAGTTACCGGTCATCAACTTGCCATCGAGGGTTTCGTTGCTGTCGTACACGTCATAGCTGAAACCGATGCCGGTTTGTTTCTGGAAGTTCTTCGTGGTGTCCGGCGCAATGTAGCTCGACCAGTTGTAGATCTTCACCGTCTCGGCGGCCTGACTGATAGCGGCCACCAACATCAAGGGCAACAGGGCAATGGCTTTCATGGTTCGATTTCCTGGCGGTTTTAGGGCTGTTTTTATGGCAGGCGATCAAGGATCAAAGCGTTACAGGATCAATACATAGGTCTTGCGCACGGTTTCCTGGATATCCCAGGTTCCGCTGCTGTTGGCCGGCAACATCAGTGCATCGCCAGCTTGTAGGTGGACGATTTCACCGTCGTCAGGGGTGAAAGTGCAGCGGCCCTGGATAAAGTGGCAAAACTCCTGGGCTTTGATCTGCCGGCGCCAGCGGCCGGGGGTACAGGCCCAGATACCGGTTTCGACGCCGTCGCTGCGCTCGACGCTCAAGGTCGACGCCACGGCGATCGGCTCGCCCAGGGGCACGGCGACCGGTGACGAATCCGGCAGGTGGGCATTCAGCGCGTCTTTGAATTGAGTGATGCTCATGGGGCTACCTGTGTGAGTGGAACGGCTCAGTGCATGAAACTTTCCATGAACCCGGCCACGCCGATCGCCAACTTGCGGCGCCAGGGCGCGGTATTGGGGTTGGCCAATACCTGGTCCTCATGGACAAAACTGCGAATGATCGCGTTGTAGCCCAGCCAGCGGCACGGCTCCGGCTCCCAGGCCTTGAGCGCCTCCAGGCCACGCTCGCGGATCACCCAGGGTTGATGGGTCAACGGCGTCTCCTGGCCCAGGATCAGGTCGGCCAGGGTGCGGCCGCCCAGGTTGGTGGCACCGACGCCCTCCCCGCCGTAGCCGCCGGACAGCGCGATGCCGGTGGCGTGATGGCAGAGCATGTGTGGTCGGAACTGGCGCGACATGCCGAGGTTGCCGCCCCAGGAGTGGGTAATCCGCACGTTTTTCAACTGTGGGAACAGCTCGCCGAACAGGTAGCGACGCAGCGCCACTTCGCTGTCGGTCAAATCGAAGTCGTGGCGCAATTTGCCAGCAAACTGATAACCGCCACGGGCACCGAACACCAGACGGTTGTCGGCCGAGCGCTGGCCATAGGTGACCTGGCGGCTGCTTTCGCCGAAGGCCTGGCCATGCCTCAGGCCGATTTCGTCCCAGGTGCTGGCGGGTAATGGCTCGGTGGCGACGATCAGGCTTTGCACCGGCAGTTGGTAGCGACCCAACGGCGCCAAGGTGGTCGCGTAGCCCTCCACGGCCGGCACCACCCAGGCGGCACGCACGCCGGCTTTTGCAGTGCGCAGGCGGCCGGACTGCCAATGGGTAACGGGCGAGTTTTCGTAGATCTTGACGCCCATGCGTTCCACCACCCGCGCCAGGCCGCGGACCAACTTGGCTGGGTTGATCGTCGCCACATGGGGCGCATAAACCGCGCCAAAGGGCTTGGCGATTCGCAGTTGCTCAGCCAGTTGTTGCGGGTTCAGCCAGCGGTAGTCGGCCTCGGTGAGGCCTTGGGCGTAGAGCTTGTCCAGATAAAGGCGCAGGCTGCTTTCCTGCTCGGGGTAACGCGCGGCGCAGTACAGGGCGCCGCCCTTGCGGTAGTCGCAGTCGATGCCTTCGCGGGCCAGCACCTGCGCCACTTCGTCGGGAATGCCGTGCAGCAGGTCAAACGAAGCACGCCGCTGCTCGGGCGTGAGGCCGGCGAGTAAACGGTCTTCCCCCAACAGGTTGCCCATCAACCAGCCGCCATTGCGCCCGGACGCGCCGAAACCGGCGGTTTGCGCCTCGATGATGGCAATGTTCAGCTCGGGCGCCTGGCGCTTGAGGTAATACGCGGTCCACAGACCGGTGTAACCGGCGCCGATGATGGCCACGTTGACGTCCAGGTCGTGCTCCAGAGACGGCCGCGCCAGCAGCGGGTCGTCCAACTGGTCCATCCATAAACTGATAGTGCGCCATGCCGACATGCCAGGTTCCCCTACCTCGTTTCGATAGGCTGGATCCTAGAGTGGGATGTCAGGGGCTGTCTTGCGTGCGTGCACGCAGGGAAATGTTGGCGCGACCTGCTGCCCCGTCAACGCCGAATGATTGGCGCTAACCGACGCGGGCAGAGGCTGCGGGGCCGACTATTTATTCTACCCCTTGAAGGAGTACTGGACGTTTACGATAGTCGTTCGACCGCCAACACTGAACTCACAACTCACTACCCCGAATAACTGTTTAAGGGGGATGCTCCTGGTGAGCGACACCTCGCCTTTGTCAGCTGTATAGCTGTTACCGGTTTGATGGTCGACGTAAATAACATCTTTAACACTCTCCCCGCCCACGTGGTATGTACCCGTCGAAATGGTGGGCGGTGTGAGTTGCACTTGAACCGCTTCGAATTTATCCGGGTTCTCGTCAACGGTTCGGGCACCGAAAAATCTCAGCGCACCGTCTTGCTCATCCATATACACACGGTCCGCTTGAAAGGTGTGACCCGTTCCGTCGATGTTAATGATTCCGTCCATGCGGCCTTCACTCTCTGGACCGTTCGGGTGCGCGGATTTATTGTGCTTAGACATAGCGACACTCCAACTGAAAGAAAAGATGCCTGGGCATTACACTACGAATCCGCGAATGAAAAACCTGTCGAACATGACAGGTTTAACCCACATCTTTTTTATTGCCAGTTGATCTAGCCGACTCGCCCTCAAAGCGCCCTTTAATGTAAGCCTTCGGCGTCAGGCCGGTGTGCTGGCGAAAAGCGCTATAAAACGCCGATAACGAATTGAACCCCGCCGCATAGGCCAAGTCGTCCACGCGTATGGGCGGCCTGGCTTTATCCAGCGCAGCCAGCAAATGCACGAGCCGAGCCTGATTGACATAGCGATAGAAGGTTTGCCCGAGGACTTGATTGAGCAAGTAGGAAATCTGATTGCGACTGTAACCGCACTCCTTGGCAACCCGTTGCAGGTCCAACTCCGGGTCCAGGTAGGGTTGTTGCTGCTGGAAGTAGTGCTGCAGGTCGTTGGCCATATGCCCTAGTTGCTGGGGCGACAGGCCCAGGCGGCTGACGCTCGGGCGCGTGGTTTGGGGGCTGTGCTCATGCACCAGTGACGCATATTCGTTGACCCGCCAGATCAGCCCGTCGCGCACGGTGATGGCCTCACTGGTACGGAACGACACCAGGCCCTGCCCGCCGCGCAGGGTGATGCGGTACTGGATGAACGCGGTGTCGCCATCGGCGCGAATGCGGTCCATGTGCTCGATGGCCTCGTCGGGCCCGCGCGGAATGCTGGCTTGCAGGTACTCGCGCAGTTCGGCGTAGCCGACGACGCGGTTCTGGAAGAAGTCGTGGTACTGGATGTGCGGATGGTAGTAAGACATCACGCCATCCAGGTCGCGATGACGCCAGCACAGGTGGTGGCGCGTCACTAGCTCGCGCGTGGCGTGGGTGTGCTGGCAATCATCGTCCGCGGCGGTGTGGGGCATGCATGGCTCTACGACGGGTAAAAGGTGGAGGTTGCCGAATTTCAGCGCTGCCATCAATGGCCGACGGCAACTTCTGACTAATGGCCTTTTGCCCAGCCTTTAGCAAGACATGACACACGTCAAGCTATAGGAAAAGAACCGCCGAACGGGGAGAAAAAACTGCCCTTGCATTTATGAACGAATGCTATTTTTACACTCTCACTCGCTGTGACCAGTGACGGTCATGGCCCCCTGCCGCGAGCTAAAGGAAGCGCTCAATGAACAAGGTGGGCAACATGAACAAAGTGACATTCCCCAACGCCTGCCAGCTGATGCGCTGGCATTTCCATCCCATGGGCTTCGAAGGGAGCATGGACGCTCCCGGCAGTATGGTCGCGCGTCTGTTCGACCGCGCCAGCGGCGAGACGCTGATCGCCATCGCTGGCATCCCCTGCGCCACCGTGATGAATGCTACCGATGTAGAGCGCATCATCGAAGCGGTGGAAGCGGAGCTGGAGTGTTTTGTGCCGCCACATTTGTTAAGGGCTTGAACACGACCAGCGGTGCGCCAGTCGAGCGGTCTATCGACTGATGCACCGCTATTGCGGGCAAGCCCCTACATAGGGCCTGTGCCAGGCAGTGCTTAGCGCTGATCGTCAAAGAACGCTTTCCTGGCGTCGACCCGCTCCGAGGCCTTCGGCACATTCACGGCCTGGCCTTCGGGTTTTTCCACATACCAGTAGCAATGGCTGACCGCGCGGGTAATGCCGACATACGCCAGGCGCAGCACTTCGTCTTTTTGCGCGTTGTCGTAGGGTTCGGCGTCGCCGGCCTTGCCCAGGCCCGCCATGCGGTACACCTGGTTCTTGTACGGCGAACGGGTGACATGCTGGCAATCCCCAAGCAGGAACACCGCATCCGCCTGCAGGCCTTTGGCGCTGTGATAGGTCAATTGCTTGAGCCTGCGCGCCGCGGGCGGCAAGCTAGAATCCACATTAACTACAGATTGAATATGCTCATTAATCAATAACTTATCGCTACTTTTTCGATACAGCATTAACACCGAATCGCCCTTCTGATAGTGCTCCTGCAGGCGCCGGCCCAAGGCCGCATCGTCGCGTTCCAATACCGTAACGGGCACCAACGCCTTGGGTATGCCGCTGGCCTTGGCCTTCTTGCCGGGGATCGCCGGCGCGGCGCGCACAATGTGTTCGGCGGCATCGATGATGTGCTGATGGCTGCGATAGTTCTCGCCGAGCATGACGCGGGTGGTACTCGGTGCCGGGAATTCCTGGTTGAACTGCATGAAGTACTTCGGCGAACTGCCGCGCCAGCCATAGATCGACTGCCAGTCATCCCCTACGCACAGCAGTGACGAATGCTGGGCGCCGCGTCCTACATGCATGGCTGGCCCACGGCTGCGGATTTCACGCAGGCTGGCGCGCAGCCAGGAGACGATCTGCGGCGAGACGTCCTGGAACTCGTCGATCATCAGGTGTGACAGCGGCCGCAACAGGGGGTCGCTGAGCAACTTGAGGTTTTCCGGGGTGTTTTCGCCAAACAGCGAGAACATGCGGTTGTAGGTCATGATCGGCGGCGACTGGTCGAGCAGATGGTCTTCCAGGGCTTTCCAGAAAATGCTCAAGGCCTCGAAGAAGCCGCGGTCCGGATCGTCTTTGGCGAAACTCATCTGGCCCACGGCACTGGGCACGTCCAGACCGAGGTTCTCGATGAAACCTGCGGCCATGACAAAACAGTCCAGCAACGGCGCCGACGCCAGCTCGCCTTTGACCTTGTAATCGAACCCCGGCCCCGCACTGGCGTCACCGGCCAGGCTGCTTAAAAGACGCTTGGACGACTCGTAACTATCGATCCATATCAAAGGTTTACGGCAGAATGCTTGAAACAGGGTGCGCTTTACCGCCCATTCCGCACGCACCGACAGCTTGGCATTGGGGCGGCTGAGCTGGGCGTTTTCCCGCGAATCGAAGCCCAGCACGACCCAGGCATCCAGCTCGGGAATATAGCCATGGCAATGGAATTGCGCGCCATTGATCTCCACGGTCTGGCGACTCGGCTCGATCCCTTTGATCGGCCAGGCGCCCGCGCGAAACCACAGGTCTTCAATCACGTCACACAGCTCTTCATCGCGCTTGGCGGCCAGTTCTGTCACGGCCATGCGCTTCTGCACGTCCGGGTGATCACGCTCCAGCTCCTTGAGCTGCAAACCATGGCGCGCCAGCGGTGCAATCAGTTCGCGAAAGCGCGTGTGCTGGCCGTACAGCCGGTGGTAGCAGGCGTTCATCTGCTGGCGTTGCGCCTCGTTGAGGCGCAGGTCGAACGGGTTGCTGTCTGCGTCCTCGAAGCCCGCACTGAGGTTCTCGAACGCCTGCAGCCGCTCGAAGCCCGGCAGGCTGCGCACCATCGGCAGGATGCGCGAGTGAAAGGTCCGCACCACGGCCTGGGCTTCTTTGATATCAAGAGGTTGCCCCCATAAGCTGAGCACTTCCATGAGCTTGTTGATGAAGTCCTTGCGCGACTCACGGGTGAACGTCACCACGGTCATCGAGCTCAGCTCGAAACCCAGGTAATGGGTGAGCAGCAGGATACGCAACACCAGCGAGGTGGATTTGCCCGCACCGGCACCGGCGATCACCGAGGTGGACGGCGTGTCGCTGAAGATCATCTTCCATTGGGCGGCGCTGGGCTGCGCGTGAGCCGGCAGCAAGCGTGCCACATCGGCCTTGATGCGTTTTTTCAGATCGGCCGTGAGGGGCAGCCGCCAATCATCGAACAGGTTGTCATCCACCCCCGGCGCACGGTGTTCTTCCGGGCGGAAGTCGCGAATCAGCAGGACCTGCCGGCCTTCTTCGATGCCGTCGGCCTTGCCCTCGCGATAGCCGTACTCCACACCCGCCTCGTGCCCACTGCGAAAACCGTCGGCCTGCCCATGCAGCCAGGAAAACCGGTGTTGTGCGCGCAAGCGGGTCAATCCATGCCCGAACAAGCGGGCGGCGAGCCGTTTCAACCATGGCATTTCGGCCAGGGGGCGCAATTCAGGGGGCAGATCAGGCTTTTGTTGCGGCACGCGGACTCCTGCGATGAGCTGGGTGTTGACGAGTGCGCCATGGTCGCCGGAATCGCCGCGCAGTTCCAGCCAATTGCTTTGCCGTCATGCAGTTAGGCGATGAAGTGAAAGTCAAAACATCCGAAACCAATCCAATTGATCGATAGGAATAAGGCATTTTTTACGCTTTTTATCGATCATGCACTGTTGGATGATGACCCCATCAACTGGAGACGATCATGCTCGAATTACGACCTTTCACCGCCCTGGGCGGCGCCCATCATGGCTGGCTTGACGCCCATCATCACTTTTCATTCGCTGAGTACCACGATCCCCAGCGCATGCACTGGGGCAACCTGCGGGTCTGGAACGACGACATCATCGCGCCCGGCACCGGGTTTCCCCAGCACCCGCATCGCGACATGGAAATCATCACCTATGTGCGCGAAGGTGCCATCAGCCATGCCGACAACCTCGGCAACAAGGGCCGCACCGAGGCGGGTGACGTGCAGGTCATGAGCGCCGGCACCGGGATTGCCCACAGCGAATACAACCTGGAAGCCACCCCCACCAAGATTTTCCAGATCTGGATCATCCCCAACGAAGCCGGCCTGCCGCCGTCATGGGGCGCCAAGCCGTTTCCGAAAGGTGACCGCGAAGGGTTTGTGACCCTGGCCAGCGGCAAGGCCGGTGACAGCGAGAGCCTGCGCATTCGTGCGGATGCGCGCCTGGTGGCGGCCAACCTGAAAGCCGGGGAAACTGCCGAATACCGCCTGGACAGCGGGCGTCGCGCCTACCTGGTGCCGGCGACGGGGGTGATTGAGATCAATGGCTTGCGCGCGCACGCGCGAGACGGTGTCGCGGTGGAAGATGAACAGCTGTTGCGCGTGACCGCGATAGAAGACAGCGAGATCGTGCTGGTCGACCTGGCCTGATCTCGAGGCGAAATGTAGGCGCAGGCTGACCCGCGCCTATATTGACTGAGGCGTGTCAGCCAGCGCTGATTGCACCGTCAACCAGTACCTGCGCCTCTTGCACCAGTTGCTTGAGGTGATCTTCACCGATGAAGCTCTCGGCGTAGATCTTGTAGATGTCCTCGGTGCCCGATGGCCGTGCGGCGAACCAGCCGTTTTCGGTCATGACTTTCAAACCGCCGATCGCCTGGTTGTTGCCCGGCGCATGGCTGAGGATCTGCTGGATGCGCTCCCCGGCCAATTCGGTGGACGTCACCTGCTCCGGCGACAGTTTGCCCAGCAACGCCTTCTGCGCCGGGGTGGCCTTGGCGTCGACGCGAATCGCGAACGGTTCGCCCAGAGCGTCGGTCAGGCCACGGTAGATCTGGCTGGGGTCCTGGCCTTTGCGCGAGGTCATTTCTGCCGCGAGCAGCGCCGGGATCAAACCGTCCTTGTCGGTGCTCCACACGGTGCCGTCCTTGCGCAGGAACGAAGCGCCGGCGCTTTCCTCACCGCCAAAACCCAGCGAACCGTCGAACAGACCGTCGGCAAACCACTTGAAGCCGACCGGCACTTCGTACAGGCGCCGTCCGATGCGCGCCGCGACGCGATCGATCAAGCCGCTGCTGACCACGGTCTTGCCCACGGCCGCATCGGCGCGCCAGCCGGGACGGTTCTGGAACAGGTAGTCGATGGACACGGCCAGGTAATTGTTCGGCGCCAACAGGCCGCCGGACGGGGTGACGATGCCGTGGCGATCGTGGTCCGGGTCGCAGGCGAAGGCCACGTCGAAACGCTCCTTGAGTCCGATCAAGCCCTGCATGGCGTAGCTGGACGACGGGTCCATGCGGATCTGGCCATCCCAGTCGACGCTCATGAAGCGGAAGGTCGGATCGACTTCGGTGTTGACCACGTCCAGGTTCAAGCGGTAGTGCTCGGCAATCGCCGACCAGTAGCGCACCCCGGCGCCGCCCAGCGGATCGACGCCCAAACGCAGGTCGGCGCTGCGAATGGCGTCCATGTCGATCACATTGATCAGGTCGGCCACGTAGCTGTTGAGGTAGTCATGGCGATGGGTGGTGTCGGCTTTAAGCGCCTGGGCGTGGGTGATGCGTTTGACCCCGGCCAGCCGATTGGCCAGCAGCTCGTTGGCCTTGGCCTCGATCCATTTGGTGACGTGGGTATCGGCCGGACCGCCGTTGGGCGGGTTGTACTTGTAGCCGCCGCTTTGCGGCGGGTTGTGGGACGGCGTGATGACAATGCCGTCGGCCAGGCCGCTGGTGCGACCGCGGTTATAGCAGATGATGGCGTGGGAAATGGCCGGGGTCGGCGTGTATTCATCGCCCTCGGCGAGCATCACATGCACACCGTTGGCCGCCAGTACTT
This sequence comes from Pseudomonas sp. PSPC2-3, assembly GCF_049898265.1. NCBI lineage: Bacteria > Pseudomonadati > Pseudomonadota > Gammaproteobacteria > Pseudomonadales > Pseudomonadaceae > Pseudomonas > Pseudomonas sp. PSPC2-3. The sequence continues at coordinate 79,794 of NZ_JAFCXJ010000005.1, read as the reverse complement.
CCAGCGCGCTGGCCCCCGCAGGCGTCGACAATGCATGGGTGTCGAGGCCGACGAACAACGGCCCGTCGATACCTTGGGCTTCGCGGTACAGGCAGATGGCCTGGCTGATGGCGAGCACATGCCATTCGTTGAAGCTCAGTTCGAACGAGCTGCCCCGGTGCCCGGAAGTCCCGAACGCGACGCGCTGGGTGGAGATCGCTGCATCAGGCTGACCGGTGTAATAGGCCGTAACCAGTCGCGGGATATCTACCAGCAACTGGGCTGGCGCCGGTTTGCCCGCAAAAGGACTGATTGTCATGCATAAACCTCGGAAAGAAGGATTCGGAAAAAATGACAGTTTACTGAGAGTTGGACTGCCGCGCGATGTTATAGATCCCACGCCAGCAAGAGATTTTTCACACGCTAGGCGCTCTGCGCCTGCAACAAGGCCTGCGCCAGCGCATCCAATGCCGCGTCCAGGTTCGGGTGCCCGTTGAACGCATGGCTCAGCCGTAGTTGCTGATGATGCAAGCCACTGAGGCTGAACAATTCCCCCGGGGCAATCACCACCTGTTGCGCCAGCAGGCGCTGGAACACCTGGCGCATGTCCACCGGCACCGACGCGTGCAGCCAGAAACTCGCCCCGGCCAGCGGCATGCGGTAAGTCACCCGCCCTGCCAGGCGCTGATCCAGGCGCTGGCTCATGGCGTCGGCCTGTTCACGCAGGCGCTGGCGCAACGTCTGCAGGTGCTGGTCCAGCCGCCCGCTTTGATACAGGTGGGCAATTGCGCGTTGGCGGATCGACGACAGGCGAAACGAACGCAGCAGGAACTGGCGCTGCAGCTCACTGCTCAGGTGGCGTGACAGTACATAGCCGAACGGTGCTTCCGGGCCGAGTACTTTTTCGAACGACGAAAATACGATCAGCCGTTCGGGGTTGACCTGGTTGCGCAGCGCCGTGTGGTTCTGCGCAAAACCCAACTCGCCAAAGGTGTCATTCTCCAGCAGCCAGCAGCCAGCAGCCATATTCTTCGAGCAACTGAGCCACCCGCAAGCGCTCATAGTTGAGCATGACGTTGCCCGACGGCATGCCCACCACCGACGACAGCAGCACCAAGTGGACGGGTTCATGGCGCAACAGGTGTTCGAGCCGCGCCAGGTCCAGGCGACCGTCGACCTGCCAGGGCAACTCAATGACGCGCACGCCGGCAGCCTGCAGCAGGCGCAGTATTAACCAGTCGCAGGGAGACTCGACCAATACCGCGGCGCCCTTGAGACCCAGTACATCAATGAGTATTTCCAATACACCGCGCAGATCGGCACCGATGTAGACGTCATCGGCCTGCCAGCAGCGGGTCGGCGATGAGGTGTAACGCGCCGCCAACGCGGCGCGCAGCTCCCAGACGCCGCAAGGCTGCGACCAGGGTTGCAGCTGGCGTGGGTGGCGGCGCACCAGTTGGCGTTCGAGCATCAGCAATGCGCCGTCCAGCGCTCCCAGCAGCGCCGGTTCATCGCCGCTGAGTACCACCATTCCGGGCCGCCGCGCCGCCGCATACAGGCGCTCCAATAGATCGGCGCCCGCCGCCATCAGCGGATTGGCTGCCACGGGCCAGGCGAAATAACCCGATTTGGCCACCGAATACACCCGCCCTTCCTTTTCCAGCAGGGAGTATGCGTATTGAATCGTCGAGATCGACACATTCAGGCGCGTCGCCAACTGCCGCAAAGAAGGCAGTTTGACGGGCATGTCCAGGCTGACTTCGTTGATCAGGTTGATCATGTAGCGGTACACCGCCTGGTAGGCGAAATCCGCCTGCCGCTCACCTCGCAGGTTCATGACTGTCTACCTGGACGCACACACCGACGCACCCGCCTAGCGCCCGAACAACTGAAACGCCCGCGCCTCGGCGTTGGTCTGCAGGCGTGCGGCCCGGCGCTTGCGCGCATCGGCGCCCTGTTCAACCGCCAACGGGCGCTTGCGGTAAAGGTGCTGGAGCAGAGGCAGCGGCAAGCCGCTGGTGTCGATCGCCCATTGCTGCAGCATGTCGGCAGCCGGCTTGCCCTGGAGCACCTTGTGCAACTCGGGGAGTGCCACCAGCATGCCGGGGTGGCATTGACGCAGGTAACCCTCCAGCCGCTCACCATGATGGATGAAGGGCGAGAACAACAAACAGGTCAACTGGGCCTCCTCCAGGCCAAAGAACTCTTGGGCGTAGGCCGTCGACTGCACACGCCCTTCCCCACCGCAGGCCTCTGCGATCAAATGTTCAGGAATTTGCCGGCGACACAGGTAGTCCATCGCCTGGCGCAGAAAACCCGCCACGCCGTCCTCGTAGGACAGCTCGCGCAGGCACTGGGCCTGCACCCCGCGCAGGTGAGCCATCAGCAGCGGGTTGGGGTAGGCCGGATGGCTGAAGTGAAAACCAAACGGATCGGGGACGTAGCCCAGGAAGTCGCTGAGCAGAGGGGTTGAAGCAACGTCGACGTTGTTAAGCAGGTCGGCGATACCAATGTAGGCCAAATGGCGGTGCCCACCCCGGCCGGGGCTCTCATGGGCAACGTATTGCTCGCCATAGAGGTCTTGATAACAGCCGTTGCTCCACTCCTCCATGCGCGCGAACAACCCGGTGAGCGAGGCCGGCTTGCCCGGCGCAGTGCTGACGCCGGCCGCTTGGGCCGCCTTTTTCAACCACGCCAGGTACTGGCTCTGCTTGCGCGGCGAATCACCGCTGACCAGCGCATGCACCCCTCCGTTCCAGGTGGTGACACGCTGGTAGAAATCCCCCAGGGACAGGTAAGTATCGTTACACAACGTCGCGCGAATATCCCCGGAGGTCAGGTGCCCCACCATCAGCATATTGCGCTGGCTGACCTCCCGGCCCGCACCTGAGGCCGGGCGCTGGTGGTTGAACGGCTGCACTACCTGGTTTTCCACCATCAGCAGCTCGACCCGCGGATCGTCGTGGAAAAACAGTGTGCTGTAGCCATGCTGCAGGCTATCCAGCGTGGCCTGGGTCATGCCGGCATGTCGGAGCGTCGCCACACGCAAGTTGAAAGTCCTGGGCGCGCGGCCCGCGATAGTCAGTTGCGCCGCACGCAGCAGTGCCAGGGTATAGCTGCTGACTTCGCCGCCCCCATGGGCAACCAACACTTTGTAATCGCCCACTTGTTCCATGCCGCCGGCAGCCACGACAATTCGCTGAATCAATAATTGAAGTGCAGTACGTTCGGCGCGCGTGAAGTGCCCGACCAAACGTTGCAGAACTTGCTGATAAACATAGTTCATGGCTTGTTCGTGAATTGCGCTCATAGTTCTACTACCTGAGTTGAAATATCAGTTCCAAGTAACTGCCGAGGTTATTTGCTCGACCCATTAGATGCGTAGGAATGTCGTCACACCGCGTGGCGTAACGATAAATAAACCTTAGCACGCCGTAACAATTCGACAGGGAACGCCAATTGTGTGCCCTTCGCGCCGCCTCTCCTTGAGACCCTTGCGCCAGGGCGTCCTGGCTACCCTAGGACCGTTCCGACAATGCCCTACACCGGCTTAAGCAGGAAACTAAGGATGCATCCGACATAAAGAAAAGATCCAGTTCAACCAATCAAACTTCAATAAATTGGAGTTACCTATCCCAACAGCCGCACCCTGTCTCGCAGGCAAGCATCGCGATAATTTAATTTCATATGTATCAGGCCGGAACGTCAGACATTCAATCATTGCTCAATCCTTGAGATGAGAGTGAAGTCACGATTATCGGCACTGGCATAATGATTAACAGATACAGAACGCCGCAAGAAACCAGTTCAGATGGCAATTGGGCAAGCCGTTGATTACGCGCACACACAGATGCCGCGCTGGAATACAGCGCGGCATCGGGGGGAAAGCTCGTGTTTTGCGGGGCCTGGCGCCCTGATGGCGGCTTAAACGCCGCGAGGGTTAAGCCCTGACAAATGGCGCATTTGCCCCATCCGTTCAGACGCCGGAGTATTCATTTGCGAATACTCCTACAGCTCAAACAGCTTCAACCTGCAATGCGACGCGCTCACGGCACGGGCATTCGTCCATGTAGCGGTGCGCTTCGACGAACTGGCTGAATGGAAACACAGTGGTTTTCAGCGGGACCAGCACACGGTCGGCGGTCATCTGGTTGATGTCGCGCAACGCGCGCTGCAATGCCACTTGGTCCTGGGCGATGCCCAGCTCCGGTTTGCCGGTGAAGTTGCCGATGCAATGCACAAAGAACTGAATATTTTTCTGGAACGCTGCACAGGCCGGGAATGGCGTCTGGTTGCCACCTTGCAGGCCATACAGCACCAGGCTGCCACGCGGCGCCAACACATCACCGAGTAACGACATCTGCGGGCCGCCCAAGCCATCGAACACCACGTCAACGCCGCGATTATCGGTGAACTTGTTGATTTGCATGAGCAGGTCCTGCTCTTCGGTGACGATGACCTTTTCCGCCCCGAGGGACAGCAGGTACTCGCGCTCCGCGCTGTCCTTGGTCGCGGCAATCACACGCACACCCAAGGCCTTGCCCAGTTGCACAAAGGACGGGCCGGCGCAGTGGCTGGCGTCGGTCACCAAGGCAAACTGGCCGGGTTTGACCCGCGCTAAGTCCACATATGCAAAATATGCAATCAACAGCGGCGTGTAATGCACGCTGGCTTCGATCGGGCTCAAGACATCCGGATAACGGGTCAACGCCGAACGGGGCAGGACGATTTGTTCGCCATACACCGGGTAATCATTGGGGCTCTCGGCGGGAAAACTGGCGACTTTATCGCCCACGGCCAAGTCATCCACGCCGTCGCCCAGGGCTACGACCACCCCGGCCATCTCGTGGCCAAGGCCGGACGGCAAACGTGCATGGGAAGACGCCAGGTTCTGGCGCCACAAAATGTCATACCAACTGATGCCAATTGCCTCGACTCGTACCTGCACTTCGCCCGGTGCAGGCTGCGCGGCTGCATGCTCTTCGCACTTGAGCACCTCAGCCGGACCAAACTTGTGAAAACGGATCGTGCGGGACATCGCAAACCTCGTCAAAGTAACCTCTATTGCCCTGAACTCTATCTGGGCTTTCCGGGTAAGACCACCGGTCGCCGTTAATAGTCGACATGTCTGTCATTGATTCCGCGACTGAGGAATAGACCTCAACTATCGTAGGAAAACTCAATTAGCCGGTGCAGAGTACCAGCCTTTCCCCGTAAGATTCATGCCGGTCATGCTCCGAGCATGGAGATCATAGGGATCATGTATGGCCGCTCTCGTCAAGTTTACAGACTCATCCAGGACACAAGATGAACCGTAACGACCTGCGTCGTGTCGACCTTAACCTCTTGATCGTATTCGAAACCTTGATGCATGAGCGCAGTGTGACCCGTGCCGCCGAGAAATTGTTCCTCGGCCAGCCGGCCATCAGCGCGGCACTGTCGCGCCTGCGCGGTCTCTTCGATGACCCTCTGTTTGTGCGTACCGGGCGCAGCATGGAGCCGTCGGCCCGCGCCGTGGAAATTTTCGCCCTGCTGTCCCCGGCCCTGGACTCGATTTCCACCGCCGTCAGCCGCGCCGCCGAATTCGACCCGGCCACCAGCACCGCCGTGTTCCGCATCGGCCTGTCGGACGACGTCGAGTTCGCCCTGCTCCCCCAACTGCTCAAACGCCTGCGCGCCGAAGCCCCCGGCATCGTGCTCGTCGTGCGCCGTGTCAATTACATCCTGATGCCCGGCCTGCTCGCCTCCGGCGAAATCTCCATCGGCGTCAGCTACACCGCCGAGCTACCGGCCAACGCCAAGCGCAAGGTACTGCGCCGCAGCCTACCGAAACTGCTACGCGCCGACAGCGTGCCCGGCGCCCTCAGCCTGGACGACTTCTGCGCCCGCCCTCATGCGCTGGTGTCGTTTGCCGGGGACTTGAGTGGGTTTATCGACGAAGAACTCGAAAAGCTCGACCGCAAACGCCATGTGGTGTTGGCCGTGCCGCAATTCAACGGCCTGGGCACCCTGCTTGCCGGGACCGACATCGTCGCCATCGTGCCAGACTACGCCGCCGAGGCCCTGACCGCGGCGGGCGGCTTGCGCACCGAGGATCCACCACTGCCGGTGCGCTCGTTCGAGTTGCACATGGCGTGGCGGGGCTCGCAGGACAATGATCCGGGTGAGCGTTGGTTGCGGTCGCGGATTCAGATGTTTTTTGGCGACCCGGATAGCCTTTGAGATCGACCAGTTCGCATTTCAAGGCAGCCAGCCGCCATCACTCATGCGTGAGTGAGGTACCAGCGCCAGTCCTGCTCCCCGACTTCAGCATTGAATGTACGGAACTCGCGCCACTTGATCGCCAGGAACACCTTCAGGAATTCAGCCCCCAGCACCTCACATGCCCACGTTGAACGTTGCAGTGCCTGCAACGCTGTAAGCCAGTCGGTGGGTAGAAATTCGGTCGCCTGTTCATAGCCATTGCCCACAATCGCCGCGCCAGGATCGCTTTGATGAGTGATGCCGTGGTGAATGCCCGCCAGTACTGCGGCGGCAGCGAGATAGGGGTTGGCATCGGCACCGCAAATACGGTGTTCGATGTGCCGACTTATCGCGGGGCCGCCGGGTACGCGGAACGACACAGTACGATTGTTGACGCCCCAACTTTTGGCCAGCGGCGCGTAACTGCCGGTCTGGAAGCGTCGATATGAATTGGCATGCGGGCAAAATATCGCCAGCGAGTCAAACAAGGTCTCCATCATCCCACCGATGGAGTGCCGCAACAGCGGCGTGCCCTGTGGGTCTTCGCTCGCATACAGGTTGTGACCCTGCTCGTCGGCAAGGCTGACGTGCAAATGCATACCGCTACCGGCCTGATCGCTGAATGGCTTGGCCATGAAGCACGCTTGCAGCCCATGTTGGTTGGCCACGCCTTTGACCAGGCGTTTGTAACGTACACCTTCATCAATGGCTTGGAGTGCGTCGAAACGATGCTCCAGCGTCAACTCGAGCTGGCCCGGAGCGTACTCGGAGATCGCCGTGCGTACCGGCAGCCCTTGCAGCGCGCAAGCTGCGTAGAGGTCATCAAGAAAAGATTGAAGCTGTTCCAGTTCGTATACGCCATACACCTGTGGCGCATGAGGGCGTACGCCATTGGTCTGCAACGCTGGCTGCGGCCGACCGTTGACGCCGCGTTGTTGGTCCAGCAGGTAAAACTCCAACTCAACGGCCATGACCGGATGGAATCCATCGGCTTTCAACCGCTCGATGGTGTTCACCAGGACATGGCGCGGGTCGGCCGGGGCGGCGGGAATACCTTGGGTCGGGTGCATGCTCACCTGCACTTGGCCTGTTGGGTTGGTACGCCAGGGTTGCAAGGTCAGGCTTCCCGGCAGGGGGTAAGTCCAGCAATCAGCGTCAGCGACGTCCCAGACCAGGCCAGTCTCGTCTACGTCTTCACCCTGCACGGTCAGGGCGAGAATCGAACTTGGCAGCGGCCGACCATTTTCGTAGATCGCCAGCAGTTCGTCGCGATGCAACAGTTTGCCCCGTGGAACACCATTGGCGTCGATAAGAAACAACTCGATGCTCAGCACTTCAGGGTGGGCGGCCAGATAATCCTGAGCCTCTTTTTTATCAGCAAATTGCATGTCAAACCTCTCAGCGCTCATTCAAGCGACTTGGCAGTATGTGAGAAAAGTGGGGCTTCAGACGTCCAGTCATGAAGGGGTGACGCGAGCGCCAGGTAGGGCAAGCAGCGTGGTCAGCGCGCGATCCAACTCATCGATCAGCCTGTCGATATCCGCCTGACTTGTCTGCGGACAGCACAGGGTCATGTTGTGAAAAGGCGTGATCAGGATGCCGCGGTTGATTAGATAAAGGTGCAGAGCCATTTGAAGGCTGTCATGAAAAGCCGCTTCGGCTTGCGCGCCTGTTCTGGGCGACGTGGCACAGAATTGAAACTCACAACGAGCCCCTAACTCTGTGACAGACCAGTTCAGTTGGTGGCGCTTGAACAACGCTCGAAATCCCTGGGCGAGTCTTGAGGCCAGGGGCAGCATGTGCTGGTACGCAGACGCTGTCATGACCTCTTCAAGACTGACTCGCATGCAATGCATCGCCAGGGCGTTGGCGGACAGCGTCGTTCCCATCCCACTGTGGCCATGCCCGCCACTCTCTTCGCTGACGGCCTTCTGCGCGTCGCGCATGGCCAAGGCGACTTGCTCGCTAATGCCAAACACCGCGCATGGCACGCCACCTGCGATGGGTTTACCCACCACGAAAAAGTCGGGTTTCAAATCCCACTGGCGAGTGCATCCACCGATGTCGGTGGAAATAGTGTGGGTCTCATCAATGACCAACAGGCTGCCATATTTAAGGGTCAACTCTCGGCACTTTTGCATGAACCCCGGATCGGGCAGGACCATGCCTATGTTCGTCATCGCCGGCTCGCACATCAGCGCGCACACATCGCCCTGGGCTAACGCCGCCTCAAGCGCGTCGACGTCGTTGAAGGGGATGGATCGACTGTATTGGGTCAAGTCGTAGGCTTGGCCCACAAGGCCGGCACGGTGCACTGTTTTGCCGTCGCGGTAGCGCACCATCACGTCATCTACGGTGCCGTGATAACAGCCGTCGAACACCAGCAACACATTACGTTTGGTGATCGCGCGCGCCCAGCGCAACACATAACGATTGGCGTCCGTCGCATTGGCGGTCACCTGCCAATAAGGCAGCTCGAATCGCTGAGCCAGCAACTCGCCGCAGACCACCGCGTCTTCGCCAGGCAGCATGGTGGTCAAGCCATTATTTGCCTGCTCGGCGATGGCGCGGGCAATAGGATCCGGTGAATGGCCAAACATCGTGCCGGTGTCGCCCAGGCAGAAGTCAATGTATTCATGATCGTCAACATCGGTGAAGCGTGCGCCTTTGGCACGCTGGACGAAGAGCGGTGAAGGCATTGACCAATCGCTCATCCAGTGCATGGGAACACCATTGAACAGATGAGCCTTGGCACGCTTGGCGAGCGCCATTGACGTTGGGTTGTTTTGTATAAAACGGGCACGTTCGGAGGCGGTAAAAGCAGCAATCGCTGATTCACTAATTCCACTTTTCGACATGATAAAAACCCTCTTTTAATTATTACATTAATTAAAATTCGTCACCGTCGAGATAAAAAGATAATCCATCGCCACACTCACTCCCCTCTCAGTTCGTGAATGACTGAAAACAACGTGCCAACCTCTTATGACTTGAGTGTTCGCCATCAGTATTTGCAGCGCGGATTAACCTATGCCTGGGTATATTGCGGTGAGCGCAGAAACTTTATTTTGATCATTAATTTATCCCGCTGAATAATCTGAGATTCAGGGAATAAACCGACGTAACTTGAAGTCAGGCGTGAGGAGCCTTGTTCTCGACCAGACAGTTCCCGCCGTCCACCACAAGGACTTCACCCGTGATGTAACTGGCGTCAGGCGACGCCAGAAATGCAACCGCCGCCGCCACTTCACGGGGGTTGCCTGCCCGTCCAATCGGGGTAAAGCGCCCCGCCGCTGCTTCAACGGGCGTGGTTGAGCCGGTGGTGATCCATCCGGGCGCCACGCTGTTTACAGTAATCCCCTGCTTGGCGACTTCAAGTGCAAGCCCCATGTTCATGCCAACCATCGCGGCCTTGGCTGCGCTATAAGCGGCCTCGCCCGGATTGCTCCCCCGAGTGCCCGTGGTGGAACTAATATTGACAATGCGCCCGTAACTTCGCGCCCGCATACCGGGCAAAACGGCCCGAGTTAAAAGAAAAGCCGTGGTTAAGTTTCTTGCCAGTGAAAGATTCCATTCCTGCAGTTCCATACTCGCCAATTCCGAAAAAATCTCAGGGCTTCCTTGCATGGCCATACCGGCGTTATTCACCAGGATATCGACCCGCCCCCAGACTGACTCTGCCCACAGGCTGAATTCACGCACTTGGATTTCATCGGTGAGGTCAGCTGGCCGGCCTTCAACTTCAAACCCTTCAAGGCGTAGCTCTTTAACCCGATCCGCGATGCGGCTGCTGCTGGCAGTGACGATCAACTTCGCCCCGGATGCACCTAGCCTGCGAGCGATCGCCATACCAATGCCAGCTTCACTTCCAGCACCACTGACAAGTGCCACATGCCCCATCAACTCGGTATTTAACATGGTGTTCCCCACGTACTTAATTTGTAATAGGAGTGGAAATTAGGCTAATGAATCTGATAAATAAAGACGATCATTATCAGAAAATCTGACAACCACGATGGCATTTACCAGCGAGTCACTTAAAATTTTCCTTTCGGTCGTGGACAGCGGCTCCTTTTCCGCCGCAGCCCGAAAGTTAGGCCGGGTTCCCTCCGCTATCAACATGGCGGTGTCGCAGCTTGAAGCAGAGTTGGATCTCTTGCTTTTTGACCGATCGACCCGCAAAGCCATTCCGACCGCAGCCGCCAAAGCACTTGAGCCCCAGGCAAGACAGGTCGCTAGCCAGTTAAACCTGCTGGACGCCCATGCCCTCCAGCTTCATCAGGGGTTGGAGGGGCGCTTGGTCCTTGCGATGGCGCCAGAGCTGCAAACAGGCGTGTGGAATCGTCCGCTGTCCATTATCGCCAAAGAGTTTCCCACGCTTGAAATCGAGATTCGCTCCGCGTCCCATCCGGAGGCGATTCGCATGCTCCATGAAGGACGTGTGCAATTGGCACTTGGATTTGAACGACCCGGGCTTGACGAGCGGGAGACGTTTCTTGAAGCGGGGAGCCAGTTGTTAGTCGCAGTTGCCTCTCCAGATCATCCGGCGGCCGCCGGCAAGAAAAGCCCTTTAGGTGAAGAGCAACTGGTGGACGTTCGGCAGATCATCGTTGCGACTGGAGGACCTACAGACTCTGACCCACGTGTTGTGCTGTCGCGGCGGATTTGGCTCAGCGACAGTTATCTGGCAACGCTGGATCTGGTGCAGCAAGGATTGGGCTGGGCTTATCTTCCACAGCCGCTGGTACAACCGCTAATCACTTCGGGCGCATTGACGGAGGTGGTGTTTGACAACATGCCAAGTCAGATGCGGTTATGGGTCGACATCATCTGGGTAAAGAACCGACCTCTGGGGCTGGGCGCGCGTCGTTACCTGAGTCTGATGCGCGAAATTGCCGAGGGCGAGCCTCGTCGTACTTGAGAAGTAAAAAAATTGGAGGGATTTTTAGTGGCCACCAACTGACTGCTGCGAACAGCCGAAACCGGGTTCTTCTGCGTCGCGATCACGGTGCTTATTCAAACACTGCATGCCTGGCCAGTTTTCAGGAAACCCCCACCGATGTCCCTGGTCTTTACTTGGAGGTCAGGGCGTCGAGCAAGCTTGGGAAACCCCTTTCCAAGTTCTGGCGCTTAAAGCATCGGCTGCACGGTGCTGCATGTGGCAGGCGCCCTCAAGCATCGCTTCTACGACCGCGACCCGCGCAACGACGTGTTGCGCCGCATGCTCTGAATGGATGAGGCGTTGACGCAAAACGCCAACGCCTGCAAGGCCCCGCGATAGACGTCAATGACGACTCAGAACGTCGCCCACACAATGAACTGCATGTACGTGTTGGTTGATGCGTCGCCGCTCTGGCGGCCACCGTTGCCCAGCCACTTCTCCGGCTTGTAGAAGCCCACCAGCGGCGAAAGCGTGATGTTTTCCGTGACCGCCCAATCCAGAAACAGGTCGACCTCCTGCGCAGCGAAGTCCAGCTCATGGCGACGGGAAAGCTGGTGGTAGTCGAACGCCATCGCGTTAAGGGTCAACTTCTCGGTCGGCTTGACCGAGAGGAGTACATCGTTGATCTGCATGTTCGAAGTCACGGCGCCCGCATAATTAAGCGCAACTTCCCCCTGGAGGCGTTTGCGATAACCGCCCTGGAACAGGAAGTCCCAGCCTTCGGAGTAGCGCGAATAACGATAGCTGACGGTCGGTTGCCATGGTGCATCGACGAACGTGTAACCCGCGTCGAAAAACATCGCTCGCTGTGAGCCCGAACGCTTTTCCTGGCGGGCCACCTCGAAGGCAAAATCGGCGTTCTCGATTCCAGCATTGCCCTGCCCACGAATGCTGTAGACGTTCATGCCCTTGCGCTCAAGCCGATCTGCAAAGGCATATTTCTCATCCACATCCAGGCCGTGTACGTAGGTCGAACCGATCGAACCAATGGGGGTGGTGTAATCGATAGTGCCCACTGCCAGTTCGGTCTTGGACTGCCCAGCGTTGTCGGATTTCAGCCATATCAAGCTAGCGTGCAGCCCTTCCTTGCCGCCCAACTTCAGCACCGCTGTATTGCCGAACGCCAGGCGTTGGCCAAGGTAAAAGGCGCCACCACGGTTAAACCGGCCATCATGCACGCCCTCAATGGGGTTGAATGCGTTACCCGCGTCGAATCCATCGTCGGTAATCAGAAAGCCGTCCACCGTGACAATCTGGCGCCCGAAAGAAAAATCCACGCCATCCTTGCCCAGGGCGGGTAGCAGGTCGCCGGATCTCCAGCCCAGGAACGCGTCTTCCACAGCGGTTCGTCGCTCATTGCCCGCCGTGGTCGCCCCCATGTCTCCGTCCCCCCATGACCCGCTGCTAAGCAGGCTGAAGCCGCCATACACCGAGCCGGCGACGATCTTATCCGTGGAACCAGTGAGACCGTATTTGACGTAACCCTCCTGCCAGTGCATGCCGCCGGGTTGTTTTTGCGGATCACCGAGGTAGTTATGGGTACTGCCAAACCAGCCAAATGCAGCGCCCAGGTCGGCGTTCAAAACGGTTGTACCGTCATCTTCGTTGTAAAGCGTGTAGGCATGTGCCTGTGAGCCGACTGCACAGAGTGCAACCAGCGACAGTAATGGCGCGTAGGGGGGGATGCGCATGACGTCTCTCCTGTTTTTATAGTTGTGAGGCGAGGCACGAGTGTTCCCGTTTGGGCCGTGAAGCGGTAACCCAAATCAGCACGTACAGGCATTTGCTCCCCCCTCCTTCGTCACGCACCACCTCACTGGTGCAACAACCTCCCTTTGCTCAATAGTTGCCGTTTTGGGATACGGCTTCTGAGCGCGTCCGCCCTATGCTGGGCCGATAAGAACCATAAAAAACGAGGCACCCGTCATGACCGCTTTATTACCCTTTCGCTTATTCCGTCAGGGGCTTTGTCTTCTGACCCTCATCACCTGCAGCGCACTGCCACCGGTTGCCAGTGCCCATCATTCATTCGCGCTGTTCGACCAGACCCAGACAACCACGATCAAAGGTGTCGTCGAGCGCTTTGCCTGGACCAACCCTCACATCACGATTTACGTCGATGTGCCCGGTCCGCCCTCCCAACGCTTCAAGATCGAGACGGGCAGCGTCAACGCGCTGCAACGAACGGGTTGGACGGCCAACTCGATCAAGGCTGGCGAGACCGCCGAGGTGTCCTTCAAACCGTTGAAAAACGGCGAGCCGGGCGGGCTGCTGGTGGAGATCAAGATCGGTGACGTGGTGCTCTCGGGCGGCGGCTAAACGCAGCCCCTCCCGAATGCGACAACAACAGAACTGGGCAAACCAGCAACGCGGAGACATTTCAATGAAACCAGCACGTACCACCCACACAGCCATGCTCCTCCTGGGCGTGGTCCTCGCGACCTTCGCCGGAATGAGCAGCGCTGCCACGGCATCGAAAACCCAAACCGACAGGCACAGCGTGGCCACCCGGCCGGACATCAGTGGCACCTGGGAAAGAACCCCGGACGACTGGTTCGGCGAGAACCCGGACGATCCGGTTCACCCCGGTGGGCCGATGGACCTCAAGGCGTCCTACGCCGCCGAGTACGCCGAACTCAAGAAGAAAGAAGCCGTGGCCAACGCCGCCGGCACGCCGATCGCCACCACCAGTTCCAGGTGCCTGCCCGAGGGCATGCCGACAATGATGGCGGCGCTCTTCCCGATCCAGATCATTCGCGATGACAAGCAAGTGATCATCCTCGGCGAGTATCTCCAGCAAGTGCGGCGAATTCTCTTGAACCAGGCCATGCCGCCCACAGACGAACTCGACCCGAAGTACCAAGGCCATTCGCGCGGCCACTGGGAGGGCGACACGCTGGTGGTCGAGACCCAACGCGTGCGAACGGACGTGCGCTTCTACGACGTGCCCCACGGACCGGCGATGAAGATCACCGAACGCATCCGGCTGCGCGGGCCGGATCACCTGGAAAACCAGGTCCTGATCGAAGACCCGCAGGTACTCAACACCCCCTATCGCTTTACGTTTGAGTACAAGCGCTCCAACTACGCCATCCAAGAGTACGTGTGCGAGAACAACCAGATCGTGATCGACAGCGAGGGCAAGGCATCTCTGAGCCTTGAGTGAATCTGCCCATCCCCCCTGCTGGAGCTTTACGAATGGAACGCCTGATCCCCATCAGCCTCAGCGTCGTGCTGTCGCTGTGCATCGCGTCGAACACCTTCGCCGAGGTGCCGCGCATGCCCACGGCCATCGCGGTACCGCCCTCGGACAAACCGCCGCTGTCGTCGGCAAAACGCCAGGGCACCGAATACAGCGACCTCGACCGGTACGGCTACATCGAGCAAGAGTACTACCTGCAAGGCGTCGCCCCGGCCATTACCGCCGCCGGCAAAACCCTGTTGGAAGCGCCTTACACCACGCGCATTCTGGTGCGTAAACCGGCGGACCCGGCACACTTCAATGGCACGGTGGTGATCGAGCCATTCAGTTGGTTCGGCGAGCGTGGCGCAGGCTGGATCCTGACCCGCGACTATCTGCTGCGGCGCGGCTACGCATACGTCGGGTACACATTGAATGTGAACAAGCCGGCGGTAGATCCCAAGTTCATCTCCGACACCCCGGCGGCTGAGGCCGAACAGATCGCCCAATACGGACAGATCGTGAACTTCGAGTTCATGCGCCGCTTCGACTTCGCCCGCTACGCACCGCTGGGCACCTATTACGACCCGGCGCACTTTACGCGGGGCGAAGCACCCGACCCGTTTGCGCCCCAGTCACAAGGGATCGGCGCGCAACTGGCGTTGCTGCTTAAAACCAACGGGGCACAGGGCCCGTTGGCGGGCCTGGATGTGCAGCGCGTCTATGTGAATAGCTGGGCCGTCACCGCGCAAGTGTGGATGGACTATCTCGACCAGGGCCGTCACCAGCAATGGCGCATGCCCGACGAAACGCCGCTGATCGACGCCTATATGACCGGCCGCATGGCCTATGGAGAAGTGGGCGGCGAGGTGATCCGGGTGCCACGCCAGATGCCCGCAGGCGTGCCGTTCGTGACCGTCTACAGCCAGTCCGAACTGATGCACGACGTGATCGAAGGCATCCCGCTGCCCGCGGACACCGACGCCCCGCAGCTGCGCTACTACGAAGTCACCGGCATGCCCCATCTGCGCCTGGCCGACCTGGGCACGGATCACACCGAAAAGCTCGCTGCCGACATCGGCAAGGGCGACGACCCGCGCTGCCGGACGCTGTACGACGAACCGGTTGAACTGGTGGTCTCGGCGTTGCTCGATGGCATGGACCAGTGGGTACGCGACGGTAAACCGATGCCCAACGCCCCCCGGGTGGTACGCGACGGCAAGGCCGCTGCCCGCACGCCCGCCACCGGCAACCTGCAAGGCGGCGTGCGCCCGCCGTGGATCCAGGTGCCCAGCGCCAGCTACCTCACCGATCAAGAGAGCGGCTGCGGGCTGATCTACGACACCAAGGTGCCGTACTCCAAAGAAGAGCTGGGCCAGCGCTATGGAGATTTCAGCCGCTACGCACAGAAATTCGAAGACGCCAAAGCCGTTTCGATCCAGCAAGGGTACTTGCTGCCGGAGGATGCGGCGCGATTGCATCCGATCGCAACCCCTCAAGATTTCTAACCCACTGCGGGAGAAAAAGCCGATGTCCTCTTCACTCATCATTGCCTGGATCTACGCGTCACCGTTGAGCACTGCCATCCGCGACATCCTGTGGGTCATCCCCACGGTGCAGAGCATTCATATCATCGCCATCACCGTGCTGTTTGGTTCGGCGCTGATTTCCGATCTGCGACTGGCGGGCGTGTTCGCCAGCGATGAGCCCTTGCGCGGCATCGTATGCCGTTACTACCCATGGATGCGCAATGCACTGATCGTGCTGTTGTGCACCGGGTTACTGATGATCATCGCCGAGCCTGATCGGGTGCTCGTCAACTCGACGTTCTGGCTGAAGATGGTCCTGGTGGTGACTGCGTTCAGCTTGACCTGGTTGCTTCGCCGCCCGCTGCTGCGCTCTGCCGGCAGTGACGTCGCGTCGGGTTCCGTCAAGGCGTTTGCGTGGCTGTCGATCGGTTTGTGGTGCGTCGTGATCATCTGCGGCCGCTGGATCGCCTACACGATCTAAGCGTTTTCAACCCAAGTTCTCAGGTATTCGCCATGAATATTCAACCTCTGCTGCAAGCCGTCCAGGACACTCCAGTCGCAACGTTCATTCGCGAGTCAGGCTCGGCATTTCCGATGCTGGAGTCGGTACATGTGATCGGCATCGCCATCGTCTACGGCAGCATCGCGGTGGTCGACCTGCGTCTGCTGGGCGTGGCCGCCCACCGGCGCGGCGCGCTGAAGCTGACCCAGGATTTGCTGCCGTACACCTGGGTCGCGTTCGTGACCTGTGTCATCACTGGCCTGCTGATGTTCTGCGCCAATGGCACGACCTATGTGCAGAACACCGCGTTCCTTTTCAAGATGGGCCTGTTGATGCTGGCCGGGATCAACATGGCGATTTTCCACCTGGGCGCCTTTCGCCGGATTGCCGAATGGGACACGACGCTGCCGCCTCCCCGTCAGGCGCGTATCGCCGGCTTCAGCTCGTTGCTGTTGTGGGCGGGCGTGGTCTTTCTGGGCCGCTGGATCGCGTTTCTCTGATGGCGCGCCCGACCATTGCCGTCACGCGGGTGCGCCCACGCTCCAGCGGATGGGAGTCGCTGGCGTTGATGCTGGCGACTCTGACCGTCATCGCCGGCGTGGCCGGTTATGTGCTGCTGCGCCCCGAAAGAGTTGGCCCGCCGACCCCGTTGAGCTGGCAGGTGCGTTCCTTCGATGGCTTGGGCGCGGTCGATCAGGCCATCCACAGCGCGTTGTTACCGGCCGGTGAAGAAATCATCTGGACCAACAACGATACCGGCGGCTGGATCACCCTAGAGCGTGCGCAGGAGCTGTTGCTGCCGCCCTTCTACCGGGATGCCTTCTGGAAAGCCAATGGCGAGGTGCACTGGCAATTGATCCTGCCTGGCTCCCACCTGGCTCATAAGGGTGGCGACGACGATGCCACTGCGGCGGACCAGACCGTCAACGCCGTGTCCCAGGCCACCCTGGGGCAAGGTGCAACGGTGTACTACGGCTCTGGCGGCCATGCACCGGGCCAGAGCGCCTATTTGCTGATCATCGGTCACGCCCATGCCGGGGTGATGTGGGCCAACCAAGCGACGATTTGGGTCCACCGAGACCCGAACGCGCCCTACCCCGCCATCGTCAAGCCCGAATCCCTGGTCGGCGAGGGTTGGCGCCAAGTCATCCCTTACGACGGCGCCAGCGAAATCGAACGCGTAAAAGGAACCCAGCAATGACTGTTTCTATGAAACAACGCGCCTTGTGGCACCGTTGTATCGCGCTGTTGGTGCTGATATTCGCCATCACGCTCGCCGGCCCGGCCTTCGCCTCGGCAAAGAAACTCAGGATCGGCATCACCCTGCATCCCTACTACAGCTTCGTGGCCAATATCGTGGGTGATCGGGCAGAGGTCATTGCGCTGATCCCGGCAGAGGCCAACCCGCACAACTACCAGCCGCAGCCCGATGACATCACCCGCGCGATGAATATCGATGTGCTGGTGGTCAACGGCATCGGCCACGATGAATGGGCCTTCCAGATCATCAAGGCCGCCGGCCGCACGCAAACACTGCCGATTATCCAGGCGAATGCCACGGTGGCGCTGATTCCCATCGGTGGCGACCAGGAAGGGGTCAAGGTGGTCAACCCGCACACCTTCGTGTCCACCACGGCGGCGATCCAGCAGGTGTTCGAGATCGCTCGCCGGCTGGGAGAGCTGGACCCGGACAACGCTGCTGCGTATCGAAAAAACGCCCTGGCGTATGCCGGCCGTATCCGCGAGCTACGCGCAGGCTTCATGACGCGCTTCGCCGCGCTGGACCTGTCTTCGTTCCGCTGTGCGACGACCCATGCGGGCTACGACTACATGATGCAGGAGTTCGGCCTGTTCGTAAGCGCTGTGATCGAGCCGCGCCACGGCGTCGCCCCGACGGCACGCCAACTGGCCAACACCATCGAGGCGATCAGGAAGGCCAACGTCAAAGTGCTGTTCGCCGAGAAAAACTTCTCCCTCGACCTGGCCAAACCCATCGAAGCCGCCACCGGCGTGAAGGTGTTCGCCCTGTCCCATATCACCGGCGATACCTACAGCGCCGACGAGTTCGAGGTGGCGATGCGCGAGAACCTCAAAACCCTGGCACAAGCCGTTGAGTACACCCAGCAATGAATGCGCTAAAGGAGGAACACGCGATGCGCGGCCCCGCCATTGTGTTCGACAACGTCTCCCTGCGGCTGGGAGGTACGCAGGTACTCGATCAGGTGAACGTGCACATAGAAGCCGGCGCCTTGCACTGCCTGGTCGGCCCCAACGGCGGCGGCAAAACCTCACTGGTGCGCGCGCTGCTGGGCCAGATGCCGCATTCGGGGACGATCCGCTTCGAAGGTGAATTCACCACGCCCATAGGGTATGTCCCGCAATTGCCGGACTTCGACCGCAACGTGCCGATGACGGTCAACGATCTCATGGCCTTGCTGGGTCAACGCCGGCCCGCATTTCTGGGCGCAAGCCGCGCCGCCAAGGCGGCCAATGCCGAAGCCCTGGCGCGTACCGGCATGGCGGGGATGGGTAAAAAACCCTTTGGCAGCCTGTCCGGCGGCCAGCGTCAGCGCGTGCTGCTGGCCCAGGCGATCAGCCCGATGCCTTCGCTGCTGATCCTCGATGAACCGACCGCAGGGATCGACGAGGCCGGTGTGCGCCTGGTGGAGGCGCTGGTGGCCGAGCTGAACAGCCGTGGGGTGACCATCCTGTGGATCAACCACGACCTCGAACAGGTCAAGCGTATCGCGCAGTCAGTGACCGTTATCAACCAGCGGGTGCTGTTTCACGGCCCCGCCGATCAGCTCGACAGCCGAGTGGAGGCCATTCGATGAATGCCTTGTACGACTTCATTCGCGACCACCTCCAGGCGCTCGCCGCGAGCCATGTGTTACCGCAACCGTTCGAATACGAGTTCGTGATCAATGCGCTGATGTGCTCAGTGCTGATCGGGCCGTTGCTGGGCGTGCTGGGCTCAATGGTGATGATCAAGCGGATGGCGTTCTTCAGCCAGTCCGTGGGCAATGCTGCAATGACCGGCGTGGCCATTGGCGTGCTGCTCGGCGAGTCCTATACCTCGCCGTACTTTTCGATGTTCGGCTTCTGTCTGCTGTTCGCCCTGACCCTCAAATACACCCAGCACCGCACCACTCTGGCCAATGACACGCTGATCGGCGTGTTCCTCTCCATCTCGCTGGCGGTCGGGGCTTCATTGCTGCTGTTCGTGTCAGCGAAAATCAACACGCACGTGATGGAAGGTGTGCTGTTCGGCTCGATCCTGGCCGTCGACCACACCGACATGAACGTACTGCTGGGCGTGACGGTGATTTGCACGCTGATCGGGCTACCCCTGTACAACGGCATGTTGCTCTCCAGCCTCAACCCGAGCCTGGCCCATGCGCGCGGTGTGAAGGTGCGCAGCGTCGAGTACCTGTTCGTGGTGCTGGTCACCCTGGTAACGGTCGCCTGCTTGAAAATCATCGGCGCCGTTCTGGTCGAGGCCTTGTTGCTGATACCGGCAGCCGCGGCCCGCAACATCAGCCGCTCACTCTCGGGCCTGGTCGCGTGGGCGGTCGTGATCGCGGCCTTTTCCTGTGTGGTCGGCATCCTGGCACCGATGCAGTTCCATATTCCAGTCCCCACGGGCGGCGCCATCGTGATCGTCGCGGCCTTGGTGTTTGCGTTAACCACCCTCATCCGCGGCACCGCGCCGCAGTTCAGAGGGGCCAGCGTATGACACGGTTCACCCCATCCATGTCCCCCTGGCTAGCCCTGCTGGTACTGCTGCTGGGCGGCACGCCGTCAGCGTTTGCGGATGCAGGACAGCAACAAGTTCTGGTCGCCCTGCCGGCGCTGTATGCGCTCACCTCGGCACTCGGCGAAGGCACCCACATAGAGGTAGTCCGTGTGCCGCTGGACGCCGAAGTGCCCATGGAAAGCCAGGCCAACGCTCTGTCACGCCTGGAGCCGGCCGTGTTCCAGAAAGCCGCCGCCGTGGTCACCGTGAGCAGCCTGTGGCGCGCAGACCCGCTGTATGCGACGGCCCGGCGCCACAACCTGCGGATCGTCGAGATCGATGCGTCGCACTCATGGGACAGCTTCAAGCCCGGCGTAGCCGTGACCCGCGAACCCTCGAACGATGTTCCCTGGGCTGGCGCCCGCAACGGCGAAGGCGGCCTGTCGCCCTACGCCTGGCTTGGCCCGGTCAATGCCATGCGTATGTCGGCACTGATCGCGGCCGACCTGGCACGCCTGTCCCCGGCCGACGCGCCCCGGATCGAGCGCAACCTCGCCGCACTCGACGGCCGACTGCGCCAACTGAAGGCCGACTACGGTGATCGGCTGCTGAAGGTGCCGGACCTGCGCGTGCTGTCGCTGGCCAGCGAGCCGATCTACCTGTTCGGCGAGTTCGGCGTGTATGTGGACGGTTGGTTTGTGCGTCAGGACATCGACTGGACTGACGCCGACCGCGCCGCCCTGACCCGCTACCTGCGCGAGCGTGATATCCGCGTGGTGGTCCATAAGTGGGCGCCTGACGCCAAGACTGCACAGGCCATAGAGGAAGGGGGCGCACGCCTGCTGATCCTGGATATCGGCAACCCTGGCCTGCTCGCCAACAACGCTAACTACGAGGCGCTGCTGAGTTTCAACCTGGACGCCTTGCTGGCGGCCTTCGCGCCGGCCGGTTCCCCTGAGGCTGGCGTTCAAGCAGCAACGCCCCAGTGATCGACTTCGACCATGGAGACTGAAACCAGATGAAATCGCTAGATCTAGTCCACCCGATACTGCTGGCAACTGCACTGCTGTTCTGCCAGGCCGCCTCGGCCCACGGCCCCGTTTTCGACTGCTATATCGAGAACGATGACTGGGTGAAGTGTGAGGCGGGTTACACCGACGGCAGTTCCGCCGCGGGTCGAAAAATCCATGTCCAGGACACCAGCAACAAGGTGTTGCTCGAAGGCACTGTCGACAAAGACAACAGCTTTACGTTCCGGGCCCCGGCTGGCGCCTACTCCGTCGTGTTCCTCGGCGGAGAGAACCATGGCGCCACGATCCAATCCTCCGACATTACAAAGTGAAAATGACCATGGCGATCAAACGACGACTGCTTCAAGCCCTTGCCGCCGTGACCTTCGGTTGCATGGCGTGCGCCGCACAGGCCCATTTCCAACTGCTGTATGTGGAAGAAACAGCGCTGCCGCGCGCGGACAACCTGGAATTCGCGATGGTGTTCACCCACCCGTTCTCCGCCGGGCCGACGATGGTCATGGGGCAACCCCTCGCCTTCAACCACGTCAGCTCCCATGGCGGGGAAAAAATCGACCTGCGCAAATATCTGCGGCCTGTGCAGTGGCAGAGTCGGGATAACCAGGCGACCGCTTATCGTGCGTCGATCCCGCGGGAATTGGTGCGCTCGCTAGGTGACCATGTCTTCGTACTCGAACCCGAGCCCTACCTGGAAACTGAGGAAGACGTCTACATCCAGCAGTTCACCAAGCTGATCGTCAATGTGGGTGGCGTACCCGGCAACTGGTCGGAACCGCAAGGCGCGCCGGTGGAAATCCAACCCCTGAACAAACCCTATGCCAACTGGACAGGCGGCGTGTTCCGCGCCGTAGTGCTTGCCAACGGCAAACCCGTTCCGTTCGCTGAGGTCGAAATCGAATACCTCAACCATTCCGTCGACATCAAATACAACGCCTTCGGCCAGAAGGACTATGTCACGCCCCCCCAAGCCTCCTTCAAATCCATGAGCACGTATTCGGATGCCCAAGGTATCGTCACCATCGGCCTGCCCCGTGCCGGCTGGTGGGGCATTGCGGCGCTCAACATCGGCACAACAAAAACCTATAAAGGCAAACCCCTGTCGCAAGACGCCGTACTGTGGGTGCAGGCCAGAGATATGAAATGACAACAGGCCATCGGGGGGCTGTGCTGGTCTACGGCAAACCTGCCCCTCGATGAGGCCTGCATTCATTCAGTGACACCGGTTACGGTCACATCATGCTGCGTGCTTCCATGTTGACCATTGCTCTATATCCGAACGCTGGCAGAAGCTGACTCGTTGCGAGCCGGGCCGAGCGCTGACAACGGGCCAGACAACGAGGACAGCACCAATGCTTGCCGCATCGGAATCGTTTGCGTATGGCAAGCCCACTCCTACACGTTCATCCAGACTTGCTCTTCAGGCCTTGAATTTGGCCTAAATTCTAAAGCAAATGTCCCCCCTGATAATTCCTTAAAGCCCCCCATTGTTCCTATCCTCTATCCCATCCGAGGCCGCCCTATCTACCAGGCGGTTCGACGTTTGAAAGCGGCCGTATTCGATCCAGATTGCCTAAGGATCGGACTGGCGCTCAGCCCATAACAATAATTCGCGGGTGGTGATGTCATAGCCATGAACACCGAAGATATTTTGCCTCTGCTTGATGAAGTAGGTCGTTTCGCAAAAGAACGTGTTTGGGTCTCAGCGGAGCGACCCGAACATCCCGTCTCCACCCAGTGCCTTGAGACGCTGACAAAAGAAGCTGTCGAACTTGGCATTATTTCCCTGTCCACCAGTGAGGATGGATTTGGGATCTGGGATCACACCGATACCGCCGAAACCATGTTCTTCAACATAGGGGGGCTCAGGCATCTGGGCCGCGCCAACCCTGGCATTGCCTTCTCCTGGCATCGCAGTGGCTTGGCCCATGGCTTAGCAAAACAGCTCGGTTTCACGCTCAACCAAGAGCATCTCCTCGCCTCCACACTATCTATCGTCGGACACTACGGCCTTGGTCGCTACAGCCTGGCGCGTTGGATCAAGGGTTCGGTAATGCCGCCGGAAGACCAAAACACACTCAGTGACTGGTTGTGTCGGCAGCGACATGTCAGCCCTATTGTCGCGGCAGAGGGTTGGCAATCTCTGATTTGGCCCGAGTGGTGTGACGGACAAATCGTCTGGCGCCTGAGTACCAGCGCTGAGGCGGTTGTCACTCGATGTGAGGCTCAACATGGTTTCGACGAGTTATCGAGTTACCTCGTGCAGGGGGGCGCGTATGCGCAAACCCGCAGTCTTGATGCAGCAGGATCCCGAAACATATATGAGCGCCTACTTAAGGCTGAATGCATTGGATTGATGGCAATTGCGGTGGGGGCTTTGGAGCGAGGGCAAACCCTCGCCGTCGAGTATGCCGCCATTCGCAAGCAAGGAAGCAAGCGTATCGATCACCACCCAGCCGTACAGTTCATGCTCGGTGAGGTGGAGATGACGCTCCAGCACGCAGAAGCAGTGCTCAGCATGTTGACGCGCCCGCTCGATGAGCTGGATTTAGGCGTGGTGTTGTCCATGCGAGCGAGGCTGCATGAAAGCCTCTGCCAGGCAGCCAACCATGTCGTACAGGTGCACGGAGGCATTGGATACATGCGCGAGTGTGGGGCAGAAAAGATTGTCCGCGATCTGAACATGCTTAAGTTGCAAAGCGGTGGCACGAGAGAGATCCCTTTATTCCTTGCTGCATGGATGGAGAAGTAACCATGTCCCTGAATATGCACCTTGATGGGCATCTGCCATCCAATCATCAACTCTCGCCACACTGGCAGTATGGCGAGTTTTCAGCCCTCGCTCGACCGTTCACCCACTACGTTCGTGGGGATTTGTGGGAAACCGATACAGCTCGGCTGCCAAAGGCGCTGGCCAAGATTCGTCGCTCCGCGCGCCTCTTCGCCGATCAGCATATTGCTCCCCTGGCCAGCGAAGTGGATTTAGCAGCACACCTGCCGGTCGGTGAATGCCTACCCGTAGTCCAACGACTTCTGGTTGAGGCGGGAAAAGCCGGATGGTTGAGCTACTTTATGCCGGCACCGCTCGGAACCATGCCGTGGGGGGCCGTCACTCAACCGCCGATTTGGCAGTGCGCGCTAGTCGTTGAGGAGTTCAGCCGCGCTTGCGGCGGCCTGATGTTATTGCTGTCAGCGCATCACCTCGGCTGCATGCCATTGCTTCTTTCCGGCAGCCTGGGAACTATCACGCGGCACCTGGCCCCGGTATACCGCAGCTGCCTGAGCGGTGACCCGCATCTGGTGGCATTTGCGATCACCGAACCCGGTGCAGGGTCAGATGCAGAGGAAGGTCATGGCGCAGAAAGCTATCGCCCCGGCGTAATAGCGACGCCGACACAAGGCGGCTTCCTCCTCAATGGCCGAAAGTGCTTCATCAGCGGCGGAGATCTTGCAAAGAGTACAACCGTGTTTGCGGCGCTCGACGGCGAAGGAATGGACTCGTGGACGTGCTTCTACGTCGATGCTGATAGCCCAGGTTACAGCGTTCCACGTATCGAACTTAAGATGGGGATGCGAGCTTCCGGCGCCGCCGAGCTTGAATTTAATGACGTCTTCGTTCCCCACAGCCGGGTCATCGGTGGATTGCGCAAAGGATGGGCACTCAACAGAGCAACCCTCAACGCCTCCCGAATGCCTGTTGCCTCCATGGGTGTTGGCTTAGCGCGTGCAGCCACAGAGATCGCCGTTGACTTCGCACGCACGTACAAGCTTGGCGGTAAAGAACTCATTCACTACCAAGACGTGCAACTGCACCTTGCAACGATGGTGGCGGAAACCCGTGCCATACGCAGCTTGGTTTGGCAGGAGGCAAAGAGCGCCTGGAAACCTCGTCAGTTGCATGCATCCCTCTGCAAGTTCCACGCTACTGACCGGGCGCAGCATGTCGTCGAAATGGCGATGGATCTCTTGGCTGATCATGGTGGTCTTCATGAACAAAAGATCGAAAAGATTTTCCGGGACATACGTCTGACACGGATTTTCGAAGGCACCAACCAGATAAATCGCTTATCGCTCATTGAGGATTGGCAGGAGCAGATTCTGCCGCTCAATCCACATAACCCTATTGTTGGAGTTTGAGTCATGACTACCTTGCTCCAGGATCCATTCTTTCAGTACCCCTTGACGCCGTTCGAAAGCTCGGAAGGTCATGTTGACTTACCCATACTTTATTTCGACAACTCCAATTTCATGGCCATGTTTGAGGTCGAGTTCGAAATCGCAAATGCCTTCCTCAAGGATGCGGGTGTAACTGCCGTTCAATTCGCCAAGGGGAAAGCATTGGTGGTTGTCGGCTTCTACGAATACAGGAAAACAGCGATCTCTGCCTACAACGAGGTCGGTGTAGCCATAGCCTGTGTTCCCAACGGCGTACAGACGCCGCACTGTCCACTGCTTTCGCTTTATAAGTCCTTGGACAAACAACAGATTGGATTCCATGTGATCGATTTGCCCGTCACCACTCAAGCAGCGTGCGCAGCGGGAAAAGAGATCTGGGGATACCCTAAATTCGTTACTCCCATCGGATTTTCGTTGGAGGCGAAGCGCTTTAAAGGAACGGTAAGCGATCCCGAATCCGGGGACACTATGGTGGAGCTATCTGGAGATCTAGGTATAGGCCTACCAGCCCCGCAGTTGGACTTGGTTCTGTACTCCCACCACAACGGATCGCTGCTGCGCACGCTGATCAACACCCGCGGTGGCGGCAGAAGCTGTCTTCCAGGATCGCTTCGTCTGAAGCTCTCAAACAGTACGCATCCGATGGCGCAACGACTTGCCCAACTGGGACTGGCCAATGCTGCGCCAAAAATGGTTTTCCATAGCCATGGGCTGCAACTTCGCCTGAATGCTGGGGCGGACATTACGCATGCTAGAGGCATTCACACGTGAACGTGCGGAGGCTGAGACTGCTAACACATACGCCAGTGCCTCGTTACAAGGACCTTGATTCATGACAGCGGCTCTTATCGAGAAGCGCCAGAGCATTCTCATTACGGGTGCTGCAAGCGGAATCGGCCGAGCAGCCGCGCGATTGTTTGTAGAGCGCGGTTGGTTTGTCGGGCTGGGTGATATTAATAACGCGGCGCTTGCGGAACTGAAAGCTGAGTTAGGTGCACAGAATGTGCTTTCGATGCAATTTGACGTCGCTAGCCCGGAAGAATGGAGTCAAACCCTTAGTGAATTCCATCGACGCACGGGGCGACTGGATGTGTTGCTTAACAATGCCGGCATTTTGATTTCAGGCCCTTTTGAGTCCAGTCCACTTGAACGCCACCACACGGTGATCGATATCAATATCAAGGGACTGCTTAATGGTTGCTATCTGTCCTTGCCGTATTTAATTGGCACCCCAGGCGCTTGTGTTATCAATCTATCTTCGACCGCAGCAATCTATGGCCAGGCGTCATTGGCTACTTACTCAAGCACAAAATTTGCCGTGCGCGGATTAACCGAAGCGTTGAACATTGAATGGCAACGTCATGGGATTCGCGTGATCGACATCATGCCGCCCTTCGTGCAAACCGACATGATAAAGGGTATGAATGCCCGCAGCATTGAGCGTCTTGGTGTTCAATTAACCCCCGAGAATGTTGCCGAATCGATCTGGGCGGCAGCCAATGACCAAGGAGATTTTAGCAAGCCTCATCGTCCGGTTGGTTTCATCGCGGCGTGGCTTTTTCGCTTGACGAACCTGGCGCCGAGCAGACTTCGTCGGTATATCGCAATGAGGATAGCCACCTAGTAACGAATAATCTGGTAGCCATCCAATTAGTTAACAAACTTATCACCACAGAAGTTTTCGCCATCACCACCAATACCAAAACACAACTTCACTAATGCAGTCTTCTGTTTCATGTTTCATCAGGACAGGCTGGTTTGTTATTAATAGCATCCAGTATCATTTCGCACCTGAGACTGTCAGGATGGCATTGACACCGCAATGACAGGACAAGTATTAACGCCACTTAAAGGAATGACACGTAGTGGCAATTGCTTTAGTATTTAGGCCATTACTCTATCTAAAAAAGAGCCTGCCTGATGAGCTTCTGGGACTTCACCCGCGACGTCGGTAGTGTGCGACTTCTCGTCGAGATCGGACATAACCTAGGTATGAGTGCAGCCACATTGTTAAGAGGAACAGGCCTCTCATTCAATCAGCTAAGGGACCCTAACGTGCAGGTATCCGCTTCGGCTGAGCTTCGCGTGATATCCAACTTGTGTCAGTCTTCGTTGTTACCGGAGACGCTGGGATTCCAGGCCGGTTTGCGTTACAGCTTTTCCACCTATGGTCTGTGGGGATTTGGTCTTATCAGCAGCGCGACCTTAGGCGATGCGATGACTCTGGCCCTGCGCTTTTTACCACTGACTTATGCCTTCACGTTGATCTCCTTTCACCGAGATGGGGAGCTCGGTGTACTGAGTTTCGGAGAGCCCGAATTGAAGGATGAGCTTAAGCGCTTTCTGGTAGCGCGAGACATGGCAGCAGCGTATGTACTCATGCGAGAGCTCGCCGGAAGCGGTTTCTTGCTAGAGCGATTAACACTGCGCAACCCTCTTCCCAGGCATGCAAAACTGGAAATCAGTCCAGAGAGCTTCGGAGGGGCTCATCCACGATTTGGAACAGGCATAAATAGCCTCGCGTTCGGATTGAGGTTTCTCGAACATCAGCTCCCTCAAGCCAATCCTGTGACTGCTTTGATGTGTGCTCAACAATGTAGCGAGCTATTGGAAAAACGCCGTGTGAAGGCAGGTACAGCGGGCATTGTCCGTCAGTATCTCAGCATTGCCGGAAGTATGCCGCCGGATCAAGTATCCATGGCCAAACTGATGAACACCAGTGAGAGAACCTTCAAGCGTCGTCTCAGCGAGGAAGGTACTTCATTTCGCTCGTTGCTCATGGAGGTCCGCTATGCAATGGCCAAGGAACTTCTGGAAAGTCACTCGCTATCAATGAGAGATATTGCGGAGCGGTTGGGATTCAGCGACGCCTCAAGCTTTTCTCAGGCATTCAAGCGTTGGCATGGCTGTGCGCCCCAGAATTACCAAAAAAATCGCTGAACTGGGGACGTCTGCGTTGCTTCTGACTACACCTACTCCAATCGAAAGGTTCGGAGCATTTTTCTGGATCAATCGAGCGCCATTTTTTTCAAGCGTGATGCCAAGGTCGTCGGCTTGATCCCCAGCAACTGCGCGGCACCGTCCTTGCCGAACATCTTGCCGCCGCAGGCCGCCATTGCGGCGCTCAAATTATCCCGCTCAAGTGTGCGCAACTCCTGCTCGGTCATGATCCGTACATTGTCCTGCACCGCGGCCACCTGTGTGGACGTCGCGGTATTGGGCAGGTCGATGTTCAGTTCCGCTCCGGTCGCGGTAATCAACGCGCGCTCGATGACGTTTTGCAGTTCGCGGATATTGCCTGGCCATTCGTAAGCCTGCAGGCGCGCCATGTCGCCCTTGTTCAAGCGATGACCGGGCATGTTCAAGCGGGCACCAATGAGCTGGAGAAAATGCGAGGCCAACAATGGCACATCGGCACGACGCTCACGCAGGCTCGGGGAGTGAACGGGGAATACATTGAGCCGGAAAAACAGGTCTTCGCGAAAGCGCTTGGCCTGCACTTCCGCACGTAAATCGCGGTTGGTGGCGGCAATGATCCGTACATCCACACTGCGGGTTCGTTCCTCACCGACCCGTTCGAACTGCCCTTCCTGCAACACACGCAAGAGTTTGCTCTGCAACTCCAGGGGAATCTCGCCAATCTCATCCAGAAACAAGGTGCCGCCGTTGGCCAGTTCGAAGCGGCCGACACGATCACGTACCGCCCCGGTGAACGCGCCACGCAAATGGCCAAAGAATTCGCTTTCAAACAGTTCTGCCGGAATCGCCGCACAGTTGACCCGGATCAGCGGCTGATCCCGACGCTTGCTGGCCTGGTGAATGGCCCGGGCAATCAGTTCTTTACCTGTGCCTGATTCACCGTGGATCAGTACGTTGGCATCGGTCGGGCCGACCACATCTATCTGCTGGACGATCTTCAGAATCGGCTCGCTCTGCCCGACGATATCGCGGTAATTGTGCTCAATATGAATTTCCTCCTGCAGGTAGGCGTTCTGCTCTTCGAGTCGCTGCTTCAGGGTCTTCAATTCAACCAGCGCGTTCTGCAACTGCAACTCGGTGGTGCGCCGCTCGGTGATATCACGAAACACCACCACCGCCCCGATGATGCGGCCGTCACTGATTACCGGCGTGCTGGTGAACTCCACGGCAAACGATGTGCCATCGCGCCGCCAGAACACCTCTTGCCGGCCCTCATGCACCATGCCGTCATGTACGGCCTTGTAGATCGGACAGTCCTCCACCGGATAGTGGGCGCCATCGGCATGCGTATGGTGATGGATACGATGGATATTCTTGCCGATCATTTCTTCGGGCGCCCAGCCCAACATGCGGGCACCGGCTGGATTGACGAAGGTCGCCAGCCCATCGCTGTCGATGCTGTAGATACCATCGCCCACCGAACTGAGCAGTAGTTGCTTGTCACGCTCGGTCTCCTGAAACAGGTTCAGGATATTGCGCCACTCGATAAGGCCACCACGCATGGTGCGCTCGGTTTCAGCCTGATCGCGCTGGTAGCGCTGCTGACTCTTTTCACGCAGCACCAGGATCAGTTGCTGTACGCCCTTGACCAGCAGGCGGGTGGCGGAGATTTCCAGCTCGATCCGCTCGCCACTCTTGCAATTGCAACTGAGTTCATCGGTCCAGCCCCGCCCTTTGTCCATGACCGCCTGGGTAAACACGATCAAGTCCGCCAATTGGTGGCCGAACAGCTTGCTCACGGGAAATTCCAGCAGCTCCTGGCGCGGGTAGCTGAGCAACTGGCAGGCCGCGATGTTCAAGTCCACGAAGCGGTCGTTATAAGGGTCGAGTAACGCAATGGCTTCGGCACAGTGCTCGAACACCATATGACGTGAGGGGTAGGCCAGGTCGGTCCAGCCGTCGAGGGAGTCAGTGTCACGCATGCTACGAAGTCCCGTAATTACCAGGTTTGGCCAACCTCACTTATACGGAATTTCGTAACCCACCGACAGTCCCAGTTCACCCTGAAAAAGCCGGTTCAGACCTCCGTTCAGGCGCGGCCAAAAACTACGAATATTCGTTAAAACCAGTACGAATATTCGTACATCTACGTAATTAAGTAGTGTTCCGCGCAACCTCAATTGATCCTTTTCCCATCGTATAAAAAATAAATATCGATATTTATCAGTTAGATAAGCAATAACTCAGTGGGTTACGCACAACCTGGCACGCCCTTCGCTCTCTGTCTCTCGACGACTCGCCGATTCCGGCCGTCGATGCCAGCCATTCAGCACTGCGGAGTAAGACATGCCAAATGTAGAAATTGCCCACTATCAGGACGGTGACTTTCTGGTCAATTACGAGGAGAAAGTCTTCGAGGACGTCAAAGCCGAACCGGGCGAAAAAGCCTTGCTGACATTCCACACCATTGCCTTTGAAGGCTCCATTGGCCTGGTCAACATGCTGCAAGCCAAGCGCCTTCTGCGCAAAGGCTTCGAAACCAAGATCCTGCTCTACGGGCCTGGCGTACAACTGGGCGTGCAACGCGGTTTTCCGACCCTGGGCGCCGAAGCCTTCCCTGGGCATCTGGCCGTCAACAACCAGATCAAGGCATTCATGGCCGAAGGCGGTGAGGTGTACGCCTGCCGCTTCGCCTTGCAGGCCCTGTATGGCCAAACCGAGAAAGCACTGATCGAAGGTATCCGCCCCATCAACCCGCTGGACGTGATGGACCTGCGCCTGCTGATGCGTCGTGAGGGCGCCATGATCATAGATACCTGGACGGCTTAACGCCCCCCTTCTGAAAGGAGCGTGCGGTGGCAACCTTCCGTGCCATCGCCGACACCGAACGCTCAAGGCCATTGAAACGTCGATCATCCCTGACAGGATCCCATCACATGCCAACTATTCGCGCCGCAGCCGTTCAGTTCAGTCCGGTGCTGTATTCCCGTGAAGCCACGGTCGCCAAACTGTGTGACACGCTCCTGGACTTGGGTCGCAAGGACGTTCAGTTCGCGGTGTTCCCGGAAACTGTGGTGCCTTACTACCCTTACTTTTCTTTTGTGCAACCGCCCTTCGCCATGGGCAAGGAGCATCTGCGCCTGCTTGAGCAAGCAGTCATCGTGCCCTCTGATGTCACTCGGCAAATAGGCGCAGCGTGCCGCGAAGCCGGTATCGTGGCCTGCATCGGCGTCAACGAGCGGGATGGTGGCACGCTTTATAACGCCCAGTTGCTGTTCGACGCTGACGGCACGCTGATCCAGCATCGCCGCAAAATCACCCCCACCTACCACGAGCGCATGGTCTGGGGGCAAGGCGATGGCTCGGGGTTGCGCGCCACCGACAGTGCGGTCGGTCGCATCGGCGCGCTGGCCTGCTGGGAACATTACAACCCGCTGGCACGTTATGCGCTGATGGCCGACGGCGAGCAAATCCATGCTGCGATGTTCCCAGGCTCACTGGTCGGGCAGATCTTCGCAGACCAGATCGAAGTCACCATCCGCCACCATGCGCTGGAGTCCGGTTGTTTCGTGGTCAACGCCACCGCGTGGCTGGACCCCGAGCAACAGGCGCAGATCATGGCCGACACCGGCTGTGCCGTCGAACCGATTTCCGGTGGCTGCTTCACCGCCATTGTCTCGCCAGAAGGGAAATTGCTTGGCGAACCGCTGTGCACTGGCGAAGGCGCGATCATCGCCGACCTCGACTTCGCGCTGATCAACAAACGCAAACGCATGATGGACTCGGTCGGTCATTACAGCCGCCCCGAGCTGCTCAGCCTATTGATTGACCGGCGCGTCACCGCACATGTGCAAGAACGGCGCGAAAGCGTCGAGGACGCGCTCCATGAATAATCTGACTGCGTCCTCGCCCGACAGCCTGCTGTTGAACGCATTGCAATGCCACGGTGTGCGCTGGCAAGGTGCCGACGGCCTCACGCGCAAAGGCGGCGCAGGCCCTTCGGACCACAAGGCGCTGACCCTGGGCGAACACACCGCGATGGTGCCGATGCTCAACCATGCGTCGCAAAACTCCCCCTACTCCGCCGTACCTGATGCGTCGGGAGCTCAAGCGCTGATCTTTCGCGAAGGGCTGCAGGTGGGCCAGGTGCAGTTGCCGGGCATCCCCAACTTCTACGCCCTGAACACCGAAGACGGCACGCCCTACTGGAAAATCGCCACCCTGCACAGCAAGGATGTGCTGGCCACGACCGTTCTACAGCACTGCATTCGCATGAACGAGGCCGCCACGGCCTGCCAGTTTTGCGCCATCGGCCATTCCCTGGCATCGGGCAAAACCATCGCCCGCAAACGCCCGGCGCAATTGGCGCAAGTGGCCAAGGCCGCGGTGGAGCTCGATGGCGTCAAGCATATGGTCATGACCACGGGCACGCCGCTGACATCCGATCGCGGCGCCGCCATTCTGTGCGAGTCGGCGGCGGCCGTCACCGCCGCTGTCGACCTGCCGATCCAGGCCCAGTGCGAACCGCCGGATGACGATGCCTGGTTCATGCGGCTCAAGGACAGTGGCGTGGTATCGCTGGGCATGCATCTGGAGGCGGTCACTGATGCCGTGCGCCAACGCATCATGCCGGGCAAGGCCCAAGTGCCGCTGGAGCGCTATTTCAGCGCCTTCGAAGCCGCCGTCAACGTGTTCGGGCGCGGCCAGGTGAGTACCTACATCCTGGCTGGGCTGGGCGACAGCGAAGAGGCAATTGTGCAGATGAGCGAGCGTCTCGCCCACGCCGGCGTTTACCCGTTCGTTGTGCCGTTCGTGCCCATCGACGGTACCCCGCTGGCCCATCACCCCAAGCCCGACAGCGCCTTCATGCAGCGGCTCTACCCGCGCATCGGTGCCAGCCTGCGCAAGCACGGCCTGCACTCGGAGAACATCAACGCCGGCTGCGCCAAATGCGGCGCGTGCTCGGCCCTGAAACATCACGAGTAACGGGAGCCGCCAGCATGCCAACACAGACCTTTGCCCTGATCGACGATACGTTCGCCGACTTCCTCGCCGATGACCTGCTGGTCAAGCCCGCACTGGCCACATGGGAGCGTCAGGACTACTACACATTACGCCGCGCGGTGTTTTCCGACGAGCAGCAATTACTGGCTCAGGACCGCGACGAAAAAGACTTTCAGGCGATTCCGATCGTTGCCGTGGCGCATCACTGCGGCATGCCCGAACGGGTGGTCGGCGCGGTACGCATCTATGAAACCGAACCGGGCGTCTGGTACGGCGGACGTTTGTGCGTGGAGCGCGCTTACCGACGCCACGGCATGATCGGCAAGGCCCTGATCAATGAGGCGGTGTCGCGTGCGATCGACCTGGGCTGCCACACCTTTCTGGCCACCGTGCAACAGGCCAACGAGGGCTACTTCCTGGGCCTGCACTGGCAAACCTTACAAGCAATCGATGTGTTCGGACACGCGCACTGCCTGATGCAGGCCCAACTGGACTGCTACCCCTTCATGCCTCGCAACGTGGCACTGCCGCCACGCAAGGTGGTGCGGCATGGCTGACCCGCAGACCACCCTGCACGATCTGCTCGCGGCACTGCGCAACTCACCGGCCATGCTGGCCAAGCAAGCCATCGGCCAGGCGGCAGCGGCACAGCCGAGCCAGGGCGCCAGCGGCGACGACCTGTACGCGTTGCCCGGTGATGACACTGCGGCTATCCGCTGCGGCGATCAGTACCAACTGCTGGCCATCGAAGGCATGATCCCGGCGTTTGTCGAACAGGCGCCGTGGTTCGCCGGTTGGTCGGCCGTTATGGCCAATGTCAGCGACATCACGGCCATGGGGGGGCGCGCCACTGCCGTGGTCAATGCCTATTGGCACCATGACCAACAGGCCACCGACAGCCTGTTGGCCGGTATCCGTGACGCCTGCGCGGCCTACGGCCTGATCATGGCCGGCGGTCATACCAGCCTGGCGGCCGGCAATCCTGTGGCGCTGGCAGTCGCCATCACGGGCTGGGCGCGCAATCTGCTCTCGACCCTGCACGTCGCGCCAGGCCAACTCATCGTCATGGCGGTGGACCTGGATGGCCAGTGGCACGGTAACGCGCCCTATTGGAAAGCCTTCGAGAACGTGCCCGCCGCTCGTTTGCGCGAGAAACTCGAGGTGATCCCACGCCTGGCCGAAGCCGGCCTGCTGCTGGCGGCCAAGGACATCAGCAACGCCGGGATTCTAGGCACCCTGTTGATGCTGCTCGAACCCACCCACTGCGGGGCGCGGGTTCACCCTGAAGCGCTGCCCATCCCGGTTGACACGCCGATGGAGCGCTGGCTGCAAGCGTTCCCCAGTTACGGCTTCCTGCTCACGCTTGAGCGCGAAAACCTCGCCGCCGTGGAGGCTGCGTTCGCCGCTCAAGGCATTCACTGCGCCTGTATCGGCGAAGTCGATGACAGCGCCCGGCTGCAAGTGATTCAAGGCCAGGAACAGGTCGAGTTCTGGAACTTGGCCAGCCACGCTTTTACCGGATTCAGCTATCGCGAATTCGCTCACCCCGTTTTGTTAAAGGAGCACTGACATGCCCGCCGTGAACATTCGCCTGCGCTGGCCCGATGGCCAGGAAAGCAACACCTATTCACCGTCAACGACCATCTACGAGCACCTCCAGGAAGGTTGCACGTATCCCATGGCCGAATTTTTACAGCGCGCGGAAACCGGTTTGAACGCGGCCTCGGAGCGCGTCAAACAGGTCAAGGGTTTCTACTGCAGTTCGGCAATGGACAGCCTGGGCGGCCTGCGTATGCGGGCGCGCAACTTCGCCGACCCGCACGCTCAGGTCGAGGTCGTGGAAATCAAACATCAGGGCACCGGCACGGTTCATTACTCAGGCTTCGGCGACATCTGACGGCGCTGTTCATTTTTTCAAGAGGACCTCAACATGACTCACTACACCACCATCGTGGTCGGCGGCGGCCAGGCCGGCCTGTCGGCCAGTTACTACCTGCAACAACAGGACATTGATCACGTGGTCCTGGAAAAACATACCCTGACGCACACCTGGCGCAGCCAGCGCTGGGATGCCTTTTGCCTAGTGACGCCGAACTGGCAGTGCGCCCTTCCAGGCCACCCATATACGGGTGATGCGCCCCATGGTTTCATGACAAAAGATCAGATCATCGATTACCTCGACGGTTTTATCGCCAAGGTCAACGCCCCGACCAAGGAAGGGGTTGCGGTACAGCGCATGACCGCACGCCCTGAAGGCGGCTACCTGCTCAATACGTCCAAGGGCGACTTCACCGCCGACCACGTCATTATCGCCAGCGGCGGCTATCACACGCCGATCATTCCGCGCCTGGCCGAACGGTTGCCGGCGCAGATCACGCAGATTCACTCCGAGCAGTATCGCAACCCGCAGGCCTTGCCCGAGGGCGCCGTGCTGGTGGTGGGTTCCGGGCAGTCCGGTGCGCAAATCGCCGAAGACTTGCATCTGGCCGGGCGCAAGGTGTACCTGGCCGTCGGCGATGCACCGCGTTGCGCGCGCTTCTACCGTGGCAAAGACGTGGTCGACTGGCTGGCGCAGATGGGTTACTACGACATTGGGGTGGACACTCACCCGCTTCGCGAAGGTGTGCGCGACAACACCAACCACTACGTCACAGGGCGTGATGGCGGACGCGATATCGACCTGCGCCGCTTCGCCCACGAAGGCATGCAATTGTTTGGCAGGCTCGAAAGCCTGGAAGGCACCACGCTGAAATTTGCCTGCGACCTGGGCGCCAACCTGGAGGCCGCCGACGCGGTCTACAATCGCATCAACGCCAGCATTGACAAGTACATTGCCGAGAACGCGATCGATGCACCAATCGGCACGCCCTACACGCCGCTGTGGGCGCCGCAAGAAGAGCGAAGCGAACTGGAGCTCACCGCCAACGCCATCACCAGCATCATCTGGTGCATCGGTTTCCAGCCGGATTTCAGCTGGGTCGATGTGCCCGTCTTCAACGGCCGCAGCTATCCCGGCCATACCCGTGGCGTTACCGCTCGGCAGGGCTTGTACTTCCTCGGCTTGCCGTGGCTGCACACCTGGGGCTCCGGGCGGTTTTCCGGGGTGGCACGCGATGCTCAATACGTGGTGCAACACCTGGCAGCGACAGGCCTGTGCCAGGAACGGCAACAGACAGCCGCGCGCTGAAGGCGCTTTGCCCAATTGGCGCAGCAACATGGGCCTTGGGGGTGGCCCATGTCGGTTGAGTTGAAAACCGGCGCGGTTGATTGGCTCGCATACACGTGCTGCGCAAACTCGGCGATGGCGTCGGCCATTGCACGAGGCTGCTCGGGCGCCATGGCGCGTCCGGCGTTGGCGATTGTTTTGTGTTCGACCTGCCGCAAAGCGGCGCCCTGACGCCGGTGCAGAGCAATGCGGCCAATACGCTGCGCGATCTGGCGCGTGCGGTCGCCGGCAGCTGGAACGTGCGCCGGCGTCGGTCCCGACGGGCAATGGCCGCAGGTCTGGGCATTGACCGCAGCGGGCTCGATCCTGGTCCAGCGCAACCAGAAACTGCTGGGGGCCGACGGGCCCTCGACCAATCCGGCGTTCGTGTTCCAGACCGACCGGGCTGGAGCAACGTTGACGCCGCTCAGAGGATGATGTGCGGCGTGACGGCTGCACATCCGAGGGGGCTCTCACCGTCCTGCCGTTTGTCAGCCTTACCCCCCTGCCGACTTGGCAGGGTTGCGGAACGCATGGCGGCAACTGGAGGATGCCGCCGTTCGTTGCTGATTCAAGGCTTCAGGGCCTCAGCAGATTCTCGGCAGCTGTTCGCCCGACAACCAGTCCACCACCCTGCGCCCGCCGAATCGGGTCTGCATCTGCACAAAACCGTGGGCGTCTTCAAGGACCGTGCCGATACGCACCGCATGTTCGCCCAACGGGTTGAGGCGCATACAGTCGAGCAGCGGCTGGGCGTCTTCTTCGGCGCAGATTGCGATCAGCTTACCCTCGTTGGCGATGTACAGCGGGTCCAGGCCCAACAGTTCGCAGGCGGCTTCAACCTGCGGCAGCACGGGAATCGCCGCTTCGTCCAACAGCATGCCGACTCCGGACTGACCGGCAATTTCGTTCAGCGTGGTCGCCAAACCGCCTCGGGTCGGGTCGCGCAGTACGCGCAGGCCGGGAGCGACCGCGAGCATCTGCGCCACCAAGCCATGCAGCGCCGCACTGTCAGACAGGATTTCGGTCTCGAACGTCAGCCCTTCTCGCTTGGACATGATCGCCACACCGTGTTCGCCGATGCTGCCGGACACCAATATCGCATCGCCGGGGCGTGCGCGATGCCCGCCCGTGTCGACCCCGTTGGGGATAATGCCGATGCCGGTGGTGCTGATGAACACGCCGTCGCCACTGCCGCGTTCCACGACTTTGGTGTCGCCGGTGATGATCGGCACCCCGGCATCGCGGGAGGCGCGGCCCATCGACTCAACGATGCGCTTGAGGTCAGCGAGGGCAAAGCCCTCCTCGATGATGAAGCTGGCAGAGAGATAAAGCGGCCGCGCGCCGCCCATGGCGACGTCGTTGAGGGTGCCATGCACAGACAAGCTGCCAATGTCGCCACCAGGGAAAAACAGCGGCGACACCACGTGTGCGTCGGTGGCCATGACCATGCGTTCGCCGGGTTTGAGTTCCGGGCTGAAGGCGGCGCCATCGTTGCCCTGGCGCAACCACGGGTTGTCGAAGGCGGCGACAAATAGCTCTTCGATCAACTGCGCCGAAGCGCGCCCGCCAGCACCGTGGCCCATATCGACCACGCCGTCGCGAAAATTGAGGGGGCGTACATAACCGCGTTTTACGGGGGAACGGCCGGTCATACTGCAACAACCTCGATGTCTTTATAGCGCCCGTAGGCGTAATGAGCGGCGCAGGCGCCTTCGTTGGAGACCATGCACGAGCCCATGGGGTTTTCCGGGGTGCATACGCTGCCGAACAGGCGGCAGTCGGTGGGCTTTTTCTGGCCGCGCAGGATCGGCCCGCATTCGCAGGCTTTGTTATCGGCCACGGCGCGGTAATGCAGGTCGAAGCGTTTTTCTGCATCGAAGGCGGCGAATTTCGCGCGAATGCGCAAGGCGCTGAACGGCACCTCGCCAAGCCCGCGCCATTCGAAGCTCTCACGCAGTTCGAAGATCTCGTCCATCAAGGTCTGGGCGGCGCTGTTGCCATTGCGGCCGACGGCGCGGACGAATTCGTTTTCGACCTCGGCGCGCCCGTCGTTGACCTGGCGCACCAGCATCAAAATCGCCTGTATCACGTCCAGCGGTTCGAAACCGGCAATCACCACCGGCTTGCGGTATCGGCGGGCGAACTCGGCGTAGGGTTCGGAGCCAATGATAATGCTCACATGCGCCGGGCCGACGAAGCCGTCCAGTTCCACCGCCGCCGGATCTTGCCCGGGGGCCGCAAGGATATGCTCGATGGCCGCCGGGGTCAGGACATGGCAGCACAGCACGCTGAAGTTTTTCAGGCCGCGAGCGGCGGCGTCGCGGATCACCAGGGCGGTCGGCGGCGTGGTGGTTTCGAAGCCAATGGCCAGGAACACCACTTCACGCTCGGGGTTGGCCTCAGCGATTTTCAGCGCATCGCTGGGCGAGTAGATCATGCGGATATCCGCGCCTTGTGCCTTGGCGCGCAGCAGCGAGAGGCCACCGGACGCCGGCACGCGCAGGGTGTCGCCATAGCTGCAGAGGATCGCTCCGTCCTCCAGCGCCAGCTTCACCGCCAGGTCGATACGCCCAATCGGCAAGACACACACCGGGCAGCCGGGGCCGTGGATCATGCGGACATTGGCGGGCAGCAAATCGCTCACGCCGTAACGCGATATCGCATGGGTGTGGCCGCCACAGAATTCCATGAAGCGGTATTGGCGTTCCGGCCGGACTTCGTCGCGGATGCGCTCGGCAATGCGTTGTGCCAGTTCGCCGTCGCGGTATTCATCGATGTACTTCATAGGGCTTCCGGTTGCAGGCGGTCCAGTTCTTCGAACATGGCCAGGGTCCGCTGGGCTTCTTCGGGATCGATCAGGCCGAGGGCGTAACCGACGTGGACGATCACGTAGTCGTCGACCTGGGCTTGCGGCACCAGCGCTAGGGAGATTTCCTTGCGGATACCGCCCAAGTCGACGAGTGCGTTATCGCCGGCGCGCAATTCGATCACGCGTGCGGGAATGGCTAGGCACATGCTTGGGATTCCTTCAATGGCAAAGCGGGTTGGCGCTGCGGGTCGCGCCAGTGCGCGGCAACCCAGGCTTGACCCAGGGCCAGCCCGGCATCGCCGCACGACACAGCCTGCGCGCTGAAAACCGCTAAGCCCCTGGCGCTCAATCGTTGCGTGAGCCGGGCACTGAGCAGGCGATTGGCGAAGCATCCGCCCCCGAGCAGCACCGGCAGCGTGGTGGATTGGTGCTCGACCCAGTCAGCGAGAGCGGCGGCCAGCGTCAGGTGAAACAGCGCCGCGCCTTCTGCGCTGCGTGCGCTGTCGGCGAGTTCGAACAGGCGGGTCAGCAGCGGGAGCAGATCGAGCACGCCGTCAGCGCGGAGATGCCACAGGCCGTCGATGACGGGCTCGGCGTGGGTTGCCAGGTATTCAGCGGCCAGACGCTCCAGGGCAATGGCCGCCTCGGCCTCGAATTGTTGACGCACGCTGATGCCGAGAATCCCCGCAGCAGCATCGAACCAGCGGCCGGCGCCACTGCTCGGCGGGCAGTTGAGATTGCGCGCGAGCATCTGCGCGACAGTGTTCGCGCTTTGTTCGCCGACCAGCGGCCCGAGCCGCCTGAGGATTTCATCGTCGCGCCCCAGCAGGTGCAGCGCCGCGGCGGCCAGGCGCCAGGGTTCGCGGGCGGCCACATCGCCACCGGGCAGCGGCAGCGGCAATAGATAGCCAAGTCGGCGCCAGGCATCGCTGGCCACCCAGAGCAACTCGCCGCCCCAGGCTGCGCCATCGCTGCCAAGGCCCACGCCGTCCAGCGCCAGGCCGAGTACCGGGCCGTCGAGGCCATGTTCGGCCATCAGCGCGGCAATGTGCGCGTGGTGATGCTGCACGGCTACGGCGGGCACGTTGAGTTTTTCCGCCAGCGTCACCGCCAGTTGCGAGCTATAGAAATCCGGGTGCAAGTCATGGGCGATGGCTTGCGGCGTGACTTCAGCGCACGCCAACAGAGCGTCCAACGACGCCGCCAGGTCCAGGCAGCTTTGCGGGTCGCCCAAGTCACCGTGGAGTGGCGACCACAGCACCTGATCGCCCTGCAACAGGCAGGCGGTGTTCTTCAGCCACGCGCCACAGGCCAGCACCGGCGGCCAGACCTGCGCGCCGGGCAGTTTTTCGCTACGCATGCGGGGCCTCCACCTGAGCTTTGAGGCGGGCCAGTTCAGCTTCCAGTTCGGCGATGCGCGCGGCGCGGCGGTCAACCGCGGGGGCGCCGGCCAGCAACCAGTCGAGCCAGGCATCCAGCCCGGTGCCGTCGCGGGCGCTGAGCTGGATGATCTGGATCTGCGGGTTGACCTGTCGCGCATAGTCCAGGCAGCGCTGCACGTCGAAATCCAGGTGCGGCAACAGGTCGATCTTGTTGAGGATCATCAGGCGCGCTGCGGCGAACATGTCCGGGTACTTGAGGGGTTTGTCTTCGCCCTCGGTCACCGACAGGATCGCCACTTTGCCCGCCTCGCCCAGATCCCAGAGCGCGGGGCAGACCAGATTGCCGACGTTCTCGATGAACAGCATGCCGGCCGGCTCACCGCCGTCATGGGCGTGATGGCTGTGTTGATGCTGTTGAGTCTGTACGTGGGCGTGCGGCTGCTGATCAACGTGGCTATGCATAGGCGACTGATGCGTGTGACCGGCCGCGTGCAGCGCGTCGTGCAGCGGCAGGCGGCTGTAGGCTTCGGTGATCATCCGGGCATCGAGGTGGCAGCCTTTGCCGGTGTTGATCTGGATCGCGGGTACGCCGGTTTCGCGGATGCGCTCGGCGTCGTGACGGGTTTGCTGATCGCCCTCGATCACCGCCAGCGGCAAGTCGGCGCGGCGCTGGCGCAGGGCCATGAGGGTGCTGCACAACAGGGTGGTCTTGCCGGAACCGGGGCTGGACACCAGATTGAGGGCCAGTACGCCGTGGGCGGTGAAGTTTTCCCGGTTACGCGCGGCGTGCCGGTCGTTTTCGCCGAGGATGTCTTGCTCCAGGCGGATGGTGCGGGCCTGGCTCATGCCGGGCACTGAAACCCGCGCCTGACCCGCGCCGTAATGCAGGTCGCCGGTAGCGTCGACCTGCACATCGCTATCGGTGGCCGGAGCTTCGGTCTTGTCGTGTGAATGCCCGGTTCCGCAACCGCAGACGACGCACATGGTGTACCTCCAAAATCAAACGATTAATGATCCTCGACCTGCAGGTCGAGGATGCGCAATTCAGTCCCACCGGTGGGTTGCAGCCAAAAGCCGCCGCATTGCGGGCAGCCGGCGCCGCGCTCGATCAGCGGCACGCTGATGGCGCAATCCAGGCACCAGGCCTGGCCCGGGGGTTGTTCAATGTCGATTTGCGCACCGGCCAGCAAGGTGCCGGGCGCCAGTGCTTCAAGGGCGAAACGCAGCGCCTCGATTTCAACGCCGGCCAGCTTGCCGGCCTCCAGGCGCAGGCGGCTGACCCGCACGAACGGATCGCGCCTGGCCGCCGCCTCGACGGCGCTGAGAATGCCGCCCGCCAGACTCACTTCATGCATGAATAATGTCCTCGCTCGGTACGGCTTCAAGCTCAAGGGTGAAGCCGATGCACGGGTCGAAAGCCGCGATCAACAGCTCAGCGCGACGTCGCGTGGCCGGATCGCCGGCTGACATCGTCGCCAAACCCTGGGCCAGCGCGCCGTGGGGATGAAGGTTCCATTCGGTCGGCGCGATGACCTGATAGTCGCGGATCAACACACCGGCATTCATTCGCTCCAGACAGACCCGGTGCAACAACAGGCCGCGCGACGTTTCGCTCCAGGCCAACGCCTCGTCGGGCCCCAGCGCCAATGCGCCGAGTGCCAAGCCAGCGGGCTGTGGCAGCGAGAGCCGCGCCAGTTCGGCGAGGCGCGCGCCCAGACGCAGCCAGACGCTGGCGTAGCGTTGTGGGTCGGCCTCACGCGCGCGGGTCCAACTGCCCGTCTCACAGGGTAGCCCGAAGGCCACCGGATGCAACGCAAAATCGCTGGCCTCTCGCAGTTGGGCGGCCACCACCTGCAGCGCTTGGGTGTTGCCGGCCAGCGACAGGGCATGCACCGGCAGTTGCAGGGCGTGGGCATCCTCGCGGCAATCGGCCAGGGCGTGCGCCAGCCAATGATCGCTGCGCTGGCTCCACTCATCGAGCGCGCTGAACGGCTCGGCGTCCCACCGTTCAAGCCATTGCGCCACCGATTCGCCCAGCCAGGCGGCCATCGCCTGTTGCGGGGCGTGTTCCCAGGCATGCAGTAGGCTGAGATCGGGGCGCACCGACGGGTTACCCAGCAACCGCGGCCATTCGAGCAGCATACGCCGCACATGCTCGCGGCGGGTTTCGGCCTCCAGCATGCGCTGGGTGTTGGGGTCGATGGGGGTTTCGCCATGCAGTGCGGTGTCGACGGCCAACGCTGCGGTCAAGCGGTGCGCTTGCCCGCACAGGCTATAGAGCAACGGCAAGTGGTGCGCGGCAGTCTGTGGCGGCTGGCCGCGCAACAAGGTGGCGGCCAGCGCCGGACGCCCGCCGACAATCGCGGGCTGCTGACCGGGACGCACCCGCAATGAGCCGCCGAGCCGCGCCAAGCTTGCCATGGCGGTCATTGCGCGCCCCCGGACACGCGTCCGAACAGCAAGCCACGGCGGCTGATGGCCGGGCGTTCGGGTGCGCGTTCGGGCGCGTCCCGCAACAGCGCCAGCACCTGTTCGGCGGTTTGCCGGGCCGCGTCCTGATCGGCAAATTCAAACATCGGTGAAAACAGCGAACAGCTCTCGTAGCCACCGATGCCTTCGCCGTCTGCGCCAATGAAGGTCAGGCACTGCCCGCCAAATTGATGTTCGCCTGACGCCCCCTGGGCCAGGAGTGTGTCGCGGTTCTCCGGCAGCCAGATCAGGTTCATGAACCAAGGGCTGATCAGAACACCCAGCACCCCGGTTGCCGCGTTTTCCCCGGCGATTTGCGCGCTGAAGCCCACCGCCTCGACCGCCAGCTGTTGATTGAGAAACGGCAACCCGCGCATGCGTGTCTCGGCGATGCCCTGGAAGTGCGCGCACAGGGTTTGTGCCTGTTGCGCCGGGCCGTCTTGGCGCTCAGACAGGTTCATCGATCACCATGAACTGCTCGGCATCGCCATCGCAATTCGGGCAACGCCAATGTTCCGGCAATGCGGAGAACGGCGTACCCGGCTCAATCTGCCAGACCGGGTCGCCGTCGCGCGGGTCATACACCCACCAGCAGATTTTGCATTCCAGGCGGGTGGCGTCGCTGATCCGCGCGTTGTCGCCGCCGTAGCTGCCTTCGAAGCCGGTTTTTTCGTTCATCGTGACCTCACTGCCCTTCGAACCACTGGATAACGTCTTCGAAGCGCTCCAGTGAGTCGGCCAGGTCTTCGGGGGCGGCGCAGATCACTTCCGGCAGGTCGGTGATTTCGATGGTGTCGAGGATCTGCGCATCCTGTGAGTTGAAGTACGTGATGCGCCAGCAGTTCTGTATCCGGGTCGCGCTGATCAGGCAATTGCCATAGCCACGGGCCAAGGCGCGCACCGGGCCGGCGGGCAAGTAGGCGTCGAGGAAGGCGATGTCCTGTTCGGACAACGGCAGCAAGGTCAGGTTGATGACATGCACCTGATCGCCGGGTTGCCAGTGTTGGCTGCGGTCTTGTACCTCGGTCAGGATCGCCGGGGCGTTCATGACGCCCAGCGGCAACGCTGACGACAAGTCGAAATCCGCCGGTCGGGCCGCCGCGCGGGCATTGCCGCGCAGTTGCGAAGGCGCGGCGCCCACTTCGACGTGATCGTAGCCCTGGCCGTAGATGCGCCATACGCCGGCGAAGATCGATTCCTGGATACGCAACGACGGCTGCGCGGCAATGATCGCGCTGACCTCGCCTTCGCCCAGCAATTGGTCGAGCAGCTTGCGGTCGCCTGTTTCCAGG
Organism: Pseudomonas sp. PSPC2-3; assembly: GCF_049898265.1. NCBI lineage: Bacteria > Pseudomonadati > Pseudomonadota > Gammaproteobacteria > Pseudomonadales > Pseudomonadaceae > Pseudomonas > Pseudomonas sp. PSPC2-3. Next base: position 35,395 of record NZ_JAFCXJ010000005.1, on the reverse strand, counting down.
CCACTGAGGTCGACACTTTGCGTGGTCAGGCCGTTATTGCAGTCGCGCAGGCATTGCAGCAACGCTTGCAACGCGTGCCGCGCACCGGGCAGCGCCGCAAGCTCTTCAGGTTCGGGCAGCACCGGAATGCTATGGGTATACATGCCCTGAGGCATGCTGATGTATTCGAGCACGTCCTCATCGTCGGGTTGCGAGCCGGGGCCAATATCCACCACGGGGATGTAGCTCAGCGGATCGAACTCCACGGCGTGGCTTTGTGCATCGCGGTGATTGGCATCGTGGTTCATTGGCAACCTCCGGGGGCGCTGACCGGGGCACCGGCAAGCAATGGAATGCGCGCGTTGCTTTGGCTCACGGCAGCTTCCGCCAGGCGCAGGTATTCGTCCCAGTCGAGCATGCCGCTGAAGGTGCTGACGTAACCCGCATCGCGCAGCCACACCAGCGACGGCCAGCGGCGCACGGCAAAGCGCGCGGCGATGGCTTCTTCATCGGCGCGACCGACCACGCCCAGGCGCAGGCTCAATTGGTGGCGGCGCGCGATTTCCACGCGCAGTTCCGGCAACACCACGGCCACGTCCAGGCATTCGGGATGGCGTACCGGGTCACCGCACAGCAGCAACAGGCAGTCGCCCCCTTCGGCAAGCCAGGCATCGAGGTTGTCGGCGTCGATCCAGGTCGCGTCGAATTGCTCCACCAGCCGGCTGATCAAGGCCGGGATGGCGGGTGTCACGGGAATGGGCGCCATGAAAACAGCGGAGTCGCTCATGTGGGGTCCTTGACTGACGGTTGAGGTGGGGTGAGCGCGGCAGGCGCAAGGGGTGGCGACGCGTGGCCCAACAAGGCCGCCAGTTGCTCGGCGTTCATGGCCGAGGGCAGGCTGAAACCCGGCACGCTGTCGGGCTGCGGGGCCGTGCCGAACAGGGCCGCTTCGAGCAGGCGCAGGGTGGAGTCGATTTCGCTGGCGCGTTGGGCGTCGAGGCGTTCACGGGCGGCGTCGAGAAAGATCAACAGCCAGTCGCCGACCGCACACGGGCCGACCAGTGACAGGTCGATACGGCGTTCTTCGCCGTGGCGGTCGCGGCAGCGGGCGAAGCCCAACTCGGCCGCGATCACTTGCATGGGCAATCCGATGCACATATCAGGCGCGCCTGGCGAGGATGCGTTCGTCGCCGATCCGGCAGGCTTGCTGTTCGGACGGGCGTTCGTTTTCGTAGCGTTGCAGCTCGAGGTGCGGCAGGGTCACCGCCTCTTCACCCGCGAGTGGCGAGGCGCGCTTGTGCGGTGCCGCGCCCCAACCCTCGAGCACGCGCAGCGCCTCATCCAGCGCACCTTCCATGGCGGCCCTGACGCTGGGGCGCAGGCTGCCGCCGTAGTCCATCATGTTTTCCGGCTGGCAACCGATCAGCAGCACGCGTGTCGGGTAATGGCCGGTCAGTTGCGCGAGCATCAGCACCTCCTGAAAGCCGGTCTGGTGCAGGCTGAGCTTTTTGATGCCGAGGAATTTGGGGACATCGTCGTCGGCGATGAACTTCAGTTCGCCAGGCGCGAGGTTGTAATCCACGGCGTCGAAAATCAGCAGGTAATCGGCTTGCTGGACATGCTGGATCAAGTACAGGCCTTGCGTGCCGCCATCGATCAGCGCCACGTTGTCGGCGAACTCATAACGCTGTTGCAAGGCTTCGACGCAACGAACGCCGAAGCCTTCGTCGGCCCACAGGAGATTGCCGATGCCCAGCACAGTGATCTGCGGCAGTGTCGGTTGGAGAGGACTCATGGCGGTTTCTACCATTCTGGTCATTTTTTAAAGGTCTTGTAGCCGGAAATCATTGCCCCGACCAAGCTCAGGCGCCCGTTGATTTCTTCGCGCACGGCGGCATAGATGTGGAACATGACGAATAGCACAATCACCCACATGCCCAAGTGATGCAGGACATGCACATTGTTGGATTGCCCCAGCAGCGGCAGTACCCAACCGAAGGTGCGTTCCTGCCAGGAGCCCATTTGCGCGCCTTCGCCATACAGCGCGAAGCCGGTCAGGATCATGAACAGCGAGGACAGCAAGAAGATGAAAAACATCGCGAAACGCGACAGCGGGTTGTGGCCGAACATCGGTTTTGGCGTCGGCCCGATGAACAGGTAGTAGCGCACCCAAGCGAGCATGTCGGTCCAGTAGACCTTGCTGGTCAGCGGCACCGAGAACAGTTCGCGGGCGTGGTGATTGCCCACCAGCGCCCAATAGGCGCGCCCGATCATGGCGATGGTGAAAATGTACGCCGCGCTGAAATGCGCAAAGCGGATGTAGCCCATCACGAAATGGTCGCTGGCTTCGCCCGGTTGGGTCGCCAGCGGCGAACCGATCAGGTAGCCGGTGATGGCCAGCACCACAATGCAGGCGGCATTGATCCAGTGCCACAGGCGCACGGGCGCCTCGTACACGTATTCCGACGCGTCGAGGGGGCTTTGAGTAGGTTGGGTCATAGCGTCACCTTTGGATGGGCAGGCGCCGTGGCGCCTGCCGAATGCAGCGTTGAACAATCGATCAACTGACCTTGACTGTGCTCAGCTCCGCGCCGTCCTCGCTCATCACGTGGGTGGCGCAGGCCATGCAAGGGTCGAAGGAATGCAGCGTGCGCAGGATTTCCACGGGCTGATCGGGGACGGCCACCGGCGTGTTCATCAGCGCGGCCTCGAAAGCACCGATCTGGCCCTTGGCGTCACGCGGGCTGCCGTTCCAGGTGCTGGGCACGACGCACTGGTAGTTCTCGATCTTGCCGTTCTTGATCCGGATCCAGTGGCCGAGTGCGCCGCGTGGCGCGGCAACGATGCCGACCCCTTTGGCCTCGGCAGGCCAGGTGGACGGGTCCCATTTTTCGACGTTGGCGGTGGCACGGTCGCCGTTGCGGATATTGGTCATCAACTCGTTCCAGTCGTCGACCATCATTTCTGCGCAGTACTCGGCTTCCAGGGCGCGGGTCAGCGTTCGGCCGATCGTGCTGGGCAACAGTTGCTTGGCACTGAGGTTGGTTTCCGCCAGGCCCAGGGCTTTTGGCAAGTCGAGGTTGACGGCTCGCAGCGAACCTTCCAGTTGTTCCTTGACCCGCTGGCAATGCGGGTTGCCTTTGAGGGCATGGGCATAGCCCAGGATGTAACGCGCCAACGGCCCGACTTCCATGGCATGACCGCGCCAGCGCGGCGATTTGACCCACGAATATTTGGCGCTTTCGTCGACTTCTTCGATGTTGGTGCGGGTGCCCTTGGTCTTGGCGCCCAGCTCGTAGTTCGGCTCGGTGATGCCGTCCCACGGGTGCAGGCCCTTGTCGTTGTCCGGGTAGTTGTACCAGGAGTGGGTCACGAACTCTTGCACTTGCTCGGGGTCGCGCGCGTCGACAGGCAGGATTTCGTCCCAGTTACCGTTGAGGATCGCCCCGCCCGGCAATTGGTTGGTGCTGTCGTCGTAATTGACCTTGGCGTAGGTGCCGTAATCCATCACGTTGGTCGCCGACAAACCGCCGCCGTGCAGCCAGCCTTTTTGCTTGTAGATAGTGCCAATGGCCAGCACGTCCGGCACATACACGTTGCGGCAGAAGGTCAGCGCTTCGTCGATGCGCGCCCGCACGAAGTTCAGGCGTTCCATATTCAACGGCGCACCGGCGGCCAGGTCGCCATCGATATTGATCGCGCAGGGCACGCCGCCGACCAGGTAGTTGGGGTGCGGGTTCTTGCCACCGAAGATGGTATGGATCTTCACCCACTCTTTCTGCAGGTCGAGGGCTTCAAGGTAATGGGTCACGGCCATCAGGTTGGCTTCAGGCGGCAGTTGGTAAGCCGGGTTGCCCCAGTAACCATTCATGAACGGCCCGAGCTGACCGCTTTCGACGAACTTCTTCAGACGGTTTTGCACGTCGCGGAAATAACCCGGCGAAGACAACGGGTGAGCCGGCGAAACGGTCTGCTGCAATTCCGAGGTGCGCTTGGGGTCAGCCTTGAGCGCAGACACCACGTCCACCCAGTCCAGTGCATGCAGGTGGTAGAAATGCACGGCGTGGTCATGGACTTGCAGGGTCTTGGCCATCATCTCGCGAATCAAGTGCGCGTTCGGCGGGATGCGAATGCCCAGCGCGTCCTCTACCGAGCGCACCGAGGCCAGCGCGTGGCAACCGGTGCAGACGCCGCAGATGCGCTCCACGAATGCCCAGGCGTCACGTGGGTCGCGGCCCTTGAGGATGACTTCGAGGCCGCGCCACATGGTGCCGGTGGAAACGGCGTTGCGGATAACGTTGTTGGCATCGAGGTTGACCTCGACGCGCATGTGGCCTTCGATACGGGTCACAGGGTCGACAACGATACGTCGGCCTGTGTTGTTGAGGTCGAAACCCTGAGTCGAATAGGTGCTCATTGGTGCTTATTCCTGTCTTGTCGCTGGGGCGTCGGGCGAGGTAGTGGGCGCTTTGCCGTTGCTGGCGCGTTTGAGGGCGGTGACGGCAGCGTGGGCAGTGATCGCTGCGCCGACGGTGACGCCGGCAACCAGGCCGATTTCGTCCGCGTTCGCTTCAACGCCAAACTGGTTGATGCCGCTCAAGTGCTGATAGAACGAGCCCTTGTCCCAGAACCCCTCCTCCGAACAACCGATGCAGCCGTGGCCGGACTGAATCGGGAAGCTGGTGCCGCCATTCCAACGCACGGTCGAGCAGGCGTTGTAGGTGGTCGGGCCTTTGCAGCCGACTTTGTAAAGGCAGTAGCCCTTGCGCGCCGCGTCGTCGTCCCAGGACTCGACGAACTGACCGGCGTCGAAGTTCGGACGGCGGTAGCACTTGTCGTGAATGCGCTGGCTGTAGAACATTTTCGGCCGGCCCTGACGGTCCAGCTCAGGAATGCGGTCGAAGGTCAGCATGTAGGTGATCACCCCGGTCATGACTTCGGCGATCGGCGGGCAGCCCGGCACTTTGATGATCGGTTTGTCGGTGATGACCTTGTGAATCGGCACCGCCTGGGTCGGGTTCGGCTTGGCGGCCTGTACGCAGCCCCAACTGGCGCAGGAGCCCCAGGAAATGATCGCCTTGGCATCGCGTGAAACGCGCTTCAACTGCTCGACGAAGGGCTTGCCGCCAATGATGCAACTCATACCGTCCTGGTTCAGTGGCGGGTTGCCCTCGACGGCCAGGATGTAGTTGCCCTTGTACTTGGTCATGACCTCGTCAAGGATCGCCTCGGCCTGATGCCCGGCGGCGGCCATCAAGGTGTCGTCGTAATCCAGGGAGATCATCGACAGCACCACGTCCTTGGCCAGCGGATGCGCGGAGCGGATGAATGACTCCGAGCAACAGGTGCATTCCAGGCCGTGCAGCCAGAGGACTGGCGTGCGTGGCTTGTTCTCCATGGCCCAGGCGATTTTGGGCATGAATGCCGGGCCCAGCCCCAGCGACGTTGCGGTCAAGGAACAAAATTTGAGAAAGCTGCGGCGCGAGATGCCTTGTCTGCGCATCACCTCGTAAAACGTTTCCATTACTTTATTTCTCCTCCCCGAGAAGGTGCTTCAACGGGGGCTGCACTCGGTGTGTTGGAAATCTGTGCCCGACCAGGTGAGTCAGGCGCCATGCCGTCGGCTACAAAGGCCATCAGTTCTATGGGGTGTTGAGGCTGCAGCCTGGGCATGATTGCGACGGCTGCTGGAAACATGCGGGTAACCCATGACGTTCAGTTATCTGGTAAGTACAAGACCTGTGCCATTTCGCCGCGGTGTAGATAAATTGCTTACTAATTAATTTATCTATCTGTTTTTAAAGGACTTTTACTTTTTTACCGAGCGCATTGAGACACCTTGTAACAAACCTAAGCTGGAATGTTTGTTTCCACTATTTATGCAGCCTGGAAACCATATGTCCGGCTTGGCAAGTGGCTGGCGAGAGAACCTCGCCAGGCGCTGAAAGGAAGAGAAGGCTCAGGCGGGCGTCGCGTCCAGGCGGTCGTAGCCCTTGAAGCGGTAGAACAACACGGAAACGGCCCAGGTCAGGATGAATATCCCGACGATCAGGTAGCCGATCATGCCGAAGTTGTCGGTCAGCGCAGTGATGAAATCCCACACACCGCCGTGCAGATCCCAGCGCGCCGCGATCAGCCCGAGCACTTCCACCCCGCCCACCAGCAATGCCACCAACACCGACATGGACGTGATGGTCAGGTTGTAATAGAGCTTGCGTGCCGGGTTGACCAGTGCCCAGTGGTAAGCACCGGTCATCATCACGCTGTCGGCGGTGTCGACCAGCGCCATGCCGGCCGTGAAGAGCGCCGGGAACACCAGAATCGACCAGATCGGCAGGCTCTGCGAGGCTTGCACCGCAGCGATCCCCAGCAGGCCGATTTCCGTGGCGGTATCAAAACCCAGGCCGAACAGCAGGCCCAGCGGATACAGGTGCCAGGGACGGCTGATCAGGCGGAACAGCGGGCGCAACAGTCGGGCGATGGGGCCACCGCCGGTGAGTATCGCGTTCATTTCTTGCTCGCCGATCCGTTCGCCGCGCCGCACGCGGCCAAACGCCTGGTACACCGAGCGCAGGATGAGCAGGTTGATCAACGCCACCAGCAACAGGAAGGCGGCAGACACCGAGGTGCCAATCAGCCCGCCGAGGCCGTGAAAGGCTTCGATTTCGCTTTTGAACGCCGTGGCCGTCAGTGCGATGCCGAGCGAAGCCAGGATCACCACGGTGCTGTGCCCGAGCGAGAAAAACAGGCCGACACTCGCGGTCTGCCGGCCTTCCTGGATCAGCTTGCGGGTGGCGTTGTCGATGGCGGCGATGTGATCGGCATCCACGGCATGGCGCAGGCCGAAGCTGTAGGCCAGAAAGGCGGTGCCGAGCAACAGCGGATAGTCATGGAAGGCCGTGAAAGCCCAGGCCCAGGCCAGCAGGTTGGCAGCGACCAGGCCGGCGAAAATGGCCAGGACGCGATGTTTGAACGTCAAAGGCGCACGAGTCGGTGAAACAGGATGCAAGGGCATGCGAACTCCAGAAAGATGGGTTCAAGTATGAAGAAACGAAAAAACCTCATACAAACCCTGTGCCAGTTTGCGTGCCGAGTACCATTCAGGCGTGGTCGGGCGCTCGCAGAACATGGCGGCTGGACAGTGACTGTCCAGCCGAGCCGATAACTGGACAATGAGCTTCCAGCGCCGCTGCCGGATTATCGGCTCAGGCGGGCCCGGCTTCGGGCAGCGTCACGGTGAACTGCGCACCGCCCTCGGGGTGATTGGCGGCCACCATCCGACCGCCACAGCGTTCGATGATGCCGTAGCTGATCGACAGGCCCAGGCCCGTGCCTTTGCCCACGGACTTGGTGCTGAAGAACGGGTCGAACACCTGGCTCAGGTGTTTCTCTGCGATGCCCGCACCGTTGTCGCGTAAACGCAGGGTGACCCAGCCCGGCTCCTGGGTCACCTCGATCCAGACTGTCGGCAAGGCCTGGTTGGCCGCTTGCGCGGCATCGTAGGCGTTCTGCATCAGGTTCATCAGCACTTGCAGCAGTTGCCCGGCATTGCCGCGCACCGGCGGCGTGTCAACGGCCTGCCAATGCACCTGCAGATCGGGCGCGACGCCACGGCAGACCCAGTGGATGGCGCGCTCGATGACGTCATTGAGGTCGACCTCGCCCAGCGCTTCACGATCCACCGCCGAGAAGCGCTTCAGGGCGCTGACGATGTCGGCGGTGCGTTGCGCGCCTTCCATGCTGCCCTCGATCAACGACGGCAAATCGCTCAGCAGCGGATCGATGCGTAGCTGTTGGCGCAAGGCTTGAAGACCGGCGTGCGACTCGCCGCCGTGGACCGCTTGCAGGTACTGCTGCAGGCGTTTGCCATAGCTGTCGAGCACATGCGCGTTGGCCAGCACGAAGCTGATGGGGTTGTTCAGTTCGTGGGCGACACCAGCCACCAGGCGCCCCAGCGAGGCCATTTTTTCCGCGTGCAACAGTTGCTGTTGAGTGCGCTTGAGCGCCTCGTGGGCCTCGTGCAGTTGGCGATACGCGTGCTGGAGTTCGCCCAGCGGTCGCCCCACCAGCACGTGCCCGATAAAGCGTCCGTTGCCCGTGCTGCGCACGGTGCAACTGACGTCCACGGGCACCGGCGCGCCGTTGACATCCTTGAAGTTGACCTCCAGCGAGGCGCTGGCGTTGGGATGGCGCAGGCTGGCGAGGGTCTGGCGCAACTGGGTTTCACTGTGGGGGTCGGCCAACAAGACATAGGCCGGGCTGCCGGACAATGACTGTTCATCACGGCCGACCAGCGTGCGCAGCGCGCTGTTGCTCTCCTCGATGCGCCCTTGCGGGTCGCAGGCCAGCAACACGTCGGACATCGACGACAGTAACCCGGCGATGAACTGCTGCGACTGCTCCAGTTCGACGTTCTTCTCTTCCAGGGCGATTTCATCTTGCACCAGCTTGGAATAGACCTCGTCCATCCTCGCGATGACTTCGATCCAGGCGTCTTCGTCGAGGCTGCCGGGTGGCGGTTTACGGGCCATGGTCGTCAGCTTTTAGGGTGCAGATGCAGGTGGCTGTGGACTTGCTCGTGGCTCGCACCCTGCTCCACCGGGATCAGGTTCAGCGAGCCATGACGCACGCCGCGTTCGGCGCACACGCGATGGGCGAAATCGCGCACTTCATCGGACGAGCCCTTGAGCATCAGGCTTTCCAGGCAGTTGTCGTGATCCAGATGCACATGCTGGCTGGCAATGGTCAGGTGATGATGCGCGTGCTGCAGGTCCATCACCCGTTCGGTAAGGGTGCGCGAATGGTGATCGTAAACGAAGCTCAGGTTGGCCACGCAATGCGGCGCCTGGCCTTGTTCCAGGCGCGCCTGTTCGATATGCCGCCGCAAAATGTCGCGCATGGCCTCGGAACGGTTGTGGTAACCCTGGTCGCGAATCAGCGCGTCCAGTTCCTCAGCGAGGCCACGGTCCAGGGAAATGGTCAGGCGTTCCATGGGATTTCCTTTTCAATGCACCGTGCAAACCATGCACGGGTCAAAAGAACGAACGATATGTTGCACCGCTACCGGGCTTTTTTCGCCGGGTAGCACGGGAGCACCCTGCAAGGCTTGTTCCAATGCCCCAGGCTGGCCCCGGGCATCGCGTGGCGAGAAGTTCCAGGTGGTCGGGGCGATGATCTGGTAGCGGGCGATTTTCCCGTGCTCCACCTCCAGCCAATGCCCCAGTGCGCCACGTGCCGCTTCGGTCAGGCCGACCGCGCGGCCTTTGTCGGGTAATGCTGCGGCGCGGTAATACGGCTCGCCGGGGCGCAGGGCGATCAACCAGCTTTCCATCAGCGGCACCACCTGCGCCAACTCCAGCAAACGCGCGAGCAGGCGGGTATAAACCGTTGCCGAACAGCGTGCCACGGCATCGCGCAGCAGCGCTTGGCCGGCAATCAACTGACGCGCAATGGCGCCGGTTTCCAGCACCGCGCCGGCCAGGCGCGGGGCTTTGTTCCAGGTATACGCGTCGGTTTTTTCCATCAACGGCTGGGTTTGCCCGTCGGCCGGGTGGCGCGGGCCGCCAGCGTCGTCGAGCCAGGCATGCGCGCTGTCTTCGCGGATATCGTCCAGGTCCAGCGCTTGCGCACACTGGGTGACGCCATTCCACAGGCCGCGCGGGAACACCATCGAGCCATCGGCTCGCGGATACGCCCCGTAGGAAAGATACAGCCCCGGCCCCGGCCCCAGATGCTCAAGCCCGGTGTCCAGGGCGATTTGCAGAAATTGGCGGAAATCGCCCTGCCCCAGCGCTTCGGCGTGCCATGCCCAGAGCTCGCTTTCGCTGGTGAAACCATTGATACGCTCCAGCGGCGCGGCGAACAGCTCGCTTTCCAGAAACTGCCGGAACTCGCGAACGCGGGTCAGCAGGCGCAGGCGCTCGGCGGCATCGATGGCGCGGGTCGAGCCACCCGGTTGGATCGAGCCGGTGTGCGGCCACTTGCCGCCCAGTGTGCCGATCAAATCCAGCCAGCGTTTGCGCGCAGAAATGGCCAGGCGCTGCTGGCTGCCCTGAAGCGGGGTAAAGCGCGCCACCGCGTCTGGATACCAAGGGCGCTCGGCGTACACCGGGCGCACGAAATCCGGCATGAAAAACAGGTAGAAATGACTCAAGTGATCGGCGAGGTTTTCGGTGGCGGCCATCAGGTTGATTGCCAGCAGGCCGTTGTCCGGCGGCTGTACACCGGCCAGCCCGGCCAGGGCGCGGGCGGCGGCGATCGATTGCGACACCGAGCAGATTCCGCAGATGCGTGGCGCGTAGGTCAGCGCATCGAGCGGTGCGTGTTGCAGCAGGATTTGCTCGAAGCCACGGTACATGGTGGCGTTGACCCGTGCCGAACGCACATGACCATCTTCCACGTCCAGTTGTACTTCCAGATCGCCTTCAACCCGATTAAATGGGCCGACCACCAAACGTGACATGCAAACTCCTAACGGCGGGGGGTGCGTACCGACGGCGCGATCAGCGGGTGATCGGACGTCGCATTCTGTTTGACGCGCTTGGGGGTGGCGGACTTGGACAGCGCCGACAGGGCGACGAACCAGGCCTTGGGCATGTCGATGGGCAAACCGATGGGAATGCCCGCCAGCTTCGGCGTGCGCTGAAACGCGTGCCCCGGTTCTTCGAAGCCCGGGGCGGTGCAGTTGATGCAGGCAAACCCGCCACGGGTACACGAGCCCTCGCCGTTCCACAGGCGGGTATTGCAGTCGCCGTGGGCCTGGGTGCCTTTGCAGCCGAGGTTTTCCATCATGCAGCCCAGGTCCGAGGGCTTTTCCGCACTGGCTTTGTATTCGTAGAACTCATTGCGCGTGCAGCCCTGATGCACCAGTTGGTCGGCGTAGAAACGCGGGCGCCCGATGACGTCCAGATCGGCCTCGGCGAACAGCCCGGCGGCCAGCGCCATCAAGGTGTCGGTCACCCAGCCGGGGTGCGTCGGGCAACCGGCCACGTTGATCACCGGCAAGCCGCGCAACGACCGATAATCGGCACCCAGCAGGCCGCCGCGATGCTCACCGTCAAATTGCAGGCCGCAGGCGTCGGTCGGGTTGCTGCCCGCAGCGGTGATGCCTCCGTAGGCCGCACAAGTGCCGATGCCCAAGGTGTATTGGGCCACCGCCGCGAGTTTGCGCACCCAGTCGATCATCGGCGCATCGGTGCCCGCCAGCATGTGAAAGCGCCCGGTGCCGTGCGGGCCGCGCAGCAATGAGCCTTCGATGCACAAGGCATCGAGCCGGGTACGACCTTGCAGGCAGTCCTCCAGGATATCCAGCACCTGATCACCGCTTTCAAGGGACAGCGATGGATGCCAGAGCAACTCAATCCCCGCACTGCGCCACATCGCGGAAAAATCCTGGGTATCGGCGCACAGCAAGGACATGTTGCAACCACCGCAACCGCCCGATTGCAGCCACAGCACTCGGAATGGGGTGTTCATCGGGCTTCCTCCAGGCCAAGACGGCGCAATTTCTGGCGCAGGCCCACGCGCGACAAGCCCAGTTCACGGGCCGCATGGGTTTTGTTCCAGCGGTGACGCAGCAGCGATTCCTTGAGTATGGTCGCTTCGATAGCGTCCAGTTGTTCTTGCAACGTGCCCGTGGGGGGCGACAGGCGTATGTCGTTGGTGTTGCGTCCCTGGCCCTGCATGACGCGCCAGGAAAACGAATGAGCACCGATTTGCGAGCCTTCCGACAACGCAGCGGCGCGGTAGATTTCGTTGCGCAACTCGCGAATATTACCGGGCCACGGGTAACCGATCAGGCTCGCCAGGGCGTCGTCGGCGAAGTGCAGGTTTGGCAGGTCCAGTTCCAGGCGGGCATCGTCGAGCAGCTTTTTGGCGATGGGCATCAGGTCGGCGGTGCGCTCGCGCAACGGCGGCAAGCCCAGGCTGACCGTGGACAGCCGGTAATAAAGGTCGCTGCGAAAACGTCCGGTGGCGACATCCTGCTCCAGGTCGCGATGGGTCGCCGCGATCACCCGCACATCGACCCGTACCGTGCTCGAGGCGCCGACCGGGCGCAGTTCGCCCTCTTGCAAGACGCGCAACAACTTGACCTGAAAAGCCGGCGAGGTGTCGCCGATTTCATCGAGTAGCAAGGTACCGCCATTGGCACGCTGGAACAGCCCGATGTGATCCTGATGCGCGCCGGTGAAGGCGCCGCGCTTGTGCCCGAACAGCTCGGACTCCAGCAAGGTATCAGGCAGCGCCGCGCAGTTCTCCATGACAAAGGCATTACTCGCACGCGGGCTGGCGTAATGGATGGCGCGGGCCAGCAGTTCTTTGCCCGTGCCCGATTCGCCCAGCAGCAGCACCGACAAATCATAGCGGGCGACCCGGGCGGCCAACTCACAGACCGCATCCAGCGGGCCGCCGGGGCTGCGCACGATGCGCGAGAAATCGAAGGTGTCGCGTACCCGCTCCAGGGTTTCGCGGCTGCGGCGACGCAGCGCTGGCGTACCGGCGCGCAGTTCCAGGTCCAGCCGCTGCATATGGTTTTGCAACGATTGGCTCTCGACCGCATTGCGCACGGTGTTGAGCAGGTTTTCAGGCAGCCAGGGCTTGAGCAGGTACTGATAGATACCGGCCTGATTGACGCCCGCGATGATGTCTTCCGAATCGGTGTAGCCCGACAGCACGATGCGGACCACCCCCGGCCAGCGCTCGCGCACTTCCTTGAGAAATTCGATACCGCTGACATGGGGCATGCGCTGGTCGCAGAGGATCACCGCGACCACATGCTGTTCCAGCAGTTCGCGTGCTTGCCCGGCCGACTCGGCCAGCAGCACCTGGAACTCCTGATCGAGTACCCGGCGTAACGATTCGCGCGAACGCAGCTCATCGTCCACTACCAGGATCATGGGCAAGTCGGATTGCGAGTCGAATGGGGAGGTCATGAGTCAGCGAAAGGCCGATTATTGAAGTTCATTGCAACATTATGTTGCTGCAAGTCATGGCGTCGATGGTAGCACGGTGCCAAAAGCAGACGAGGGTTTTCCTTCTGAGGAGGCCGCCCTGTTCAATTGTTTTCTGGTCTGCCTCGTCGCCTTCGTCAGCAAATTCCCAGGAGGCTATGGCGCCGGGCGCAGCGCAGCGACCAGCCGAAGTTCATGCCCACAGCCGCCAGCAGGATGGCGCTGTACAGCAGGGTCGACATGAGATCACACCGATAATGGCAGGTAACTCCAGGCACCCTCCCCGGGTGCCTTAGAGCACGTGGTGCTGTGCAGTGGCGCAAATCCTAGCCCGATTCAGGACACCTTCGGCTGCCCATCAGACGCCGTCACGCCCCCATCCACCGGCAAGTTCACCCCATTGACGAAACTCGCATCCGGGCTGGCCAAAAACGCAATCGCTGCCGCCACTTCGCTGGGCAAGGCCTCGCGCTGCATCGGGATGCGCTCGTTGAATTTGTCACGAATAGACTGCTCCCAATCCCAGGTCATCGCCGTACGCGTCAGGCTTGGGCATACCGCGTTGGCACGCACACCCTGGGCGCCGTGATCCAGCGCCAGGGCCCGGGTGAAGTTGACTACCGCGCCCTTGCTCGCGCAGTAGAACGCCGCGCCCCAGTCGCCGCCCAACCCAGAAACAGAGGCGGTGCTGACAATATTGCCCTTGCTTTGAATCAGGTGCGGCAACGCCAGCTTCGAGCAGAAAATCACCCCGTCGATGTTCACCGAGGCGATCTTGCGCCAGTCGGCTTCCGTGGTTTCAAGGGTGGTGCCGGGAATATGTACGCCGGCGTTATTGACCAGCACATCCAGCCGACCGAAACGCTCGATGGTTGCGTCGATCATCTGCTGTACAGAAGCCATGCTCGACACGTCGACCTTCACCGCCAGCACCTTGTCGACTGGTAGCTCGCTGGCCACCGCTTGGGCTTTTTCAAGGTTCCAGTCGGCCAACACCACATTCGCACCCTCATCGGCAAAACGCCTCGCGGTGGCTTCGCCGATGCCGGCTGCGGCGCCGGTGACCAATACGACTTTGTTCTGAAAACGTTGCATCGCTGCTTCCTTCTGCGGATGAACAATCGCGGTTCCAACACTCCGGAACCGCTGTCTTTTACTGATGCAGAGCCTTGCCACTGGCGGCCAACACCGCTTCGTGCATAGCTTCGCTCAATGTCGGGTGGGCGAAGATGACCTGGCTCAAGGCCTGGGCAGTCGCCTCCAGGCTATGGGCGATGCCAAAACCCTGGATCTGCTCGGTCACTTCCGGCCCAACCATATGTGCCCCCAGCAACTCGCCGCTGTCCGCATCGAAAATGGTCTTCACAAACCCCTTGGCCTCGCCCAACGCCAGGGCCTTGCCGTTGGCCTGATAGTCGAATCGGCCAATGTTCAGGTGCTTGCCGCTGGCCCTGGCCGCCGCTTCTGTCAGGCCCAGGCTGGCCACTTGCGGACGGGCGTAGGTGCACCCCGGAATAAAGGCTTTGTCCAGCGGGTGAACCCCGTCCACCCCGGCCAGTTTCTCGACACACAACACCCCTTCATGGCTGGCTTTGTGAGCCAAGCACGGCGCGCCAGCGACATCGCCGATGGCGTAGAGCCCGGCGACATTGGTGCGGCACCAGGGGTCTGTCTTGATAAACCCGCGCTCAATCTCCACCCCCAGCGCCTCCAACCCCAGGTCTTCAGTGTTGGCCTGAATCCCGGCGGCCAGCAGCACACGCTCCACCGCCAGCACCTCTTCGCGACCATCGGCCAGGCGCAAGGTGCAGCGCGCCTGATCGGCCTCACTGAATACTTCGGTCACAGTGGCCTGGGTCAGCACCCGGATACCGCGCTGTTCGAACTCGCGCTGCACCAGGCTGGCCACTTCCTGGTCTTCGACCGGCATGATCTGGCGCGCCACTTCCACCAGGGTCACGGCGCAGCCCAGGTCGTGGTAGAGGCTGGCAAACTCCACGCCAATGGCTCCCGAACCCACAATCAGCAAGGACGCCGGTACGGTCTGCGGCACCAGCGCCTCGAAGTAGCTCCAGATGCGTTGCCCGTCCGGCACTATCGCCGGCAGCGAGCGCGGCCGGGCGCCGGTGGCGAGGATGATGTGCTTGGCCCCAAGGGCCCGCTCACCCTCGCCCGAGGTGACACTGACACGCCCCTTGGCAGTCACGCGGGCACGGCCGTCAACCACCGTCACACCGTTTTTCTTGAGCAAATAGGCAATACCACCGGTGAGCGTTTTCGACACGTCCCGGCTGTGGGCCACCAGTTTCTGGATATCGAACTGAATGTTCTCGGCGCTGAAACCAAAGGCCTCCAGGTGCCGCAAGGTATGGGCCACCTCCGCGCCCTTGAGCATGGCCTTGGTGGGAATGCAGCCCCAGTTCAGGCAGATACCGCCCAAGTGCTGTTTTTCCACCAGGGCGGTATTGAGCCCCAGTTGCGCGGCACGAATCGCCGCCACATATCCGCCAGGGCCACCGCCGATAATCAGCACATCAAATTGATCGCTCATGGCAACTCCTAGACCAGCATCAGGGTGGGGTTTTCCACCAGGCGCTTGAGTTCCTTGAGGAAGGTCGCCCCCAACGCACCGTCGATAACCCGGTGGTCGCAAGACAACGACACGCTCATTTGCGTGCGTACCGCAGGTTGTCCTTCATGGGCCACCACGCGCTTTTCTCCGGCGCCGATGGCCAGGATTGCCCCTTGGGGTGGGTTGATAATCGCGTCGAACTGGCGCACACCGAGCATGCCCAGGTTGGAGATGCTGAAGGTGCCACCCTGGAACTCCTCGGGTTTCAAGGTACCGGCCTTGGCCCTGGTCGCCAGGCTGAGCATTTCCCCGGAGACTTCGGCCAGGCTCTTGCGGTTGGCCTGGCGGATGATCGGCGTGATCAGGCCACCGGGCAGCGCCACGGCAATGGAAATGTCTGCATCGCGGTAACGCCGTACTTCCTGGCGCTCGTCGTCGTATTGCACATTGACGTCGGGCACCTTGACCAGCGCCTGGGCGCAAGCCTTGATCAGCAGATCGTTGACCGAGATTTTCACCCCCGGCACCGAGGCGTTGATCTCAGCGCGCAATGCAAGCAAGCGCTCCAGATCAAAATCCGCATGCAGGCGAAAGTGCGGCGCATCACGTTTGGAGGCTTGCAGGCGCGCGGCAATGGCCTTGCGCATGCCGTTCATGGGCAGGGTTTCAAACGCCTCGCGACTATCAACCGTCGGCGCAGCCTGGGCCTGTGGCACCGCATCGGCGCCCCGGGCTTGGAGCACATCGGCCTTGCACACCCGACCGCGAGTGCCTGTAACGCGGCAGTCGTGGAGGTTGATGCCCCACTGCTGCGCCAGACGCCGGGCCACCGGTGTGGCGAGAACCTGGCTGTCATCGAGGCGCGAAGGTGCGGCCTGATTGGCTTTTTGCGCAGCCGCTCGGCTGGCGACTTGCCCGCCCTCGGCGCGCACTGCGGCTTCAATATCCGCCACGCTGATGCGCCCTTCACGGCCCGAACCAGGCACCCGGCTCAGGTTGATATTGAGCTGCGCCGCCAGTTTCAATGCATGGGGCGTGGCGAACAACGCTTCGTCACTGGCGCCCAGCAACGCCTGTGGCACCTGCCAGGCACCCGGCGTCTTGACCGACGGTTGCGACGCAGCGGCCGGCGCGCTGGCGGCCAACTTGACCAGCGGTTGTGCCGTGGTCTCAGCGGGTACCGATTCAGAAACTGGCGCCGGCTCAGCGACGCCACGCTGCGCCAGATACGCATCGATCTCGGCATCGCTGACCGAAGCGTCGGCGACAATCCCCAGCACACCGCCCACGGGAATGGTTTGCCCCGGTTGCGCCACTTTGCGCCGCAACACACCGGCAAAAGGCGCCTGCATCACGTTGGAAATCTTGCTGGTTTCAATCTCGCAGACTTCCTGCTGCGCGGCGAAGCTGTCGCCTTCCTCGATCAGCCAGTCAGTCAGCGTGCCCTCTTCCATCGACAGTCCCCATTTGGGCACTTCGATTGCGCGGATATCACTCATGGTCAGCCCTCCATCACTTTGCGAACGGCGGCTTCGATGCGTTGTACGCTAGGGATCCACGCTTGCTCCAGCACCGGTGAGAACGGAACCGGGGTGTGCGGCGGCGTGACCATGATGATCGGTGCCTTGAGGTGGTAAAACGCCTGGGACACGATCAGCGCGGCAATGTCATGGGCAAAGCCGATGCGCGCGGCCGACTCGTCGACAATCACCACGCGCCCGGTAGAGGCCACGGATTCAAGAATGCCCTCTTCGTCCAACGGCGACACGGTGCGCGGGTCCACTACCTCCACAGAGATCCCTTCAGCCGCCAGTTTGTCCGCCACCTCATTGGCTTTGTGCACCATGGCTGCCAGGGCAATGATGGTGACGTCGGTGCCTTCGCGGGTGTAGTTGGCGACGCCAAAAGGGATGGTGTAGGCGTGCTCGGGCACTTCGCCCTTGATGTCGTAGAGGATCTTGTGTTCACAGAACACCACCGGGTCGTCATCGCGGATCGCCTGGATCAGCAGGCCTTTGACGTCGTAAGGGCTGGACGGCACCACCACCTTGAGGCCCGGGGTGGTCGCGAAGATGTTGTAGGGCGACTGCGAGTGCTGGGCGGCCGCGGAGAACCCGGCGCCAATCATGCCGCGAATCACCAGCGGGGCCTTGGCCTTGCCGCCGAACATGTAACGGAACTTCGCCGCCTGGTTGTAGAGCATGTCGTGGCACACGCCGAAGAAATCCATGAACATCAACTCGGCCACCGGCCGCAGACCGGTCACCGCTGCGCCTGCGGCCATGCCGACGATCGCCGACTCGGTGATCGGTGTGTCGATCACCCGGGACGAGCCGAACTGGGTCCACAAGCCTTTGGTCACCCCCAGCACGCCACCGAAGGCTTCGCCCTTGCTGCCGACCTCGGCGGTACCGGCCTGGCCGCCGCAAACGTCTTCCCCGATCAACACGACGCGCGGATCGAGTTCCATCTCCTGGGCCAGGGCTTCTTTGACTGCTTCACGAAAAGTACGAATTGCCATATTCCAAATCCTCAGTAAGAGACGTAAACGTCGGTCAGCAGGTTGTCCACCGATGGGTAATCGGCGATGCGAGCCTTGGCCACCGCGTCATCGACCTGGGCCTGGACCTCGTCATCGATGGCTTGCAGTTCCTCTGCGGATATTTGCCCCTCGACTTGCTTACTGAAAATTTGCAGCGGGTCGTTGTCTCGGCGCAGGCGCTCCACTTCGCCGTCGGCGCGATACAGCATCGGGTCGCCTTCGAAATGCCCGTGCCAGCGGTGGGCAACAGCCTCGATGGCACTCGGGCCTTCACCATTGCGTGCCCGCTCCACCGCGACGGCTACGGCTTCGTAGACGGCAAAGAAGTCGGTACCGTCGACCTTCACCGCAGGCATGCCGAAGCTGGCGGCGCGGTTGGCGATATCCCGGCCACCGACCGCGTAATCGTGGCCGGTGGCCTCACCGAAACCGTTGTTCTCGAACACGAATACCGTTGGCAACTTGAGCACCACGGCCATGTTCATGGCTTCAAATACCAGGCCTTGGTTGGAGCCACCGTCGCCGGTGAACGACACCGCCACATTGCGCGTGCCCAGGGTTTTCGCCGTGAGTGCGGCGCCAATGGCCAGAGGCGGTGCGCCGCCGACGATGGCGTTGGCGCCCAGCATGCCCTTGCTCAGGTCGGCAATGTGCATGGAGCCGCCCTTACCCCGGCACAGGCCCGACTCCTTGCCAAAGATCTCCGCCATCATGCCGTGCAGGTCACAGCCCTTGGCGATGCAGTGGCCGTGACCACGGTGAGTCGAGCCGATATAGTCAGCGTCTGTCAGGTTCTCGCAGACGCCAACGGCGATTGCTTCCTCGCCGCTGTACAAGTGGATGAAGCCGGGGATATCCCCAGTGGTGTTTTCCTGGTGCAGCCGCTCCTCGAACACGCGAATCTCGCGCATCTTGCGATAGGCCTGAAGCAGTTTTGACTTGCTAAGCGACATGGGCTCGCCCTCATCTCTGGTTTTTTATAGGGGGGTCGATGACCTGAATCAGGCGACCGACGATGGCGTGGCGGTACGGTAAGAGGCTCTGGCCGATGCCATAACTACCCGGATGGGGGGGCGGTAATTGCCGCTTGAGGGGATTAACCTTGCAAAACGAGGGTCTACAAAAATAATGATCGATACTCGACCACACCAAGACGACCATCCATGGATCACCTGACATTGCCTGCCTACAGCCAGGGCGCGTTCAGCCTCCGTCATGGCTTGCCGCTGATCAGCACCAAGCTCGGCCCGCCCCGCGCGGCCGGCACCCTGCTGAGCCGCTCGCGCCTGCTGGAAAAACTCGACCTATTGCACGAACGCAGTCTGGCACTGGTGTGCGGCGCGGCCGGTTTCGGCAAGACCACCCTGCTCAGCCAATGGCGCCAGTGCCTGCTCGACCAGGGCCACAGCGTGGCGTGGTTGAGCCTGGACGAGCAGGACGATAGTCCCGAATACTTTCGTCGTTATCTGCTGGCCGCCCTGCGCAGCGCCGACCCGGCCTTGGCCGATTTGACCGGCGACCTGCAGCCGTCCGCACAAGGCTTTATGCGCGCCTTGATCAACCAACTCAACCTGCGCCAACAGCCGCTGTATTGGGTGCTAGACGATGTGCATCTGGTCCGCCATCAGTTGATAGAGCAAGACCTGCTCGAACTGGTGCTGCACGCCCCCGCTTGCCTGCACCTGTTGATAGGCAGCCGTAACGCCGCGCAATTGCCCTTGAGCCGCCTGCGCGCACGCAACCAACTGGTGGAAATCGACGCCAACGCGTTGCGCTTCAACCTCGACGAAGCAGCGGGCTATTTTTCCCGCACCACCGATCTCAAGCTGGACACCGCCGACCTGCAACGCCTGCTGAGCCTGACCGAAGGCTGGATCACCGGGATCCAGATGGCATCCTTGGCACCGCCCACCGGCAGCGACCCGGTGCGCCGCTGGGCACATCTGGAACGCGGATCGCGGGTGATCGGTGGTTATCTGCAAGACGTGGTGCTGGAGCCTCTGCCGCCCCGGGTGCAGAGCTTCCTGCTGCACACCTCGATCCTCAATCGCTTCACCGCGTCTTTGTGCAACGCCATTACCGGGCGCGAGGACGGCGAACAGATGCTAGGGTTCATCGAACAGCACAACCTGTTCATTTGCTCCCTCGATCCCCAGGGGCATTGGTTCCGCTACCACGCGCTGTTTGCCGAGACCCTTCACCAGCGCCTGTCCGCCAGCAACACCGATGTTGCCCAACTGCATCAACGCGCCAGCAACTGGCTGGCCGCCCATCAATACTGGGCTGAAGCCATCCGCCATGCCTTGGCCGCCGGACAACTGGCCAACAGCACCACCTGTGCCGACAAGGGTGCCCAGTCCCTCGCCGAAGAAGGCGATATCGACACCCTGGTGCGCTGGCTGCAAAACCTGCCGCTGAGCGCCTTGTCGCCCCTGGACGAGCAACGCATCGACCTGCAACTGAACCTGAGCTGGGCCCTGGCCCACCACTTTCGTTTCGACGAATCACGGCAGTTGCTGCTCGACCTGCACCCGTTGCTGGAACAGCCCGGCGTCAGCCCGCGCCTGCTGATCAAACGCCAGGTGATCTGCGCGATCAACGAGTCCTTCGCCGAACGCATCAGCCAGGGCCTGGAGCATGTGGAACCGCTACTGGCGCAGTTGCCCAGCGGGGATCGCTGGGTCGATGGCCTGGTGTGCAACATCCTCAGTTACGACTATCTGGTGCGCGGGCGTTATCAGGATGCGCAAGCCGTGCAAAGGCACATGCCATGCCCGGCGACGCCTTCGGAGAACCTGTTTGTCAGTGTCTACCGCGCTTTTATTCTGGGCCTGAGCCATGTCCGCCAGGCGGACCTGGAGAGCGGCGAGCACTATTACCGCCAGGCCCTGGTACACGCCGAGCAACTGACAGGGGCGCAATCGAGCGGCAGCGCCACCCTCACCGCGCTGCTCGCCGAACTGTGGTACGAACGCGGTGACTGGCAGGCCTTGCACCGCGAACTGCAGCCACGGCTGCGTCAGGTGGACGCGATTGCGCCGCTCGATGCCCTGTTCAGCGCCTACCGCGCCCTGGCCCGCAGTGCGTTACACGCAGGCGACTACAGCCAGGCGCATCGTTTGCTGGAGCACGCCCAACAACTGGCAACGCTACGGCGCTGGCCACGCCTGCAAGGGTTGCTGCTGGCCGAACAGATTCAGGCGCACCTTCACAGCAACGCCCCGTCCCAGGCCCGCCACTTGCTCCAGCAACTGGCCGACTTGAGCAGCCACCACCGGGCCGAGGCACCTTTGCACCAGGCCCTTGAGCGCAACCATCGAGTCAGCCATGCGTGTGTATTGGCCAATGACGGCAAACATGGCGAAGCCGCCCGCACCTGGGCACTGCAAGTGGATGAGGATGAGCGCGGCGGGCAAGTCCTCGATGGCTTGCGCGCACGTACGCACTGGGCGCTGAGCCTGTGGCGCGATGGCCAGGGCAAACAGGCGATGGAGGTGTTGCTGCCGGTGCTGGATACCGCACGCCGCCAACATATGAAACAGACATTACTCGACAGCGGCGCCGAGCTGACGGACCTGCTCAGCGCCCTCAAGGATCTCAAGGCACCGTTCAAAGACTACATACAAAGCCTGCTGGACTCGACGCCCATCACCGAGCCTGACCTGGGCTGTGCCCTGAGCGAGCGCGAAAGCCAGACGCTGTTGCTGGTGGCTCAAGGGCAATCGAACAAGGAGATCGCCCGCAGCCTGGACATCTCCAGCGAGACCGTGAAATGGCATTTGAAGAATCTCTACGCCAAGCTCCAGGTCACCAGTCGCATCCAGGCCATGAGCCGGGCCCGGGAGCTTAGTCTGCTCGATTAGGCGCCGGGCGCTGGCCTAGAAGTTCGCCGGGGTATTCGCGCTGATGATTTCCGCCTCATCCTGCCCGATATTGCGGAACCTGTGGGGCAAGGTGGTGGGGAAGTAATAACCATCCCCCGGGTTCAATATGCTGACCTGGCCATCGACAGTGAGTTCGACGGTGCCACGGGTGACGAGGCCGCACTCCTCGCCTTCGACATGCACGATCGGCTCTTCGCCGGAACTGGCGCCGGGTGCGTACTGCTCGCGCAGAAAGCGCATCTGGCGGCTGGGGATCGGCGCGCCCACCAGCAGCAGGCGCAGGCCGTCGCGACCCAGGTCGGGCTGTTCGTTGGCGCGGAAGACGTATTGGTGTTCGCGTGGCGGCTGGTCGAAGGTGAAAAAGTCCGCCAGGGACATGGGGATGCTTTCCAGCAGCTTTTTCAGGGAACTGACGGAGGGACTGACGCGATTCTGTTCGATCAGGGAAATGGTGGCGTTGGTCACGCCGCTACGACGGGCCAGCTCGCGCTGGGAGAGTTTGTAGCTTTCGCGAACGAGTTTGAGTCGGGTGCCCGTGTCCATAGCTGCCTTATATAAGGGGTGAGTGTCGTGATGTTTATTGGTTGCGATAGCGCTGCAGGAGCTGGGGCGAGCGCGGGCAGGCAATGTTGCGAAATTCGCCGATTACCCGACCCGGAAACCTGAAAGGCGGCTATTAAATCACGTTTGCGGGTGGAGCTGTAGCGCTGCTGAATATGCCTGCATGCGCAAAAAAAGCAAGCCCGCGGCCGCGGCCGAAGGTGGCGTGGGCCGGGGGCTCGCGGCGCGTGTGTGGCTGACCGGTCAAATACCGAGTCGGTCGCGCAGGGCGTAGTAGGCGGCGCCCATGGCCGTCAGCGGGGCCTGGAAGGTGCGGCCGCCGAACATCGGCATGTGCGGCAGCGAGGCGAAGGCGTCGAAGCGTTCGGCGTCACCGCGGATCACTTCGCTGATCAGCTTGCCCGCGAGGTGCGAACAGGTGACGCCGTGGCCGCTATACCCTTGCATGTAGTAGGCGTTCTTTTCGATACGGCCGAATTGCGGCATGCGCGACATGGTCAGCAGGAAGTTGCCGGTCCAGCGGTAGTCGATCTTGACGTTTTTCAACTGCGGGAAGGTCTTGAGGATCTTCGGCCGGATCAGTTGTTCGATGTCGTCCGGCTCGCGGGCGCCGTAGACCACGCCGCCGCCGTACAGCAGGCGGTTGTCAGCGGTCAGACGGTAATAGTCGAGCAGGTAGTTGCAGTCTTCGACGCAGTAATTGTGGGTAATCAGGCTGCGTGCCACTTCCTCTGACAGCGGCTCGGTGACCACGATCTGCGAGCCGCAGGGCATGCTTTTGCGCGTCACCCGTGGGTCGAGATTCTGCGGCAGGTAGGCATTGCCGGCGATCAGCAGGTACTTGGCGCGAACCACACCCTTGGCCGTGCGTACCACGTTGGGTTCGCCGTAGGTGATTTCCTCGGCCGCCGATTGTTCGAAGATCTTGCCGCCCAGGCCGATAATCGCGCTGGCTTCGCCCAGGGCCAGGTTCAGCGGATGGACGTGGCCGCCCTGCTTGTCCAGCAGGCCGCCGATGTAATTTTCACAACCCACTTCGCCTGCCATGTCCTTGGCGTCGAGCAGTTGCAGGTTGCGGTTGCCATAGCGCTCCCAACTGCTTTTCTGTTCGACCAGGCCTTTGAGCTGTTTTTTGTTCAACGCGGCGAAGATCCCGCCCGGGCGGTAGTCGCACTGGATGTCGTAGTGCTGGATGCGCTGGCGAATGATCTCGGCGCCTTCGAACATCATGCTGCCGAGGATTTCGGCGCTCTTTTCGCCGTAGCGCTGCTCGATGACATCCACGTCACGGCTGTAGGAATTGACCAGTTGCCCGCCGTTGCGCCCGCTGGCGCCAAAGCCGACCTTGGCCGCTTCGAGCACGGTGACGCTGTAGCCGGCTTCCGCCAGGAACAGCGCCGACGACAGGCCGGTGTAGCCGGCGCCGATGACACAGACATCACACTCGACCAACTCTTCAAGCACAGGGAAGTCGCCGGTGTGGTTGCGGGTCGCGGCGTAATAGCTGTTTACATGGGGTTGCATGGTTAGGACTCCCTGGCGACTGGCCGGCACGCGCCGGCAATCGCCGTTGTTATTTGGGCTTAGAGCTTGATCCAGGTGGCTTTGAGCTCGGTGTACTTGTCAAAGGCGTGCAGCGACTTGTCGCGGCCATTGCCCGACTGTTTAAAGCCGCCGAACGGCGCGGTCATGTCGCCGCCGTCGTACTGGTTGACCCACACGCTGCCGGCACGCAGGCCCCGGGCAAAGCGGTGGGCGCGGCTGAGGTCGGCGGTCCACACTGCGGCGGCCAGGCCGAAGATGCTGTCGTTGGCGATCGACAGCGCTTCTTCTTCGGTGTCGAAGCTGATCAGCGACAACACCGGGCCGAAGATTTCTTCGCGGGCGATGGTCATGGCATTGGTCACGCCGTCGAAAACCGTCGGTTCCACGTACTGGCCACCGGTGTCTTGCAGGGCGCGCTGGCCGCCAACCAAGAGTTGGGCGCCCTGCTCTTTGCCGATCTCGATGTAGCGCAACACGTTGTCCAGTTGCCGCTGATCGACCACTGCACCGACCTTGGTCGCCGGGTCCAGTGGATGCCCCGGCTTCCAGGCCTGGAACGCCTCCACCAGCAGCGCAATGAAGGGCTCGCGGATCGACCGCTGCACCAGCAGGCGCGAACCGGCCACGCAGACTTCGCCCTGGTTGAAGGCAATCGCTGCAGCCGCAGCGGCGGCGGCACCGCGCAAGTCCGGGGCATCGGCGAACACCACATTGGGGCTCTTGCCACCGGCTTCCAGCCACACCCGTTTCATATTGCTCTGGCCGGAATACACCAGCAGTTGCTTGGCCACCGCGGTGGAGCCGGTAAAGGCCAGCACATCCACATCCCTATGCAGGGCCAGCGCCTTGCCGACGGTGTGACCGTAGCCCGGCAGCACGTTGAACACGCCTGCGGGAATGCCGGCCTCAAGCGCCAGTTGGGCCAGGCGAATGGCGGTCAGCGGCGACTTTTCCGAAGGTTTGAGGATGAACGAGTTACCCGCCGCCAGGGCCGGCGCGAACTTCCAACTGGCCATGATCATCGGGAAGTTCCACGGCACGATGGCCGCGACCACGCCGCAAGGTTCGCGGGTGATCAGGCCCAACTGGTCGTGGGGCGTGGGCGCCACTTCGTCGTAGAGCTTGTCGATGGCCTCGGCGCTCCAGCGGATCGCGTTGGCGGTGGCCGGTACGTCGATGGCCATGGAGTCGCCAATCGGCTTGCCCATGTCGAGGGTTTCCAGGAGCGCCAGTTCTTCCTGGTGTTCGAGGATCAGATCGGCGAAACGGATCAGCACGCGCTTGCGCGCCGCCGGGGCCTGCAAGCGCCAGATCCCGGATTCGAACGCCTGGCGTGCAGCGATTACCGCGGCGTCGGCGTCGGCCTCATCGGTGCTGGCGACCGTGGCCAGAAAACGCCCGTCCACCGGGCTGATGCTGTCAAAGGTTTCGCCGCTGGCGGCCCAACGGTATTCGCCGCCGATAAAGGCCCGGCCTTCAAGGTTCAGGGACTGGAAGTACTGCTCCCAGTCGTTGCGATGCTTGGTCATAGGGTGTGCTCAACGCAAAAAGTGGGAGGGCCGTCAGACCGTGTGCAGGTACCAGTTGTACTCAAGGTCGGAGATCGAGTTTTCGAACTCGGCCAGTTCGCTTTCCTTGCACGCGACAAACACGTCGATGTACAGCGGGTCGATGTACCGGGCCATGACCTCGCTGTCGTCCAGCTCGCGCAGGGCGTCGCGCAGGTTGTTGGGCAGGCTCTGCTCGTTCTGTTCGTAGGAGTTGCCTTCGACCGGCGCCCCCGGCTCGATCTTGTTGGTCAGGCCGTGGTGGATACCGGCCAATACCGAGGCCATCAGCAGATAAGGGTTGGCGTCGGCGCCGGCCACCCGGTGCTCGATACGCACGGCATCCGCCGCGCCGGTCGGCACGCGCACGGCCACGGTGCGGTTGTCGATGCCCCAGCTCGGCGAGTTCGGCACATAGAACTGCGCACCGAAGCGGCGGTAGGAGTTGACGTTCGGGCAGAGAAACGCCATCTGCGCCGGCAGGGTTTCCAGCACGCCGCCGATGGCGTGACGCAGGGCGTCGTTGGTCTCGGGGTCTTCGCTGGCGAAGATGTTGTTGCCCTGTTTGTCGAGGATCGAGATGTGTACATGCAAGCCATTACCGGCCTGGCCCGGGTAGGGCTTGGCCATAAAGGTGGTGTCCATCTCGTGGTCGTAGGCGATGTTTTTCACCAGGCGCTTGAGCAGTACCGCGTAGTCGCAGGCTTTGATCGGGTCGCTGACGTGGTGCAGGTTGACCTCGAACTGCGCCGGGGCGCTTTCCTTGACGATGGCGTCGGCAGGGATGCCCTGCTCTTTCGCGCCTTCGAGGATGTCCTGCAGGCAATCGACGTATTCGTCGAGGTCATCGATCAGGTAGACCTGGGTCGAATGCGGGCGCTTGCCGGAGATTGGCGAGCGCGGCGCTTGCGGACGGCCGTTCACGTTGTCCTGGTCGATCAGGTAGAACTCCAGCTCGAACGCGGCGCAAATGGTCAGGCCCAGTTCGTCGAACTTGCTCACCACCTGGCGCAGCACTTCCCGTGGGTCGGCGAAGAACGGCTGGCCCTCGAGTTCATGCATGGTCATCAACAGCTGCGCGGTGGGGCGCTTCTGCCAGGGCTCGATGCTCAGGGTGTCGGGGATCGGGTAGCAGATGCGGTCAGAGTCGCCGATATCCAGGCCCAGGCCAGTGCTTTCCACGGTGGAGCCATTGATGTCCAGGGCAAACAACGACGCGGGGAGGTTGATGCCTTTTTCATACACCTTATGCAAGGCGGTGCGTTCGATACGCTTGCCGCGCACCACGCCATTCATGTCTGCAATCAGCAGATCGACGTACAGGACCTCCGGGTGTTTTTTCAGAAAGGCGTTGGCTTCGTTGAGCTGAACGGTACGCAGTGGGACCGACATGATGCACCTATGTGTTAATTATTATGTTCAAAGCTGTTTCGTGGCAGCAGTCAATCCGAAAGCCAAAGTGAAGTCAATAGCGAGAACGGGCACCACACGTTAATTATATTGGTAGCTATAGCACCAAAATTGGGCACCAACCCAACCAATCAACACAAACACACTCGCAAGCGTTTAGAATTTTTTACATTGAAGTTGTTAATTAAAATCAACGGAGATAAGCTCTGGAAAAACTCGTTCCAGCGTGAATTTCGAGGTGATAAAAATGGCACTCAAGCCATTGATCGGTGTTACAGCGTGCGTCAAAGAGATTGGCTTGCACCCCTACCATGTCAGCGGCGACAAGTATTTGCGTGCTGTCAGCGTCGCGGCCCTCGGGCTGCCGGTGATCATTCCTTCCCTGGCGGACCTCTGCGAGATCAAGGACCTGCTGCACTACGTCGACGGCCTGCTGTTCACCGGCTCGCCGTCCAATGTCGAACCCTTCCACTATCAAGGCGCTCCCAGCGCGCCGGGCACCGCCCATGACCCGCAACGCGACGCCACCACCCTGCCCCTGTTGCGGGCTGCGGTGGCGGCCGGCGTGCCAGTCCTCGGCATCTGCCGCGGCTTCCAGGAAATGAACGTGGCCTTTGGCGGCAGCCTGCACCAGAAGGTGCATGAACTGCCGGGCTTTATGGACCACCGCGAAGCCGACGACCCGCGCCTCGACGTCCAGTACGCCCCGGCACACCCGGTGGCGATCCAGCCCGGCGGCATGTTCGAGGCCATGGGCCTGGCCGGCGAGATCCAGGTCAACTCGATCCACAGTCAGGGCATCGACCGCCTGGGTGACGGCCTGCGGGTCGAGGCCCTGGCCCCGGATGGCCTGATCGAAGCCGTTTCCGTGGAGCACAGCCAGGCGTTTGCCTTTGGCGTGCAGTGGCACCCGGAATGGCAGGTCCTGTCGAACCCGGCCTACCTGAGTATTTTCCAGGCCTTTGGCGATGCCTGCCGGCAACGTGCCGCGCAGCGTCAGCGCCTTTGACACCAGGCGGCCCGCACCGGGCCGCCAGCACTCGCTTTACCGATTGACACGCCCTGCCCACGCGGCGCGCGCACCTGTGTGCGCCTGCCGTGCGGCGTGAACGGCAATACCCGAACAACAACAAGCAAGGCCAGGCAGCCAGGACGGCGGTGCCGAATAAACCTGCATTGCACTGAGGGTGCAGGTTTGCAATCAACCTTATTACGTCAGGCCGCATTGGCCCGACGACCTGTTGGGAGTTTCACATGGCAAACGCCTCCAGCATTTATCGCAAGGCACTGGAAGGTCATCAGCAACCGCAAAAGGTGCTGGTGAAGATCGACCGCGTGACCAAGAAGTTCGACGAAACCGTGGCCGTGGACGATGTGTCCCTGGAGATCCACCAGGGCGAGATCTTTGCCCTGCTCGGCGGTTCGGGTTCGGGCAAATCCACCCTGCTGCGCATGCTCGCCGGTTTCGAACGGCCCACCGAAGGCCGCATCCTGCTGGATGGCGTGGACATCACCGAGATGCCGCCCTATGAGCGGCCGATCAACATGATGTTCCAGTCCTATGCCCTGTTCCCGCACATGACCGTGGCCCAGAACATCGCCTTCGGCCTCAAGCAGGACCGCCTGCCAGCCGGCGAGATCGAGGCGCGGGTCGAGGAAATGCTCAAGCTGGTCCACATGACCCAATACGCCCGGCGCAAACCCCACCAGCTCTCCGGCGGCCAGCGCCAGCGCGTGGCCCTCGCCCGCTCCCTGGCCAAACGCCCGAAATTGCTGCTGCTCGACGAACCCATGGGCGCCCTGGATAAAAAGCTGCGCTCGCAGATGCAACTGGAACTGGTGGAGATCATCGAACGCGTCGGCGTGACCTGCGTGATGGTGACCCACGACCAGGAAGAAGCCATGACCATGGCCCAGCGCATCGCCATCATGCACTTGGGCTGGATCGCCCAGATCGGCAGCCCGGTGGACGTTTACGAAGCGCCGGTGAGCCGCCTGGTCTGCGAGTTCGTCGGCAACGTCAACATCTTCGACACCCAGGTGGTCGACGACGCCGAAGGCCACGCGGTGCTCAAGTGCGCGGACCTGGACCGCAACATCTACGTCGGCTACGGCATCGCCACTTCGGTGGAAGACAAGTCGGTGACCTACGCCATCCGCCCGGAAAAGCTGCTGGTCACCACCCAAATGCCGACCTGCGCGCACAACTGGTCCAGCGGCAAGGTCCACGACATCGCCTACCTCGGCGGGCACTCGGTGTTTTACGTCGAGCTGCCCAGCGGCAAGATCGTCCAGTCGTTCATGGCCAACGCCGAACGCCGTGGCTCCCGACCGTCCTGGGGCGACACTGTGTACGTGTGGTGGGAAGACGACAGCGGCGTGGTACTGCGGGCATGAGTACATCGACCATGAGCACTTTCCATCAAGCGTTGATCCGTGTGCTGCCCAGCGGTCGCAAGCTGGTGATCGGCATTCCCTTCCTCTGGCTGTTCCTGTTTTTCATGCTGCCGTTTTTCCTGGTGATGAAGATCAGCTTCTCCGAAGCGACCGTCTCGATTCCGCCGTATTCGCAGATCTACGGCTTCGTCGACCAGAAACTCCAGGTGCTGCTGAACCTGGGTAACTACAGCCTGCTGGGTGCCGACGAGTTGTACATCTCGGCCTACCTGGGCTCGCTGAAGATCGCCCTGCTCAGCACGCTGATGTGCCTGCTGATCGGTTTTCCCATGGCCTATGGGATTTCCAAGACCCGCAAGGAAATGCAAAACGTATTACTGCTGCTGATCATGATGCCGACCTGGACCGCGATCCTGATCCGCGTCTATGCCTGGATGGGCATCCTCAGCAATAACGGCCTGCTCAATGCGTTCCTGATGGGGTGCGGCCTGATATCGAGCCCGATTGAAATCCTCAACACCAACACGGCGGTCTACATCGGCGTGGTCTACGCCTACCTGCCGTTCATGGTGCTGCCGCTCTACGCCAACCTGGTCAAGCACGACCAGAGCCTGCTGGAAGCCGCCTCGGACCTGGGTTCGAGCAACTTCAACAACTTCTGGAAAATCACCGTGCCGCTGGCCAAGAACGGCATCGTCGCCGGCTGCATGCTGGTGTTCATTCCGGTGGTCGGCGAGTTCGTGATCCCGGAACTGCTGGGCGGCCCGGAGACCCTGATGATCGGCCGCGTGCTGTGGCAGGAGTTCTTCAACAACCGCGACTGGCCGGTGGCGTCCGCCCTGGCGGTGGTGATGCTGGCGATCCTGATTATTCCCATCGTGCTGTTCAACCGCAGCCAGGCCAAAGAAATGGAGGCACGGGCATGAAGCGTTTCAGTTTTTCGACCCTGATGCTGGTGCTCGGCTTATTGTTCATCTACCTGCCGATGCTGATTCTGGTGATCTATTCGTTCAACGCCTCCAAGCTGGTGACGGTCTGGGGCGGCTGGTCGCTCAAGTGGTACCTGGGGCTGTTGGACAACACCCAACTGATGGGTTCGGTGGCCCGCTCCCTGGAGATTGCCTGCTACACCGCCGTGGCCGCCGTGGTCCTGGGCACCCTGGCCGCGTTCGTGCTGACCCGGGTCACCCGCTTCAAGGGCCGGACCCTGTTCGGTGGCCTGGTGACCGCGCCCCTGGTGATGCCGGAAGTGATCACCGGGCTGTCGCTGCTGCTGCTGTTCGTGGCGATGGCGCAGATGATCGGCTGGCCCATGGAACGCGGCCTGGTGACGATCTGGATCGCCCACACCACGTTCTGCGCCGCGTATGTCGCGGTGGTCGTCTCGGCACGCCTGCGCGAGCTGGACCTGTCCATCGAAGAAGCCGCCATGGACCTCGGCGCGCGGCCACTCAAGGTGTTTTTCCTGATCACCATCCCGATGATCGCGCCGTCGTTGGCAGCGGGCGGCATGATGTCGTTCGCCTTGTCCCTGGATGACTTGGTGCTCGCCAGTTTCGTCTCCGGGCCTGGCTCCACCACCCTGCCGATGGAGGTGTTCTCTGCCGTGCGCCTGGGGGTCAAGCCGGAGATCAACGCCGTGGCCAGCCTGATCCTGATGGCGGTGTCGCTGATGACGTTCATGGTCTGGTATTTCAGCCGCAAGGCCGAAGCCAACCGCAAGCGGGCGATCCAGGAAGCCATGGACCAGACCGCCAGCGAAACCTGGCAGCCGCAACGCACGCCCGCGACGGCCTAGGCCGTCGTGTGTTACCCCAAATGAACCCCTGCGCACCTTCACTCGGCGCGCCCCGCTTCCGTTCCCGTCGCGCCTTACCACCGCGACCATTGCTGTGAACGGCTTCACCCGGCTCCCTCGGTCAGGGTGAACCCCTTGGCGCCTTCGGGCGCCTTTTTTGCGTTCAGTGGGCCGACAAAGCGCCTGATCCCCTGGGCTTTTCATTGGTGCGCGGCACTGAGCAATTAAAAAGCTTGAGGATGCCCTGCACTTTCTGGCCCACTTGATCCTGCGCTCGTGCGAACCCGGCACCTCGTGGAACCCAAATGACAACGCCCTACCCACCCTACATGGCCTTCGGACACCCCTTATGAACGCCAGCGTCAGCCACTGCGCTCTCCCGCTCGACTCAAGCATTGCCCGCCATGCCATGGGCGCCAGCTTCATCGATTGCCAGAGCACCTTCGCCGATGACCGCGAGCGCAGCGCGTTGCGGCATGGGCTGCGGCTGATGGCCCGGACACCGGTCTGGATCGACCGATTGATGGCGCTGCGCAATCGACTGGTGCAGGTGTTTGGCCTCAAAGACCTCGGCAGGCTGACACGCATCGACCTTGAGCGTGCGGACGCCGACTATCGGCCCGGCGACCGGGTGGGGATTTTCACGCTGGTGTCGCAAACCCCCGACGAAGTGCTGCTGGTCGACCAGGACCGGCACCTGGATGTGTACCTGGCCATCAACCTTATGCCACTCGACGCGCAAGGGGCGCGCCGGGTGGTGCTCTCCACCGTGGTCCGGCCGCACAACTGGCTGGGCCGCCTGTATATGCTGCCGGTGGCGCCGTTCCATCGCTTTATCGCGCCACGCATGCTGGCCATGCTCAATCAGCGCTAGCGTGGCGTTCGGCGCGGGGCAGCCTCAACGAGGGAGATCGGTCCAGCCGGGAAATCCCGGCTCGAGGGTGGCGATACTGCCGTCATGCATATACGCCGGCCCAACTCGACTTTGACCATGGAGCCCCCCGCAACGCCTGACGAACCTCGTCAACAGGCACAAGCGGGCTTAGACAAACGCGGTCATGCGCGATCCGCAGCAACCAGCCGCCTTCAGAGCCTGAGCTGCTCGACCTGCCCTTCCAGCACCCGTGCCAACTGCCGCAACGCGTCGCTGGAATCACGCGTGCTGACGCTGGACGCGCCGCTGACCGTCACCAGCGTATGGATGCGCGCCAGGGTGCGGCTGATTTCATCCGCCGTCACCGCCTGCTGCTCGGCCGCACTGGCGATCTGCAAGGTCATGTCGCTGACGGTCGCGGCCGACTGGGTGATCCGCTTCAAGGCGTCGCCCGCCCGCGCCGAGATCTCGACCGGCACACGTGCCGTTTCGACGTTTGCGACGATGCGCTCCAGCGCCCCACGGGCACCTGACTGCACCTGCTCGATGATCTGCTTGATCTCCACCGTGGAGGCCTGCGTGCGCTGAGCCAAGGTCCGCACCTCATCGGCGACCACCGCAAACCCCCGCCCATACTCGCCCGCCCGCGCGGCTTCGATTGCCGCATTGAGCGCCAGCAGGTTGGTCTGCTCGGCAATCGCGCTGATCACATCCAGCACACTGCCGACTCGGCTGGAGTCAGCCTCCAGTTGCTTGACCAGTGCATGGGTGCCGAACAGCGCCTCGACCAATTGCTGGATAGCGTCGATGGTCGACTGAACGATGTGCTGCCCATCGCTGGCCTGCCCTTCGGCCAGCCGCGTGGCATCTGCCGCCACGGCGGCGTTGCGTGCGACATCCTGCACGGTGGCGACCATTTCATTCATGGCGGTGACCAGGCTGTCGGTTTCCAACAGTTGGTGATCGAGGCTGGTCTGGGTAGCCGCTGTGACCTCGCCGAGGTCGTCACTCAAGCGCAACACCTGCCCGCTGGCCACTGCCGTGCCTCGACTGACTTCATGGGCGGCATGGATCAAGCAGTTGACACTGCGTGACAGTTGCGTGAGTTCGTCATTGCCAACGGCGGGCAGCCGTATCGTCAGGTCGGTTTGCCCGCTGACCGCTGCCCCCAGCACCTCGACCGTCTCACGCAGCGGCCGGGTAATGCTGCGGATGATCATCCAGGCAAACAGCATCAACCCGAGCAGCACCACGGCGCTGATCCATGCCGGCGCCACCAACACGCGGTTGACGACCCGT
Organism: Pseudomonas sp. PSPC2-3; assembly: GCF_049898265.1. Taxonomy (NCBI): domain Bacteria; kingdom Pseudomonadati; phylum Pseudomonadota; class Gammaproteobacteria; order Pseudomonadales; family Pseudomonadaceae; genus Pseudomonas; species Pseudomonas sp. PSPC2-3. Next base: position 2,037 of record NZ_JAFCXJ010000005.1, on the reverse strand, counting down.
TGCACATCGCTGGGGTAGATGCCGCTCGCCACCACCCAGCCCCAGGGCTTGAACAGGCGCGCCTCAGACAGTTTGTATTCGGCCGGCGCGCCATTGGCACGGGGAAAGTAGTAATCCACCAACACCCGCCCCTGCTCGCGCGCGCCCTCCACGAACTGGCGGGAAAACGGCTTGCCGTTCTGGTCCTTGAAGTCGCCCAGCGCCTTGCCCACCAACGCTGGCGCCGTCGGGTGCATGATCATCCGATAGTCCAGGTCGAGGATCAGCAAATAGTTATCGCCCAGGTAGCGCAGGGTTCCGACCACCTCGGCGGCCTGGCGCTGGGCCAACGCCAGGCTCATGTGGCCGTTTTCCACTTGCCCGGCGTAGTACGCAAGGATCGAATTGGCGGTGTTCAGCGCGGTGTCGACGCCCGCCATTTTTTCTTCGAGCAACGAGCGCTGCAGCAACAGGCCCAGCCAGATGGCCAGACAAATGATCAACACGCCCAGGCCAACCACCAACGCGCCAATACGCGTGGTGATGCGCCATTTTCTAAGATTCAGCACGCAAGCCTCTCAGGATTCTTGTTGTTGGACAGGCAAGCAAACCGGCGGCCTCGGGGAGCCGCCTGATTCACCTGGCCTGGGGGCACGCACGCTAAAAACGCGCACGGTCAGGCTCTAGACGAAGGCGTCGGCATAGAAGTCGGCCGCCTCCAGTTGCCGCAACTCGACGTAGTCGCGCCGCGCTGAATCAACCACGATCGGCGCGCCACAGGCATACACTTCAAACCCCTTGAGGCTCTGGAAGTCGCTCAGCACCTGGCGGTGGACGAAGCCGGTCGCGCCCTGCCAATCACAGGCCGGGGTAGGATCGGACAGCACCGGGGTGTAGCGCAGCCACGGCAACTGGGCCTCCCAGGCCAGCAACTGTTCATGCCGATACAGATCCTCACGGCGCCGGCCGCCCCAGTACAGGTAAACCGGACGCCGGTTGTGCCCCTGTTCGCGCAGCTGTTCGAGCAAGGCCTGGATCGGCGCAAAACCGGTGCCGCTGGCCAGGAAGATCATCGGCCGCTCGCTGTCGCGCAGGTAGAACGAGCCGAACGGGCCTTCCATGCGCAGGATGGCCTTGGGTTGCAAGGCGTTGAACACATGCCCGCTGAACACCCCGCCGGGCATGTGCCGGATGTGCAGCTCCAACTGGTTGTCCCGTGGGGTGTGGGTGGCCATCGAATAGCTGCGCCGGCTGCCATCCTTGAGCAACACCTGCACGTACTGGCCCGGAAAATAAGTAAACCCGGCGCCCGGGGCGAGTGTCAGCCGCAGCACTGCAACGTCACTGCTGACCTTGTCGAGGCTGGCCACACGCACGCCCATCTGCTGGATGCCGATACCGCGCAACGCCGTCACTTCCGGCGCCTCGATCACCAGGTCGGAGCGCGCCGTGGCGCAGCAAAACAGCGCCAACCCCTGCGCCCGCTCGGCCGCGCTGAGCACCTCCAGCGGGCTGTCGCCGTGCTCCACTTCACCGCTGAGCACCTGGCCCTTGCAACTGCCGCACGTGCCGGTGCGGCAGCTGTGCTTGAGCATCAGGCCGTCAGCCAGCGCCGCGTCCAGCACGGTTTGTTCAGGCAGTAGCGGACAACTCAGGCCGACCGGAAGAATCTGCAGTTGATAGCTCATGCGCGCCTCCTCAGTGTGTGTGCTTGCCAGCGGCCAACAGGTCCAGCGCGACGTCGACGATCATGTCTTCCTGGCCGCCGACCATCCGGCGTTTGCCCAGCTCGACGAGGATGTCCACGGTCTTCAAACCGTACTTGGCCGCAGCGATTTCGGCATGGCGCAGGAAGCTCGAATAGACCCCGGCATACCCCAGCGCCAGTGACTCGCGGTCGACCCGCACCGGCCGATCCTGCAACGGCCGCACGATGTCATCCGCTGCGTCCATCAAGGTGTAGAGGTCGGTGCCGTGGTTCCAGCCCAGGCGTTCGGCGGCGGCGATGAACACTTCCAGCGGCGCGTTGCCGGCCCCGGCGCCCATGCCGGCGAGGCT